>CAYWCK010000017.1:0-26697 GCA_964456685.1 uncultured Bifidobacteriaceae bacterium | reverse complement strand
CGGACGGTGTTGCCTGCGCCGGCGGTATTGTCGTGATACACGAGCACGCAGAAAGAGCCGTTAAAATTGATGTAGGTAGCCGTGGTATCCACGGTAGTGGTCTGAAAAATCACGCGAGCCGGGTCATTCACGTCCGCCACATCAAGGTCTTCAATGCGTTGTTCAATTCGCACCGCGGTACCTTCGCCGGACATGTGTTGGATGAGGCGGACATTACCGGATTTCACTGTGCTGCCTCCTACGTTGTAATACCAGAAAGTGCTTGCCGACTTGCCGGCAACCACAGCGGCCAATGCGTCGCCGAGGAAATAGGTGGACAAGGTGGACAGACCACTTGCCGCAGGCAGATACGACAGGAGTGGAAGGATGACCGGATTGTCGGAGCCGGGACCAGTGAGATCAATCTGAAACTCAAGCCGGGAGCCGTCGGCAATCTTGAAAGTTTTACCATTGTAAAAACTGCCGATCAGGTAGGTCGCAGCGGTGTTGAATGTGGTAACCGAAAGTTCACCCGGTGTGCTGGTATTTTCCACCGGAGTGACCGGAACCAAACTCTCACTGGAATGAAAATCAACCCAATTGTCTGCCGTTAGACGATTTCCGCTGCCCAGATTAACTTGGGGTGTACGAGCTGCGCTGAAATTGGCGGTAAAGTCATTGTTGATGATATCAAATCCGCTCAAGTCGTCGAAGACAGCGGTCACAGCCGGTCCTGAAGGAGAATTCAACGCCCCCAAGGCGGCATTGCCAGCGCCCAAGATACCCGTCGCATCATTCACGGTTTGTTCGAAGATAAGGAGGTTATTGCCATTCCCCTTCTTGTAGATGCTGGCGCGCACACTAACAGCACTGCCCGCACCGCTCATGCGCATGACCACGAGGAGATTGGTTGACTGGATTGACGTGACCAAGTTGCTGGCGTACAGGCTCGATCCGGCCTTATAGATCGTAACATTGGTCGTGCTGACGCTCACGCTGTAACCGCTGGAGTTGAGTGCGCCGGATGGCACCCAACCGATAACGGCATGCCCGTTTCCATCCGGAGACACGCTATTGACATACGCACGAATTTCAATGGTGTGACCGCTGGCATTGGTAAACGAGTCGGAAGTCTTTTTGCTGGAGGCCAGATTACCGGCTGCTGGCGAAGACACGATCGTGAACACGGAGCCCGCTTCGGTTACACTTCCACCTGCGGCCGTGTCAGCCCAAGCGGTCTTGGTGTTGTCGTTAAAGTTGTCCAGCAGTTTGGCCGAAGCACTGGCGGTTGCCAGCACCAGAATTGCGAGAAGCAACCCGGCGAACGAATATGTTGTTCCTGGTTTGGAGGTTTTCATGGTGTGAACTACTTACTTATCTGATTTGCGTTTGGTTGGGGATCGGTAAGTGTTTTAAGCTATGCGTCAGGCCGTCCGCCAAGTCAATTTCTTTTTGACTTAATGTTTTTTAATCAACCTGAGGCGCTCGTTGGTGGCAAGCGGGAGAACTAATCAAGAAGAGTCAGCCCTGGCAAGGGCCACTGATTATCGCGTTTCGAACAACTCTGGCCTAGATCAAGCAAGCAAGGACAACACCAACTGAAACCTGCCTCAAATGCCCAAAGGATGGGAGGCAGGTAGCCGCAAAAGCTGGACGCCGAAAATGAAAGCGCCGCGCAGTCGCGCGGCGCAAAACCCAAAATTTTCCAGCGCTATATCGAGCGCTTCCGACGGAAAAGCAAACAGGCGATACCAAGCGAAGCAAAACTCAGCGCAGCCGGCTCAGGAACCTGCATAATGCGGAAACCAATAAACGGACTTTCGGAGGTGGGAAAAGTACCAACCCGCGCCGTAGCGCGAAGCTGAGACTCAAGCACCCCCCAAGATCCACCACGATAGATGCGGTTTCCACCGCTGATGCCATCGGTCCATTCAGCAAGGTTTCCAGCCTGATCAAAAGTGCCGTAGAAACCATCAGCCAATAAAAAGGCGCCAGCGCTCGTCAAGGCGTTACCGGTGGGAGCGCTGCCCGAATTATTTACCGCGTACCCCCCATTGAACCCATTCGCTATGCTGTCGTCCCGGATGAAATTGGCACTGTTTGGGTCGCTCAAACTCCCGTTGCGGCTGTTTGGCACCGCGTTGGCACTGGTGGGATACAACCAGTAATTGTCGGCATCACCGCCTTGACCCGCAGGCTGATGATAAGCGGCCTTATACCACTCACTCTCACTGGGCAACCCGTAGTTAAAACCGGGATTGCGGGAGATGCTTACGCCGCTGGTCGCACCATTCAAAGTGTAGGCCCCCGTTTCGGTAACGCCCGCAACCTGCGAACCGGTCGGCTGACCGTTTTCCATCCAGTTCACAAAGCGCGCGGCGTCAAACCAGTTCACATAGGCGACCGGCCGGCTACCGTCGCCAATCACCGAATAGGTATAGCTGCCCGAGGACCCGCTACGACCAATGCCAGCAATGTTGGCGTCTGAAGCCATGCTGGCGTTATACAAACTGTAGGTGTCCGTGGCCGCCACGGCATTGAGAAACGCAGTATAGACGGAAATACTGGTCTCGTAGGTGGCGATTTTATAACCGGTGCTGACGCTTCCATAACCCGTGGAGTCGTTGGCATTGCCGGGATCGCCGACATAAACCGTGGGAATGTAAACGGCGCCAAAGGCAGTTTGTGCGACACAGCCTATGGACAGGAGCACCACAGAAAGCGGTTTGATCGAGAGTTTCATGGGTAACAACGATAATCCGATTTGGTACGTAAACCCGGACAGCAACTCTTTTTGAACATATTTACGTGAATCGGTCAACAGATGATTTCAAAAGAAGTGATTTTTACTTCAGCCACGTGTTCGAGACGTTGGTCCGAAAAGCGTTCGAGAAAACCGTGGGTGGCAACCGCGGTCCACGACGGCCGTTGACAATTACCAAACGCCGACCACCATCAGCGTCGCGCAAGTTTCTCACCCGTCATTTATTAATGAAAAAAATCTTTCTGCGCCTGTTACGCTGGAGCATCGGATTCCTGGCCTTGCTGCTTCTCGCCGGGTTTGGCCGCGGATGTTACGCATTCCGAGATCGGCTGCCTGGTTATCACGTCGATATTAATATCAGTCCGGCGAAAGCCACTTCCGCCCCCCGCCCGCTGCGCGTCGGTTTCGCCCGGGTGAAGATCAACCCTGATCTCTCCAATCCCGAGAAGCCGGTCTGGCTGGCCGGGTTCAGTAACCACCGCGCGGCCACGGCCATTCACGATGATCTCTGGGCCATCGCTTGCGTGCTGGATGACGGCTACACCCGCGTTGGCGTGGTTGGATTGGACGCCATCGGTTTTTTCCACGATGACGCGGTGGCGGTGCGCCGCGCCTGTGCGGCGGAGTGGAAGCTGGATTACACCATCGTTTGTTCGATGCACAACCACACCACCCCAGACCTGATGGGCCTTTGGGGTAAGGACCCTTTGCACACAGGTGTAGATCCGGCTTATCGGAAACAAGTTATCGCCGCCGCCACCAAATCGCTGGGCGAAGCGGTCGCAGCGTTGCAACCGGCCCGCGTGGCATTTCATGAAATTCCCACCCCACCGGATGGACTCGTGGCGGACACGCGCAAACCCATCGTCTTTGATCCGGATATCCGCGTGATGCATTTCACCAATCCGACCAACGGCGCAACGATTGGCAGTCTGGTCGGGTGGGGCAATCATCCGGAAACTCCGTGGGGCCAAAACACGGAAATTACCGCTGACTTCTGTGGCTACCTGCGCGATGCGTTGGAAAACGGCATCACGCAGGATGGAAAAACCTTCATGCCCGGCGTGGGCGGAATCCATCTTTACATCAACGGCGCGGTTGGCGGCCTGATGACCACGCACCCGAGCGTGACGGTGCGTGACCCCGTTTCCAATCAAGACCTGAAAGAGCCATCGCACGAGAAAACCCGCGCCGTGGGCCGCCAACTTGCCATGCGGGTGCTGCCCAAGCTGGCGGACAAAAACTCGCCCGCGAGCGAGTTCGCCCCCATCAGCTTGTGCGCCCGCACCATCGAGATGCCTATCGCCAACAAACTTTTTCTCGCCGCCGGATTTCTCGGGCTGATCGACCGCGGTCACGTCCACTGGCGCACCATGCGCACCGAAGTGGCGCTCCTGACATTCGGCGATGCCAGCATCGCCTGCGTGCCCGGCGAGATTTATCCCGAGATCGTCAACGGCGGCATCGAGCGCGCGCCGGGCGGCGATTTCTACATCGAACCACTCGAAGTGCCGCCGTTGCGTGAACTCATGCCGGGCAAAATCAAATTCGTCTTCGGCCTCGCGAACGATGAACTCGGTTACATCATTCCGAAAAGCGAATGGGACGAGAAGCCGCCTCACTTGTACGGCTCGAAAGGCGTTTACGGCGAGGTAAACTCCTGCGGCCCGGACACCGCGGGCCTGCTGCACACCGCGCTGAAGGAATTTTGCCAGGAAAACAAAGCCGGCGGCGACCCCAAGTGAAGCGCCGCCCCGTGGACTTGTCATTCGGCTTCACCGGCGTATCCTGCGCCCAGTGAGAGAGTCGTGGAAAAAACTGTTGCCCTTCGCGCTGATGCTTGTCTTCGCGCTGTCGCGCATTCCCGGCATGCTCCCACAGAATTTCAGCGCGGCCTACGCCCTCGTGTTTTGTGGCGGCGTTTATTTCACCGGTGCGATGGCGTGGTGGCTGCCGCTGGCGACCATGCTGGCCACGGACATCGGCCTGAATTGCTACTACGCCTCGCTCGGTTGGGACGTGTGGAATTCCAAGACGCTGATCTATCAATCGTTTAATTACGCTTCCTATCTGACGATCGTCTGCCTGGGCCGCCGCTTCAAACCGGGTTCGTCTTTCACTGCCTTGCTTGGCGGCGGCGTGCTGGGAGCGCTGTTGTTTTACGTCATCACGAACATCGCCTCGTGGCTCTTCAACCCCTTCAACAATCCGGAGTACACCAAGACCCTCGTGGGCCTGCTCACCGCGCTGACCAAAGGCACCGGCGGCTGGCCGCAAGCGTGGGAATTCTTCCGCAACACCCTTCTCAGTGGCGGTCTCTTCACCGCCCTCTTCGTCGCCGCCATGAAAATCACCGTGCCCGCTGAATCTCCGCTCGAAAAGGAAGCCGGTCAGCGCGAGCCGGAAGAAGAAAAAGAAGCCGAGCCGGAAGAGGCCAAGGCGTGAAGATCGGCCTCATCTCCGACACGCACGGATTCCTCGATCCGCGCATCGCAAACATCTTTGCCGGCGTCGATCATATTCTGCACGCCGGCGACATCGGACCAGACCTCATCATCCACGAGCTCAGCGCCATCGCACCAGTGACAGCGGTGCTCGGCAACAACGACGATTCCCCTTCGTTCCGGCTGACGGAAATTGCCGAGCTGGCCGGCGCAAAATTCCTGGTGCATCACATTGTTGCGCCCCGCGACCTGCATCCCGACCTGGCCACCCAGATTGCGCGTGTGCGTCCCACCGCGGTGATTTTCGGCCACACCCACAAACCGTTCAACGAAGTCATCAACGGCGTCCACTTTCTGAATCCCGGCTACGCCGGCCAGCCGCGCTTCCGGCAACCCCGCAGTGTGGCTTTGCTCGAATTGGACTCCGCGGGCCTGCATCCGCGCTTCGTCGATTTGTAACTTGAGCAACCGCAACCGAACCTTGCTCTCGGTGGTCGGTCCCGCTTTCATTTCCGCGGAATGAGCAATGCCCCCGACTCCAACCTGCCCGGCGACGACGCGCTGCAAGCTTTGCGCGAAGCCTTGCGCGCTTCGCCCAACAACACCGCCCTGCGCCTCCACTTCGCCGACACGCTCCTGTCGCGCGGCCATGCCAGTGAAGCCGAGAAGGAATACCGCGAAGGTCTCGTTCACGCACCCAACAGCTTGCCGATGAAGCTCGGGCTCGCGCGCGCGTTCTTCCAGCAGGGCAAACAAAGCCACGCGCTCGTCATCGTCGAGGATCTCGTGAAGCAATCGAACGCGCCAGCACGGGCGTTTCTATTGCACGCGAAGCTCCTCGCTGGCGTGGGAGAAATCGAACAAGCCGTGCGCGAATATCGTCGCGCCGTCGAACTTGACCAGTCCGTTGCTGACCTCGAGTTCGCCTCGCGCCTCGGCATCGGGGCGACGGAAACCGAAAGTGAAGTTGTCGAAGGCAAAGTCCGCGCCGCGTGGGGCGAGGAGGAAGACGCCGCGCCGCGCCAGGAAATCGAGCGTCCGAAAATCAACTTCGCCGACGTCGGCGGCATGGAGAAGGTGAAGGAAGAAATCCGGCTCAAGATCATCCACCCGCTCACGCACGCCGACCTTTATAAAGCCTATGGCAAGGCCATTGGTGGCGGCATCTTGATGTATGGCCCGCCCGGCTGCGGCAAGACGCATCTCGCCCGCGCCACCGCCGGCGAGATCAAGGCGGCGTTCATTTCCGTCGGCATCAACGACGTGCTCGACATGTGGATCGGCAATAGCGAGCGCAATCTCCACAGCCTTTTCGAGCAGGCGCGCGAACACAAACCGTGCGTGCTCTTTTTCGATGAAGTGGATGCCCTTGGCGCAAGCCGCAGCGACATGCGCCATCACGCCGGGCGGCAACTCATCAACCAATTCCTCGCCGAGATGGACGGCGTGAAATCCAGCAACGACGGCGTGCTCATTCTCGCGGCCACCAACGCACCGTGGCATCTCGATTCCGCGTTCCGCCGGCCGGGCCGCTTCGATCGCGTGCTGTTCGTACCGCCGCCGGATGCCGCCGCGCGCGCCGCGATTCTCCGCCTCCAATGCAAAGGCAAGCCGATGGACGAAGTTGATTTCGACGCCGTCGCCAAAAAAGCGGATGCCTTCAGCGGCGCGGATTTGAAAGCCGTGGTGGACGTAGCCGTGGAACGCAAACTTCAGGAAGCGATGAAGAGCGGTGTGCCCAAACCGCTGACGTCAAAAGATCTCACCGCCGCCGCCGGCACGCTCAAGCCGACGACCAAGGAATGGTTCGCGACGGCGAGCAACTACGCGCTCTACTCGAATCAAGGCGGCATCTACGACGATATTTTGCAGTACTTGAAACTGTCATGATGGGTCCGCATTACGTGCGCGCGTCGTTGCTGTGCGACCGGGAACGCTACGTGGAAGCGATAGCGGAACTTCAGCTGGCGATCGCGGAGGACGAGAATGATCCATACGCACAAGGACTGCTGGCCATCTGCCTCAGCGAAACTGACCGCCATCAGCAGGCCATCGAAGCGGCCAAACGCGCCATTGAAATCGCGCCTGCTTCCGATTACGGGCATGCCGTGCTGGCGCGGGTTTACGTCGAGCGGGGCGGGCTGGAGGAAGCGTTTGCCTCCATTTCCGAAGCGCTCCGAATTGATCCCGAGGACCCGCTGAACCAAGGCTGGCTCGCGCGCATCGAATACGAGCGGAGCAATTGGCAGGCGAGCGTCGCGGCTGCCGATGCCGGCCTGGCGCTCGATGCGGAGAATGATTTCTGTCTGCATTACCGCTCGTTGGCGCTCACCAAACTCGGCCGCGGCGACGAAGCCCGCCGCGACCAGGAGGCCTTGCTGGCAGCGAATCCTGACGATCCGCATTCACACGCCGCACGCGGCTGGACGCTGCTGGAGCAAGGAGACGCCACCAAGGCGAAAGAGCACTTCCTCGAAGCGTTGCGGTTGGACCCGCGCCTCGATTATGCCCGTGCCGGTCTGGCCAATGCCCTCAAGTCACGCCACTTTGTTTTCAGCCTGACGCTGCGCGGACTGTTGTTTTTCGCCCGCTTCAAAGCGTGGACCATGTGGATCATCTGGATCGCAGTTTTTCTTGGACTCGGCCGATTGGACACGCTGGCCGGCAAGCACCCGGATTTGCTGATTCCCCTGGTCTTTGTTAAAGCCGCGGTTTGGACCTTCGCTTTGGCGCTGCTGGTGGCCCAACCGCTCTTTGATTTGATTCTGCGATTGGATCGCGACGGTCGCCGTGCGCTCTCCCCGGACCAGATCAAAGCCTCGAACTGGCACGCCCTCACTCTCCTCGCGGGCCTGGCGCTGGCGTTGTTGTGGGCGCTGCGCGGTGATTTGCAAATGCGCACGCTGGCACTCACCACCTTGATGCTCACCCTGCCCATCGCGGCGATCTTCGAAGCCACGCCCGGTTGGGTCCGCAGACGCATGGTGGGTTATACGATTCTCGCCGCCCTGCTCATCCCGATTAGTTTTGGACTGTTCGTCGTGGCCATTTATCTGCGCGTGAAATTCAAACTCCCAACGGCGTGGATGATCATGCCGGCGCTCTTTTACATTCCGCTGGCTTCACTGCTGCTCTCGAACTTTGCCGATAATGTGGCCGCGTGGCTGGAACAGCGTCGCCCCGATGCCGACCCCGTTGACTATTGAATAAGATGAACCCCAACCTCGAACGCGCACTGCTGCTCTTTCAACAGTCCCGCCACGAAATGGCCGAGGCGGAACTGCGCCAGGCGCTGGCAAGCGAACCGGATGACGCCTACACGCATGCGCTGCTCGCGTTGTGCCTCACCGCGCGCGAGAAATTTGACGAGGCCACCACCGAGGCGCGGCAGGCGATTCATCTCGCGCCGGATTTTCCGTTCGCCCATTACGCCCACGCCCATGTGCTCCACGATCGCAACCGGCACGACGAAGCGCTCGCAGCCATTCAGGAAGCCATCCGGCTGGACGCGACGGATGCGGATTATTTTTCGCTGCTCGCGGCCATTCACTGCGAAGAAAAACGGTGGAAGGAAGCGCTGGCGGCCGCGGAGCAGGGCCTGCAATTCGATTCCGAGCATGTCGGCTGCACCAATCTGCGCGCCATCGCGATGATGAAGCTCGGCCGCAAAGCCGAAGCCGGCGCCACCATTGACGCCGCGCTCGCCCGGAATCCCGACAATTCCGTCACCCACGCCAACCAAGGCTGGACGTTGCTGGAACAAGGCGAGCCGAAAAAGGCGCTGGAACATTTTCGCGAGTCTCTGCGGCTGGATCCAGAGAACGAGTGGGCGCGGCTGGGCATCATCGAGGCGCTCAAGGCGCGCAATTTCATCTACGCGCTGATGCTGAAATATTTTCTCTGGATGTCGCGGTTCAGCCCGCGCGTGCAGTGGGGCATCATCCTCGGCGGCTACTTCGGCAACCGGCTGCTCGGTGGCCTCGCGGCGACAAATCCCAAACTCGCGCCCTGGTTGCTGCCGCTGCGAATTCTGTATATCGCCTTCGCTTTGATGACGTGGGTCGCGGACCCGCTGTTCAACCTGCTGCTCCGCATGAATTCGTTCGGGCGGCTCGTGCTCTCCCGTGAGCAAACCGTGGCCAGCAACTGGTTTGGTTCGTGCCTGCTGCTGGCGTTGCTTTCGCTGTCCGGCTGCCTGTTTTTCAGCTTTGACTTCGACAAGCCGTGGATCGCGGCGCTCATCGTGTTCGGTTTTCTGCTGTTGCCGCTCTCGGCCACCTTCAAGTGTCAGGAAGGCTGGCCGCGCAAGGCGATGGCCGGGTACACGATTGCGATGGCCGTCATCGGCGTCGGCGCGGTGGGCTTGCAAATGCTCAACGCGCTCGGCTTGTCCGATGGCAAACTGATCGGGCTGGGCGGCGTGGGCTTGCTGCTGGTGTTCCTGTTCGGCGCCATGGGTTCGCCTTGGGTGGCGAACATCCTGATCGCCATGCGGCCGAAACGTTGAGCGAACCGAACCGTCAGGGCGCCACTAGCGGGCCAGGTATTCGGCTTTCAATTTTTCCAACTGCCGTCGCACATTTACGTGGCTGTGGCGCAGCCGTTGCAATTCCGCCGGGCGAAAGATCATGGTCAACTCCTGCCACCACGTGCGACCCGCGACATGCACGCGCCACGCGAAGTGCAGCGCGGCCACCCCGGCAAACGGCATCAACGCCGTCCACAACCACGCCCAGCCCGCGCCATGGTGGTGCGCGATGAACACCCACACAACCGCATACCAGAGCGCATACAAAGGCAGGCCGATCATCAAACGGTTCTGCGCGATCGTAGGTCGGCCCGGATGTTTCACCAACTGCACGATGCCGCGTGTGACCGCAAATGGCACGAGATGATGCAGTGCGCCGACGATCGCCGGGATCAGTCCAACCACCAGTCGCAAGGTATCAACCAGCAACCGGACCGTCAGCTGCGCCATACCCAGCCGTAACACCGGTGAGGTGACCGCCAATCCCGCCGCTGCCACTTGCGCGCGATGTTGCTCCAGCGCGCCCGCGACGGTCTCCGCGCGCGGGCGATCCGCCTGAAAGAAGTAGTTGATCGCATCGGCGAGAACCTTGCGCTGACGCAACGCGGCGATCGGATCGTCCGCAACCGGTGTGGCGGTGGGCAACAGCACCTCCAGCTCGTCCAGAAACGGCTGCCAACGCTCCTCCGCCAGATGCACGACGGCTTGCTTCAGGCGCGCGTCAATTTCCTCCGTGAGTTGTCGCATCGCTTTCCGCTCCTCGCCGCCGTGGTCACGGAAAATTTTCCCGGCATCAATCGGCTCGCCCACACGCACCCAGATGGAACTGCGAAAGCGTTCCTTGCGTTCGTAATTCAAACCGAGCGGCACGATCTGCAACGCCGCGCCGCCCGCCACCGCCGAAGCCGCAATGCGTGCCGCGCCGGTGCGGACCTGCTCGACGCCTTCGCGATCATGCGTCTTGCCCTCGGGGAAAATGCCGACCGCCTCGCCTTGGATGAGATACTTCGCACCGACATCGAGGGTTTCCAGGTTCTTGCGGACGGAGGCCTTGTCGTCCGTGCCGCGATACGCCGGCACCATGCCGAGGGCTTTCATCAACGCACCGAAGACCGGCACGTCGAACAGCGGCGCTTTGGCGAAGAAACGGACCGGCCGTTGCGCGGTGAAACCAATCACCGCCGGGTCCATGAGCGAGTTCGGATGATTCGCCACGAACAAAATCGCGCCGCTCGCCGGAATGCGCTCGCGGCCCTCGATCTCGATGCGCGGGTAATAAACATGCAGCGCCTTGCGCACAAACCAGCGCGCGCCGTTGCCGATGGTGGCGAGCAGGTTCATGGCAAAGTAAAATTGGTTGAACGACCGCCCTCTCCCTCAGGAGAGGGAACAGCCATTGCGGGCTCCAGCTTCTTCGTCAGCGCTCCGTGCGACGGCCGTCGTTGAAAACTCCAAGGGATGGCGAAAGATTCTCCCTCTCCTTGGGGGAGAGGGCCGGGGTGAGGGCGAGCTTCACACATTCTTCCTCCGTTTCATCAGCGTCTCCACCGCCAACCAAACGACAAACCCGCCCGTCACCACGACACAGAACGGCGCGAGCCAGCGGTCCAGTGGCAACGAGCCGCGGCGATGCGCGCTTAGGTTCACGCCGAGGAACAACATTTCTCCTTCGCCCTCGAATGGCGCGCTGCTTCGCACACGACCCGTGCGGTCCACACCCTGCGAAATCCTCGAGCTCGCCACTCGAAAGATCGGGATGCCGTATTCCGCCGCGCGCACCGGCGCCACGCGCGCGTGCAACTCGTGCTGATGCCGTCCCCAATCCGCCACGTCCATCGTCGGCACGATGAGCATTTGCGCGCCTTGTCGCACCAATTCGTCGGTCACGCGCGTGTAGCTGAGATCGTAACAAATGCAGATGCCGATCTTGCCCCACGGCGATTCCCAAACTTTCTGTTCCGTGGCGGGCAGGCCGTCTTTGAAAAACTGGATCGGCACACTCTTGACCTGTTTGAAGACCATTTCGCCATTGGTGCTGATGACGAAGGCGGTGTTGAAGTAGTTCGTGCCGGGCGAATGATCCTTGCCGCCTACGATCAGGAATTTTTGATTCTGGCGGCACCAATCTTTCAACGCAGCGGTCGGCTCACCGTCGAGTGTGTATTCGCTGAGTACGATCAAGTCCACGTTGGTGACCGCACGGGCAAAGCGCCACTGGATGTTGGTTGGAGCATCGAGCACTTTATCCAACGAGCGCCGAATGTCATTGGGCGTGGGAAACTCCATTTGGACAGCGGCCATCACCAGATCCGATGGGATGATCATGCGACCGCCTCCCGGCAATAGAATGGCAGCGTAGATCAAAATAATGGCCAAGACCCCAAGTAATTTCAGCAGGCCGCGATCACGAAAAACGATTTGCAGCGTGGCTGGTATTGCCACCGCTATGATTGCAATCAGGAAACCAACCCCATACATCCCCATCGAAATAAGCGGCATCAATGCCGGTTCCGCAAAAGCATACCCCACGTTCAACCATGAAAACTTCAAGTAGTAAAGTTCGCTGCGGAAGTATTCGAGACCGGTCCACAGAAAAGGAACGAGCAGCGCGCCCCATTTCGATCCGAGCCGCGCCAGCGCGTGATGCCCGAACACTAGAAACACTCCGATCCAAAACGCCAACACCAGCCAGAGCGCGATGGCCGCCGCGCCGAAGATGCGCCAGAAGCAATCCAGTTGCGGCGCGAAGCACGCGAGGCCCACGGCGAGCCCGGTGTAGAAGCATTGCCGCGTGGTGCGCAGCCGCGCAAGCTGCACGAGGCAGATCAGATAGCCGATGATAGCGAACGCGAGCAATCCGGACTTTGCCGGCGTGTAGGCCACGTGGAAACACACCACCGCCACCAGCGACAGCAATCCTGCGCGCCGCCAGTTCAGCGGTTGATCTCTGGCGAGCAACGGCTGATTTGTATCAGGTGTGATTTCTGCACTCACAAATTTTACCCAGCATATTGACCCCGTTCATTCTCCAAAAGCGGCGGTAAACACGCCGCACTCCAGACGCTGACGCGCCAATCGGACACTCTCGAACTGCGCGGAGCGTTTGGACTGCGGTGACTTCAGCACCGCTTTGCCTGCGGTGACAACGGCAAATCCGTATTCAACCGTGTCCATCCGTGGTCGAAGCCAGCTTGCCAGCTACTTCCTTTACCTTGCGCAAATCCAATTTGCCGGTGCCGAGGAGCGGAAAATTTTCGATGCGATAGAACGCGTCGGCTTTCGGCTTCCACAAATTCGGCAGGTCGCTCGTGCCAAATTTTTCCAGTACGGCGGCGAGTTTGTCGTCCGCCAGTTTGTGCAAAACCACCAGCCGTTCGCCCTTTTTCTCATCCGGCGCGCTGGTGACCACAAAGGTTTGCTCGGTCACGCCCGCGACCTCGTGCAGCTTTTCCTCCACCTTGATGTGCGGCACCATTTCGCCGCCGATTTTGCTGAAGCGGCTCAAGCGATCCGTGATTTGCAGAAAGCCATCTTCATCGAGCGCCGCCACATCACCGGTCGTGTACCACCCGTCCTTCAAAACTTCCGCCGTCTTCTCCGGTTTGCCGAGATAGCCTTTCATCACGTTAGGTCCGCGCACCAACAGCAAGCCACTTTGCCCATCAGCGACCAGTTCGCCGCTGGCCACGTCCACGATGCGCACACTCATGCCGGGCAACGGGTGGCCGATCTTGCCGCGTTTGCCGCCGACTTGATGGAATCCCGCCGCGCGAAAATCCGGCGCGTTCACAGTCACCGCCGGCGAACACTCGGTGCAGCCGTAACCTTCGAGCGGGCGGATGCCGAATTGTTCCTCGAACGCCATCGCGAGCCGATCGGGCAATTTCTCCGCGCCGGTCATCACGACGCGCAGGCTGCCGAACTGATCCGGTGTGCAACCGCGCATGTAAAGTTGCAGGAAGGTCGGCGTCGTGAGCAGGAAGGTGAGGTGATGATCGCGCACCAGCGGGCCGATGGTGCGTGCGTCGAGCGGGTTCGCATGATACGCCACGCCCGCGCCAAACATGATCGGCATGACGAGCGCCCCGGTGAAACCGAAGGAATGAAAGAACGGCAGGATGCCCAGCACGCGATCGGTTTTCGTGAAGCCAAACACCTGGTCCATCTGCTCGAGATTCGACGCGACGTTGTAATGCGAGAGCATCACGCCCTTCGGTTCGCCCGTGCTGCCGCTGGAAAAAATCACCGTGGCGAGCGAATCGAGATTCGTTTCGTTGCCGTCCCGGAGCGATCGTTCGAGGGAAGCGGCGGGAAGTAGTTTCGCCGCCAGCCACGCGGAAATTTTCTCACCGGCTCCCGGATTTGCCGCAATGTCTTCCAAGTAAACCACCTCGCCGGGCACGGTGAGCTTGACCTTCTCCAGAAACGCCCGCGACGTGAGCACGGTCTTGATGCCGCATTGCTGCACGCACGAGGCGAGCGTTTGTTCAGACACGGTGTAGTTCAGGTTCACGGGCACTTTGCCCATGAGGAACGCGGCGTAATTCGCCAACGCACCCCCCACGCTCGGCGGCAACAGCAGGCCGACCATTTCCTGGCCCGCCCAGATTTTGCGCAGCCGGCGTGCGAGCAAAACGCTGCGCACGAGCAAGCCGCCGAACGTCACGCCGGGCGTTTGCGGATCTACCATTGCAAGGCGACGCGGCGCTCGCCGCGCCGTACTGATCAAGGCGCGCGACAGCGTTTTCATCCGATCACGGCGATGCGGCCAGGCTTCGGCGATGAGTTCCTGCACGGCGTGGCGCACTTCGCCGGGCGTGGATTCCCCGGGCATCGGCGCGCCGAAATTCACCGTCACGGGATAGGGAAACGTTCGCGGCAGTTTCCAGAGGAAGCGCTTCTTCTCGAAGCTGAACACGCTGCCCCACAATCCATCGAGCGCCACCGGCACAATCGGCGCTTCGAGGTCCTTCATGATGCGTTCGTAACCGCGACGGAACGGCAGCAGGTTACCAATGCGCGTGATCTGGCCCTCGGCGAAGATGCAAACGATATGCCCGGCCTTGATCGCCTCGCTCGCTTCTTGCAGCGATTTGATCATCTCCCGCGGCTTCTGCTCGGACGAGATTGGAATCACGCCCATGATCTTCGACCAC
Organism: uncultured Bifidobacteriaceae bacterium; assembly: GCA_964456685.1. GTDB lineage: Bacteria > Verrucomicrobiota > Verrucomicrobiia > Limisphaerales > JADLHS01 > CAYWCK01. Next base: position 11,826 of record CAYWCK010000017.1, on the reverse strand, counting down.
GGTTTCACGCACCAGAGTTCGTACGTGTCCTTGAACATCATGAACCGCACGTGACGCTTGCAGGCGACGCCAAGCAGCAGCGCGTCCACCCACGAAACGTGATTGCAAACGAACAACGCGCCGCCGGTGGCCGGCACGCGCTCGTGGCCGATCACGCGGATGCGATAAAATATCCGCGTGATAAACCGGATGATGCCGCCAAGAAACGCCACGGCAAAACCGGGCGTGTAACTCGGGGAGGGAACTTCGTTGGACATGTTGTTCTGATTGATTCCAAAGTGGCCGCTGGCCGGTACCGTGCGCCGTCAATTCTCAGCCGTGCGCCGCCGCGGCCGCGGGCGTGGAGGCATTACGCCGTGTTTTCATCGCCAGCACGAGCCATAAAACTGCGCCCACAATGAGCGCGCAGGGCAAAATCAAAACGGCCTTCTGCAAACTGCCGGTCGCGTCCGCGATGCGGCCCACGATTTCCGGCGACCACATGTCGCCGAACAAGTGGATCATGAAAATGGAGACCGCCATGGCGCTGGCGCGCAGGTTGATCGGGACGGTTTCGATGATGAGCGTGTTCACCGGGCCGGTGGAGAGAAAGAGAAAGAACATGGCGCTGGCAAGACAGATCATGGACACCAGCTTCGAACCGACCACGAAAGCGGCAAAGGCCAACGGCACGGCCACGAGCACCGACAGCCCGAGCGTCCAAGCGTAACCGGCGGGATTGCGCTTGTGCCACGCCGTCGCCGCGAAACCACCGATCATGGTGCCGACCAAGCCCGCCACGACGAGCACACCGCCGAAGAAACCGCCCGCCTTGTCCACGGGCACTTCATGCACGCGATGCAGAAAGGTCGGCCCCCAATGCCCGAACGCGCCGAGCGCAAACGTGTAAGCCGTGTAACCCAGCACCACGAGCATGTAATCCGGAATGGTGAACAGCTTCGCGATATCGCGGGCGGTTGGTTTCTGCGCCGCTTCACTCGCCCGGCCTTCGGCCTGGCCGCGTTGAGGTTCTGCGAAAGGCAGCATGACCAACGCAAGCAAGAGCCCCGGCGCCCCAGCCCAGATGAAGGCATGCCGCCAGCCCCAATGCGCCGCGATGAAGCCGCCAATGATCGTGCCCAGCGCCGCGCCCACGGGAATGGCGACATAGAAAATGGTGAGCGCGTTGTTCCGTTTCCCCGGTCCGAAGCTGTCCGAAATCAAACTCGGACTGATGGTGGCGTAGCTCGCTTCGCCCAACCCGACCAGCACGCGGAAGCAAACCATGGAAACAAAGGTGGGCGCGAAGCCGGTGAGCACCGTGCCCAGACTCCACACAAAGATGCCGGCGCCGATGAGCCATTTGCGGGAGAACCGATCCCCCAGCCAGCCGAAGAACGGCGAGGTGACGAAATAACCGATCATGAAGGCGGTCACGAGGCGACCAGCCTGCCCGTCGTTGATGTGCAGCTCCGCTTGCAACGGCGTGAGCACCGCCGAGAGCACGAAGCGGTCGAGGTAGTTGAAAAGATTCAGACCGGTGAGGATGAACAGTATCGTTCCCGGTTTGAGTTGGCGGCCCGTGGCGTTCATCGGCCGCAAAGCTAATCAGTCCACCGGGAAAGTGTGAATCGAAAAACTTTGGCCGGTATTGAGCCCGACATTCCCCGGCCGCGGACGGCTACTTGAAACTGACCGGGGCAACCTTGAGAACCTTTTCTCCGTACGCCACCAACTTCACCCCGTACCACGCGAAGTGCGTGTCCAATGCGTACAAAAACTCGGCGCGGGTCAGGTCGCTGTGGTTACGGAAGAAAATGGGCGCTCTCATTGTCGGCATGTAAGTCGTCTCTGATTCCAAAGTGCGGTTTAGCAGCGGAGCGTAGAAGGCACTGGCCACCGTCATCACGTCGGCACCGCTAAAGAAGAGCTCACCCGCCTTGAAATGCGTTGCAGCTACACCGGCGACAGGCGCGGGTGCATTGGTTCGGGCCCGTTGGACGAAAGCAGTCGGCAGCGCCTGCGTGAAACGCGGTCCATCGGGCAGCAGGACGACGTTGTTGGTCGCCAGCGCCTGTTCCAATTCGGCGAGCACCGCCGCAAGATTGGTGGCCGTGCATCGCAGCGTGACGGGATGGCGTGTCAGCGCCGGATGTTTCAGCACCGTGCGCCGGGTGAATTGCGCGAAGCAGTCCAGCGCCGTCGAAACATCCACGTCCTGCAACCACAACGTCGGCTCTGCGTCCGTCGCGGAGGCTGCGCCCGGCGGCATTTGCAGCATGTGATCTCCGAGCTTCCCTGGCGTCGCCGCAATCCCGGTCGAATCGACGCGCACTTCAACCGTCCCGGTTCGCGCGTTGAGGGCGCGTAATTCCACCCCTTGATCCCTCTGACCTTCGCCCGCCACGAGCATTTGGGCCACTGGCCAGGGTGGGCGCGTCTGGTAAATCAGCGCTGCCCTCGGTTGGGTTGGAAGGTTGATCAAGCCAGTCAACTGCAGGCCGTGTTCGTTTGTTTGCGCGGGCAGGGTCAAGCCGGCAAGGCCAAGCCAGCCAGCCGCGACAAAAAGTCGAAGGCAGTTTCGCTTCATGGTGTGGGCGGGGGTACCGGCGGTCCCGCAACCGCCATTTCCCGCAGCCATTCTCCATCGCCCCGCTCGTAGGCCGCAAGTCCTTTCGCTCCCAACAAGGTCGCCAGCGACTTCCTGGTCTCGGCGGCGATGCCTTCGAGCGCCGCTCGCTGCGCGGCTGCATCCGGGATTCCGCCAGCGCGCAACTGGTTTGCCGCCGCCTCGGCCGTGCAGCGGAGGTTAAATGCCTCCACCGCCGCAGACGCCGGCAAATCCAGCCGTTGCGCGAGGCGATACAGCGGATCAAAGCGCGCATCGAGTGCCCGCTGGAAGGCGGCCCAACGTTCCGCGCCCAGCGATTCCCGCAAGGACGCCTCGGCTGCGGTGACGTCCGCCTCGCGCTTCGCCGGGCGGGCGGCGTCACGCTCGAATTGAATCTGCGCCGCCAACCGCGTTTCGCTCTCGCTGAGTTCCAGCCCCTCCAGGCGATGGCGCAGGCCCGCCGCGCCGGATTCCCGCAGTTGCAACTCGGCCAGTTCCTCCGGCGTGAGCAACGCCCGCAAGGTCGCTTGCAAACCCTGTTCGAGTTCCTTGCGCTTCGCGCTGCGTTGCGCGTCCGTCAGATCGGGCGTGTTGAGAAACGCTTCCCATTGTTCTTCGAGTCCGGCTTTGGCGTCCACCCAACGCGCGCGCTTTTCCGCTGGCAGGTAATCCGCCAGCCGCTCCCAGCTCCGCCGGCGCTCAGTCGCCGCATCCTGAGTCACCTCGGCCGACAACGGGCTCGCCTCGCCGAAAAGTTCCGTGAAAACCTCGTCCCGTTGCTCGCGCAGTTCCCGCAGTTCCTTTTGCTTGGCGTCCACCAACTCTTCGAAATCCTTGCCCCGCACGAACAGCTCCCAAAATCGGCCCGTCACGGCATCCACAAGCGCTTTCACGCGCGCGGAAAACAGATCGTTCACATCCGCCACCACGAGATCACGCACGGTGGCCTCGGGACAGCCAATGCGGCGCAGGTTGGCGATATAGACGTGGTAATCCTCCGCCTCGATTTGCGACCAGTGGAAAGATTCGCCCGACGCCAACGGCCCAACCGCGGGCATCGCGTTGGTCGGCGAAGCGGGAGCGGCAACCGACTCCCGACGCATCACCCGGCTGGAGGTCCAGCGCGCAACGCCATCGGCCCGGCCCATTCGGATGCCGGTCAACTCGAGCACCCCGACCAGCACCAATAGCCCGAGATTGGCGGCGAGGGAAAATTTCAGCACGGTTCTCATAAGCCGGTGACGTTCGTGAGCCATTGACCGCCACGATCAAGATATTGTCCGCAGGCCACCGGCCCCAAGACGCGCAAGGTCGCCTGTTGCGCCTCGGCCAGCACTTGCGCCAACCGCTGCCGCCGGTCGGTTTCGGACAGCGAATTGTCGGCGCGAACCTGTTCCATTTCTTCCGCCGCCAATTTGTGCAGATCATAAACCTTTTCCGCAGCGCTCCGGGGCAAGTGTTGCTCCTCCCCGAGTTCGTAAAGCGCGCGAAAATCGTAATCCGCTGCCCGCTCGAATTCAGCAAAGCGCTTTTCGCCGAGAAACTCGCGCGTGGCAGCCTTTAACGCAGCCTCCTGTTCTTCCGAGAGCGAACCGTGACGGAATTGCTCCAAAGCGAATGGTTCGCCAAAGCGGGCGCGGAGCAAGGCCAGTTGCCGGATTTCCCTCGGCTGAAGGTCCGTGTATTCGAACTTCACATTCCCGAACTGGGAGACCATGGCGTTGCGCGCCAGCAGTTCCTCCAGTTCCGGCGCCGTGAGCAATCCACCCAGCTCGCGCTGATATTCGATCGCCAATTGATTTTGCGCCGCTTCGTCTTCGTCCAGCCACACGCCCATGGCGCGATCCAAAATTTCCTCGCGCCGATCTTCGTAGCGCGCCATCAGAGCCACGACTTTCCGGAGCGAATCCTCGGGTAACGGTCCCATGACGAAGCGGAGCAACGCCTGCTCCTCGAAATCCTCCAGATGCCCGGCGTCATCGAGCACGAAGTCCGAACCGAAGACGCCTCGCAATTGAGCCGTCAACCGGTTCACTTTTTCGTGGACGATTTGTTGGCTTTGGCGATTGGCCAGCTCGCGCCGTGTCCCGGCCGCCCAAAACGGCAGCGCGGGTTCGGTTTCCCGCGTGATCCGATCCACGACGCGCCGTGCGCGCGCCAGGACCAGTTCCCGTACCGTTTTTTCCGGACAACCGACGGCGCGCAAATTCAAAGCCAGTTGCGCCAGGTCGCGGGTTTCCAGCTGCTCCCACCGGAAATCTCCGGCGCGCTGGCGGACGGGGGCGGTAGCTTCCGCCGGCGCCGTAATCGTCACGCGCGGGCGCGGCGTTCCGGCCGCGGGGACGACGTCGTGTTCCTCCGAAACAACCTCGCCCCGCGGCCGCTCCAACCGCCAGGCAAGCCAACCAGCCAGAGCCAGGTTGAGCGCCAGCGACAGGATGAAAATCAGACGCGCGTTCACGTGGGCGAGAGTAGTGCCCGCCGCCATCGGGCGTGAATTGATAAACTTTCTCCCTTATTGAGACCGTCCCGACGCGGCCGCCTCACGAACTGACTGGCGTTGGCGCACCACGAATCCAACGGCGCCGAGACCAACAATCGCCAGGGCGGCGAGTTGATAACCGGTAATTGGGCCGAGAATCCGCGGCGTTTCGCGAAAGAACTCGTGAGCAAAGCGGAACAGACCGTAGGCCATCAGGTAGAGGTGGAAGTGTTGATTGGGCAAAACCCGGCGGGCGCGCAGCACAAGAATCCCGGTAAGGGCGAGCGCGTTGAACAGCAACTCCACCTGCGCCGCCGGCCAGCGCGCGATGCCGTGGGCATCGTTCACCGTGAACCAACTGGCCTCACAGGCATTGCCGAGGCAACAGCCGTGCAGCACGCAGCCAATGCGCCCCAGCATGATGCCGACGGGCGCGATGATCGCGAACCAATCGCCCGTGGCGCTACGGTAGCCGGCAAAGCGTTTCGCAATCTCCACCGCCGCATATCCGCCGAGCAGCGCGCCGGTGATGGATTTGCCCGTCGCCAGAATCACCCAGCGATTTTTCTCGTGCCAATGCAGCCAGCCTTCCGCGCCGAGATAGACCAGCTTTGCGCCGAGGAATGCACCCGCCAGCGCCGCGATGTAAATCAGCACCAGCCGTTCATCTCGCTTCGCCACGCGCGACCAGAGCGCGATGCTCACCAAGATGCCCGCGAGCATCAGCCAGCCGTAAGCGCTGGAATTGGGAAAGGCGATGGCGTTCATCAAACTCAGTCGTTCATACGGTAGCTCCGTCAGGAGCGCTATCTTTGTAGAAACCAAGCCAATTTGATCTGAAGCCCCGGCGGGGCGGCATATTCTGGAATCCATGCGCTGTTCGTTCTGAAAATAAGTTGCCTATAGGAGATGTCGCTCCTATCGGAGCTTGGAATCCTTCCCGTGCGCCTCTACAAAGATATCGCCCCTGACGGGGCTGATTGCGCTTTGCCACGCGCGACCACAGCGCGATGCTCACGAAGATACCCGCGAGCATCAGCCAGCCGTAGGCGGTTTGCATATGATAACTAGCGTAAAGCAGAATTCGAACAGCCAACGGCCAAAACCGCCCCAAGATCGAAGGTGTAGAAAAACACAACCAACAGAACAATTGCTATCACCTTACCAGTAGGATTTTTTACCATTTGGCCACACCCCAAGGCCCCACAGATACTGCACACCATCAGTAAAGATTGCATCGCGGATGCCGATATTCCCCCACCTGTCGAATGCGAGTGCATAGAGTTCAAGATAACTGGAATGGGAACGAAGCCACAGACTAGACCAGCAAGTGCGAGTATGGCTCCTTTCACCGATCCTCGGTCGTTTCTAGGAGGTAATTCCGCATTCATAAAAATCTCAAGAATTCGAGTAATACCGGCAAAACGAATCCAGTTTCCCATCCGGACGGATGACGTGGGTGCAGCAGCGGTCAATGCGGTCTTCGTCCCATGTCCACGCGTCCATGAACGGTTTGATGAACAGCCGGAACGTGTGCGATTCGTCCAGTTCGAATTTCTTCAGCAACTCGCCGAGCGGCTCGGATTCGCAGCCGCACTTCATCAAGTCCTCCAGCTTGTAGCGCACCTTCGTGCCGAGAAAACCCTGCACGTTTTTGAAATCAATGAAGTCGCTGATCGAACGCACGGTAGGGACGCGCTGCGGCGCGTCCAGGCCGACCGGCAGGTCGGCCCTACCGTGCTCATCAACCTTGAGCAAGTAACCGATGGTCGCGCAGTTCGGATCACCGCACGGCAACGGCGTGAAATCCTCGAAGCGCAACTTGCCGCCTGATTGTCCGACCGCGGCGAGGATGATGTCGGCGGTGTTTAATCTTCCATTGGTAGGGACGCGTTCCACCGCGTCCCCATCTTTACCGGATGAAGTTCGGGACGCGGTGGAACGCGTCCCTACCGGAATTCTTCCGCTGCCAAACATCGGTTGAAACGCAATCCCACGCACGGTCGGCCAGCGCAAGCCAAAGGCAATCGAATCCCACAGGAACGGCAAATTCTCCGACGTCACGGTCATGGCGAGCGTGACGGGCAATTTCATTTCGCGACAACGTTCGAGACAGCGTTCACGCGTCGCGCGCAAATCCGCGCCGCGCAAGAAATGTTGCCCCGCCTCCTGCGGTCCATCGAATTGCAGGTAGAGCTGGAACTTGCCGTAACGAAACGTGCGGCCGAGTTCGGCCGCAAATGCGTTGTCGTGCGCGAGGCGGACGCCGTTCGTGTTGAGCAGCACGTAATCAATTTTAGGATTAGCGTGCAGCCAGCGGAGCAACTCGAAGAACTGCGGGTGCAACGTTGGCTCGCCGCCGCTGAGTTGGAGAATCTCGATCTTGCCCTTGCGCTCGATCACGCCGGCGATGCGCCGTTGCAAATCGGCGAGCGGCACGGCATCCACTTTCCCGCCGGTACCGAGCGGCGAATTCGCGTAACACGTCGGGCACGGCAGGTTGCAGGAGTTGACGATTTCAATCAGGCACAGGCACGTCGCGAGTTTTTCCATCACGCCGAGCGCGTCACCCGGTTCGGCATTGCGGCCGAGTGTGCCGACGTTCGAGCCGTCGGCGGAACAGCACGTAGTTGATGGGTGAGAGTTGATGGTTGATGGAGCCGAGCAACCGCAACTGTTCTCCATTTTCCCTTTCGCCAGCCAATAGAAACGCGCGTCGGATGCGATGCACACGCTGGCTTCGCCGTGCTCAGGGCAGGTGCGCTTCAGAAAAACGCGCGAAGGAATTCCGCCCGTGCGCCAGACCTCCGCCGGGCACGCGGTGTGGCAGACCGGGCAGCGCGAGGTGGTGCGCTTGAGCAGTTGATCGGTGAGTTGGAGTGTGGCAGGCATGAAACCAAAGCCAATCAGTGGACGTTGAGATTGAACCCGCCGATCATGCAGCCGAAAAATCCGAGCACGAAACTCACCACGCCAAAGACGCAGGTAAACGCGATCCCCAAACCGACGCGCGCGCCCGGGTTGTTTCCAAAGCGTCGCCCCATCATGACGCCGCACACGATACCGGCCACCAGCGAGCCGAACACCACGCTGCCAATGGCCACGCCTTCGGATTTTCCCAGTGCGCCCAGGGCCGAGAACAACGCCGGCGCCAACAAGCAACCGAAGAACAAAAACCAGTTGAGCCGCGGACGTGACACCGGTGGCGGCGTTGGATTGGGCGGATTATTTTCCATAAATCAATGACAGGCGGCACATCCGATGAACAGAAGACCGAGCCCCAAGACGGGCAGGAGGAGAATCCAAATGCCGACCCGAACGAAGTCCCCGAGAATGCCTTCAAAGACTTCTTCGACATCGGTGTAATCCCCGGACGCCGGCAGAAAGACGGTGTGTTTCGCCATCAAGATACCCGAGATCACGCAGCCGACGGCGATCACCGCAACCGACCAGGCCGCATGGACGCCGGTGGCCTTGAGCACCGCGGCGGCGATAAAGGTGAGCAGAACACAAATGATCCAAGCCGGTGTGCCTTCGGATCGGAGCGAGGGATGCTGCGCCCATTGCTCGCGCGTCCACGGATCAAGCGGAGGAGGCATGGTCACCCCGGGCCGACGTGGGCTGGGAAGCGAAGCGACCAGGCGCAAGTCCGGGTGCGCCGGAGCAGTGGCACTGAGCGCCGGCACGACCATCGGCTGACCGCAGGACGGACAGACAATCGTCATGTCCGCGAAATCGCTGTCGCACGCGATGTGTTGCTGGCAATGCGGACAGGCAAATTTGATTTCGCTCATGTCGGGCGGGTGGTGGAAGTGCCGGGGGCGGCAATGATTCGCGGACCGCGCGGGTAAAGTGCCAGATAGGCAACCGCCATGAGGCCGGCGAGCACGACCCCGAATCCAACCTGCGGCCACGTTACCAAACCCCGCGCCAGCCAGATCAGGCCGACGGCGCATTCAAACACTCCGCGCGCAATGCCGATTTGAATCCAGATGACCTGCCGCACGGGATGCCGCGCCGCCACGAAATAACCACAGCCCAACGACACCAGCGCGCACCCCCACAGGCCGAGCAGGTAATTCACGACGGCGGGCAGATCCGGAAACTTGAAGAAGTGCGCGATTTGCACCGGCGCAAACACCAGCCAACCACCCAGCGCGAGCAGAACGAGCGCATCAAAGAGCATCAAGCCGCGCAACAGGGAGGATCTCATGGCGACATCGTGCTTTACCCGCGCAAGCGATTCAACGCTTCTTCAGCTTCACCGGATCCGACCACGCGTCCGCGGTCTTGAGGTGTTTGACGGTGAACTTCTGCAGCTCCGCGGTGTCCGCCGTGAGCACGAGATCACCGCCTTCGCCGTCACCGCCTTTCTTGGGCACGATGGTGTGCCGGATGACTTTGGGATTTTGCTCCACGAGTTTGGCGAGCCATTCGTATTTCAGCAGGCGCATTTGGAGATTGGGCGAAACGGCATCCACGCGCATGAGGAAGTGCAGCGGCGCGGCGTTGTCCGGTCGTTCGCGGGAAAGCAAATCAAGGAACAACGCGCCCTTGAGCTGGAACAGGTGCGCATCGAACTCGTTCTTCTTCTCGCCGTCGGCGGTGATGAGTTTGTAGGTGCGGTCGTCGAGCTTTTCGAACGTCCAGGTTTCCTTGTCGGTGCTGTCTTCCTTGGCGTCCTGCCACACGCCGAGCAGCGCGGGATCGAAGGTCAGATCCTTCGCGTGGTAATACGGGTAAACCGAGGTGACCACGCAGCCGGTCAGAAACAAAAGCACAACCAGGCTGAGCAATCCGCACTCTTTGAGCGCGCGAGGCAAGGCGGCGAGCCATTGAGTTTTCATAATCTCGATCCTTTCACTTGAACACGCTGGGCAGCCAGGTCGTGAGCCACGGCACGTAGGTGATCAGCAGCACGCCGATCACCATCACGCCCAGCATTGGCAGCGAAGCGCGCGTGACCTGGCCCACGGGTTTGTTGAAACGATACGACGCGAGCAGCAGATTGATTCCCACCGGCGGCGCGAGGAAGCCAAGTTCCATGTTCGCAAGGAAGATGATTCCGAGATGCACCGGGTCAATATTGAACGCCGCGCCCAGCGGCACCAGCAACGGCACGACGACGACGATCGCCGCGTAAATTTCCACGAGTCCACCGATGACGAGGAGCACGAGGTTTAGCACGAGCAGGAAAATGAATTTCGATTTGATCGTGCCGGTGGCCCAGGTGACGGCTTGATCAGGAATCTGCGCGTCCACGAGGTAATGCGTGAACCCGAGCGCGACGCCGAGAATCAGCAAAACGCCGCCGATCAGCAGGCCGCACTCGGTCATCACGCGCGGCACATCGCGGAAAAGATGCAGGTCGCGTTTGATGACGACGTTGACGAGAAACGTGTAAAGCGCAGTAAACGCGGCGGCTTCAACGGGTGTAGCAAAACCGCTGAAGAGCGAGACGAGGGCGACCACGGGCACGAGCAATTCCCATTTGGCATCCCAGACGGCAGACCAGGCTTCGCGCGCGACGAACGGTTGCCGGCTGCCGTCCCCGGCATTGCCGCCAATCCAGATGCCCCACAGCGCAGTCAGAATCACCAGCACCATGCCCGGCAGAAAACCGCCGAGGAAAATTTCCTTGATGCTGATGCTTACTTGTCCGCCGCTGCTGGCAATGATGGCGTAAAGAATCGGCGGCAGACACGGCGGAAACAACATGCCCAATGAACCCGCGCCCGTCAGCAGACCGAGCGATGAGCGTTCGGAATATTTTGCGGAAGCGAGCACCGGCAACAACACGCCACCGAGCGCGAGAATCGTCGCGCCCGATGCGCCCGTGAACGACGTGAAAAACGCGCAGACGAGCGTGGTGATGATCGCGGGCCCGCCGCGCAGGCTGCCAAACAGCGCCATGAACAAACGCACCAGCCGCTTCGCCGCGCCGCCTTCCGCCAGAAAATAGCCGGCGAGCGTGAACAACGGCAGGCTCGGCAGCGTGGCATTGACGGTGAGTTGGTAATGTTTCAACGGCACCGGCGAAACCGGCTCCCCCGCGCTCCACAACATGATCAAGGCCGTGCCGCCCAACGCGGTGAACACCGGCGCGCCCAGCGCGACGGCGATGAACAGCAAGATCATGCCCGGCCAGCGAAGTTTTTCCGGTGTGATGCTCGCGCCCTCGCGTTGCGCGAACAACGCGATGCCGATGATGGCCACCGCCCACAGCAGCGTGACGATGCGCCCGCGCCATTTTTCCGACGCGTGCCAGATCAACCGCAACGTCACGAGGGCGAAGCCCACGACGATGAGCAGTTGAATCACCCACGTTTGAATGCCGTAGGCGAATTCCTTCCCGAGTGATTTCTGCTGAATGACGAACTGCCAGCTTGCCGCCGTGAGCAACGTGGTGATGGCGGCGGAAAATCCGTAACTGAACACGCGGGCGAAGGTGAGCCAGCCGCCCTTGAACCAGTGCGTCGCGACCGAGAGCGCCAGCAGGCGATTTTCCCGCGCGGCGATGGCGCCACCCAACATGCCGACGGCGAGCACGAGATGTTGCACGATGGTGGCGGAAGCGGGCAGGCCGGTTTTGAAAAACGTACGGAGCACGACTTCCAGCGCCGGCAGCAGCGCCATCACGCCGAGCGCGAACACCACGAGCAAATTCTCACCGCGACGGATAAATTTTAGCCAACCGGGCAGATTGGCCGGCTCACCGTGCGGAATTTCGGGTAAGGGTTCAGGGTTCACGCCG
>CAYWCK010000016.1:21932-28016 GCA_964456685.1 uncultured Bifidobacteriaceae bacterium | reverse complement strand
GGTGGATTTCAAGCGCAACGTCTGCGGCAATTCCTTGAATGGATGTGTGACCTGCTCAAATTTGTAAAACGGCTGGCCGAAAGCGAACGCATACTGTACCGGTGGCGACTCGCGCGAGTAAGTGGCCGTCTCAATCTGCAGCAGTGCGGAGCCGCCGACGTTCAGCACCCAGGCGGGATCATCGAACCAGCGACTCCAATAGCCGGCACGAATTTCAAAATCCACTTCCTGTTTCACCGGGCCGGTGATCGTGGCGTGATAACGACCTTCCTTGAGCGGTAATTCCACTTCACTGCGCGCCGTGCGCACGGAGCCAACACCCCGAATCTCCACCAACGCCGGCTCGCGATAGCCGGAGACGATGTAGAGCTTGCGATGCCGCCGGATGTATTCGTTCGAGATGAGAAAAAGGAGGGCGACGACGCCCAGAATGATTCCAATGATCGCGACACCGCGCCAGGTTACCCGGCCTCCGCCAGCTGCCGGCGCCGAGCGTTGTACGCTGAAGAAGCGTTTCCAACTGAACTTTTGTTTGGGCAGAATGCTTGGCTGAGCCGAGCCTTTCTCGGACCGGGCGACCAGTGTGCGAAACCACTTTTCTTCGCCGAGCTGGGGGAGTTCCTTCAGGATGAAAGTGAAGATGGAGAGCGCGTCGTCGTGGCGGTTGGCCTCCTGGTAGGCGCGGGCCAAGGTGTCGAGTGGTTCGAGCGAGTACAGTTTCGACGAGCCTGGCTTTTCCAAAAAGTCCAACAGCGAACGAGCCGCATCGAGTTTGCTGTCCTGAATGTGCGCGAGGGCGACGCCGGTGCGGGCTTCCGGCAGATCAGGCCGCAGCTCCAGGGCGCGCGCGAAGAACGGCGCCGCCTCCCGGACCTTGCCCAGGTGCGTCATCGCCGCGCCGAGATAGGCGTGAATCTTTGCGTTGTCGGGAAATTTCTCCACCATCGTTGTTTGAAACGCGATGGCTTCATCAAGTTGATGGAAATGGAGCAGTTGCTGATGCACGGCGATGGCGTTGTCTGCCGTGGGTTGGGTGCGGAAGGTTTCCTGGGCGCCGGAAACTTCGAGTTGCTTGGCTGTTTCCCATTTGTCCGCTTCCACGGCAAAATGCCGGGTGCAGGACGGGCAGTAATCGAGGATGCGCTTGCGTCCCAGCGGGATAATCGGAATGAAAATTATGACAAACCAAAGCCGGGTGTCGTAGGAAACCAGTTCCACCTGGCGGCCGCAGGAATGGCAGGGCGCGACGCGTTTCTGAAGGTTTTTCTTGCCGTAGTAGTGCGTCCCGATTCCGTTATAGGTACTGGGCATGACTGGCCTTTCTTTGAGCGGAGCTTACGAGGCGAGCAAGGCAAGTCAAAGGAACAAACGACCATCGCGCCCACGCGACGTCGCATCAGTGGTAATGACGGAATAACGTGCCAGCCCACGCGCGCACGCGGCGCTTGGTGCGCTTCACCACCGCTTTCCTGGGGAGTCGCAGCCACGGACGCGGACGGGTGCGACGCAATTCAAAGGCTTCGTACACGCCGCGAATCCGTTCGGCCAATGCGTGATTGCCCCGTTCCACGGCCAGTTCTCGCAAACCCATCCAAAACTCCACGCTTCCCTGATTGATCATGTGGAAATTGTCCCGGTCGGTCCGGGCAAAGGCTCCTTGCGCCACCGCGGTCGGCCCGCCCAACAATTGCAACGCGAAGCGCAGGTAAATGCACTTCACACAGACACCGCAGTTCGTTTCCCCGATGGGACGAATGCAGACGCGGAGGTCTTTGACCAGGCCGGCTTCCCACAGGCGGCGGATCTTGACGATGCGCGTCTGGGGCAGGTGATGTTCCACCTGCATTGCCGCGGTTGAGTAGCGCGGCTCGTGATCCGGATGCGTTCCCCAAGGCATGGTCAGGCCCGCTCCACCGTAATTGCTGGCAATGAGCGACCGCGCATACTCGGGCGCCAGCATTTGCGCCACTCCCGCCAGAAACGGTCCGTGGAAATGATCCCAGGTCACCATCCGATCGAACCGCCGGCGTGCCGCCGTGTGAATGATGATGGAAGGCAGGTCGAATTGCTGGGCAAACCGCCGGCCCAGGCCTGCAACCCATTCGGCGCCTTCGCGATTTTCAGGTCGTAAATCTGCCCCAACGATCGTGACGAGGGCGTGCAGCTGCGCTCGGGCTTCAACGAGGCTGTAACATGAATCCACGCCGCCGGAGAAGAAAAGCAACGTGCGCCCCGCCCCGGCGGCGTGGGAGGACGTGCGTTCCGGCGCATATACTTTTGGTTGCCGCTGGTAACCGTACCAGCGGGCATAGAGTTGAAAAATTTCACCAGCGCGGGCCAGGAGTTCACCACTGACCTCGCCTTCGATGCGCAGGTCATATTTCAACTCGCACGCCGGCAAAAACCCAAAAGCAAACAGCGAGTCGCCATTGGGGCGCAGTGTCGCACCTTCGGCGGCGATCTCCATGGTTACCGGTCCGTTGCGGCCAACTTGCAGTTCCAGATTCAGGCGGTTCGCCGATGAGGATTCGACAAACCGCAACCGCACGGTTCGCTCCGTTCGCTTAAAAATGTTCCCGCTGACGAAACTCATTTTGGCGGGCGCACCTTACCGACCCGACCTGCGTAACGCAAACACCACACTATGTGGTTCATGCTCCAATTTGCCAAAAAGTGCTGACTACCGCGCATCGTGCATCTACTCGGAAGATTTCTCTGGCGTGGACCACCCTACGGACATCGCCGTCGGTGAAACCCGGTCACACCGCGCGGTTGTAGTTCAACGGAATTGATGATATAAACTCGGCAACGCCATATGCTGTCACCAAAGCATCTACTTTCCTCGACGCACGCTTTTCGCCTGTGCCTTGCGCTGCTTGGACTGGCGTCTGCACTAGAGGCGCGCGCAGAAAGCGAGTCCTACGCTGTTCTCGCCAGCGCCACCGTTCAAGAGAATCCGCCGCAGATCATCTTTGACTGGCCATTTGATCCCGGCACGCCGGGTTTCCCCGTGCTGGATTACGAGGTTTATCGCAAAGCCAAGGGCACGCTCGATTGGGGCAGCCCCATCGCCACCTTGTTGCCTTCGGCGACGGGATTCACGGATACGAATGTCGTCGTGGGCCAGACGTATGAATACCAGTTTATCAAGCACACGACCTATCTCACTGGCTATGGGTATTCCTGTGCCGGCATCCGCGCGCCGCTGATCGAGGACCGTGGCAAGCTGCTGCTGCTCGTGGACAACACTTACGCCGCTGATCTCGCCAGCGAAATCACCCGGCTCCAGCGCGACCTCGCCGGAGATGGCTGGACGGTGCTGCGATTCGACATCAATCGCACCGGCAGCGTCAGCCAGGTTCGCAATTTGATCCAAACCAACTGGCAGCAACTCCCCTACGTCCAGGCGGTATTCCTGCTGGGTCACGTGCCGGTGCCGTATTCGGGCAACATCACGCCGGACGGCAAACCCGATCATCACAAGGGCGCGTGGCCGGCCGACGTTCATTACGCCGAACTCAATGGCTTTTGGACCGATTTCTTCATCAACAACTCCACCGCCACCGATCCGCGCAATCATAACATTCCGGGTGATGGCAAATACGATCAATCGAGCCTTTTCTCCGATGCCGATGTGATGGTTGGCCGTGTGGACCTGGCGAATATGCCCGGTAAATTCACCTATGATGGCCCGCCGACCTTCCCGGAAGAAAAGGAACTTCTCCGCCAGTATCTGAACAAGGATCACGCCTATCGGCACCGTCAATTTGTGCCCGGCGCGCGGGCCTTGGTCCACGATGGTGCCGGCGCCCGCGACGGCGAAGCGGCGGCGGCCATTGGCTGGCGCGCGGCGGCGACTTCGATCGGTTGGACCAATGTCGAGGTGGATACAAACGAGACTTTCCTCCAGCGCGTCACCACCAACAGTTACCTGTGGGCGTACGATTCGGATGCCGGCGATTTCAACTCGCTGGGTCGCTCCGGCGGCAGCGGCAATTTTGGCGCCATGAACACCGCGGAAATGGTTTCCTCCAACATCCAGGCCAGCTTCGTTTGCTTTTACGGATCGTGGCTCGGTGACTGGGACACCACGGACAACCTGCTGCGCGGCGTGCTCGCGATTCCTTCGAATGGTCTGGCCTCAGTTTACGCGGGTGCGCCGCATTGGTTCTTTCACCACATGGCGCTCGGCGAACCCATCGGTTATTCGACCCGCCTAGCGCAGAACAATTATCCGGGCGTGTATGACAACCAGGTCAACCTCTGCTGGCGACAGGTCCACGTGGCGCTCATGGGCGATCCGTCGCTTCGTCTCCAGATGCCGACACCGCCGGGCGATCTCAGCGCGGTCGGCACCAGCAACATCGTGCTGAGCTGGAATCCTTCGCCCGCTGCCACGTTGGGTTATCATGTCTATCGTTCGACTACGCCGTACGGTTACTACTCCCGGCTCACGTCCGTACCGGTGTTGCAAACCAACTTCACCGATTTCACCGCCGTGCGCGGCACAAACCACTACATGGTACGCGCGTTGAAACTCGAAACGTCGGCCTCCGGCACGTACACCAACGCCAGCCAGGGAATATTCGCCGAAGCGAACGCCAGCGAAGCGGCTCTGGGGCCGGCCCGATTCAGCGCGCAATTCTTCTTGGGCGGACAGCAACGGTTCCAAGGCTTGGGCGCGATAGGGCGGAGCTACACTTTGTTCACCTCCACCAATGGCGTGGATTGGAACAGCCTCAGCAGTCAGGTGGCTACGAACAGTCCATTTGAGTTTATCGACCCAAATCCACCAACGGACACGGTGCGCTTCTACCGGATGGAGACTCAACCGTAGGGGTGATCACGGTTGGTGCCGCGGAGCGCATCAACTGCAGCCCAACCCTGAGCTAAATTTGTTCGGACTCGGTGGTCACCGGCTGGGCGCTTTCGCCTTTGAGAGCGGCGTGGGCGGCGTGCCAGGCAAGCATCGCGCATTTCACTCGGGCGGGATACTTGTGGACCCCGGCGAACACGGCGAGCTTGCCCACGTCGTCCGCGACCTTGCCGGTCGTGATCATTTCACGCACGGCGGCGAACATCTTTTCCACTTCTGCGCGTGTCCGGCCCCGGGCGAATTCTGTGAGCAACGAGCCCGATGCTTTCGAGATGCAACAGCCGGAACCGGTGAATGTCATTTCCTCAATGACATCGCCGGCAACGCGGGCAAACACCTGGTAGTTGTCGCCGCACAGTGGATTGTGACCTTGAGCGGAGCAAGTCGCCGCGGGCAGCTCGTGGAAATTACGCGGCTTCTTGCAGTGGTCGAGAATGACCTGCTGATAAAGATCGTTCAGGTCTTCGAACATGCTCAGGCCTTTTCTGCCAGGTGCGGATTCGCTTCGAGGCGGTCCCAGACGATCTTGTCCAGTTCCTCGCGCGCCGCTTCGTGCTGGATGCGCTCGATGATCTCGCCGGCAAAAGCGTGGATCAACATGCGCCGGGCAGTCTCCGGACCGATGCCGCGTGACCGTAAGTAAAAAATGGACTCCTCGTTCAACTGCCCGATGGTCGCGCCGTGCGTGCACTTCACATCGTCGGCGTAGATCTCCAATTGCGGTTTCGTGTCCGCCCCCGCGTCGTCAGAAAGCAGGAGGTTTTTGTTGGTTTGCTTCGCATCCGTTTTCTGGGCATTCGGGCGGACGAGAATCCGACCGTGGAAAACGCCGCGGGATTTGTCATCGAGGATGCCGTTGAAGTACTCGTGACTCGCGCAATGCGGCTGCGCGTGCTCGACAATCATGTGGTGATCCGCGAGCTGTTCTCCGCGCGTAAGGTAAAGGCCGTTGAGAATGCACTCCAGGCCTTCACCCGCGAGTTTGGTCCGGATGTTGTTGCGGGAAAGTTTCGCGCCGAGGGCGAACGAATGGACGTTGACGCTGCTGCTGCGGCTGAACTCGCCGTGGAAAGCCGCGATGTGGAAGGCATCGCTCGCCTCGTCCTGGAATTTGACGAATTCCAGACGCGCATTGTCGCCGGCGAAGAGTTCCGTGACCGCGTTCGTAAAATACTGTGAGCCGCCGAGCGAGACATAGCTTTCCAAAA
>CAYWCK010000016.1:0-21922 GCA_964456685.1 uncultured Bifidobacteriaceae bacterium | reverse complement strand
GTCACGCTGCTGTTCGCCTCGGCAATAACGAGATTGCGCGGGTGAATCGTCATGCCCGCCGGTTTGGCGGTCGAGATGTAAACAAACTGGATGGGCGTCTCGACGATCTTGCCGGCCGGGACATGCACGAAACCGCCATCGAGAAAAAATGCCTGATTCAGCGCGGTGAAACCGTTGTCAGCACTGCCGGCATATTTGCCGAGATGCTTTTCGAGAAAAGCCGCGTCCTGTGCCAGCGCCGCCGCCAGGCTGCCGATCTTCACGTCTGCTGGCAGATTTTTTAAGCAAGACAACTTGGGCGAGAAGTGGCCGTTAACGAAGACCAGCTTCACTCCCGGCAGCCGGGAAAATGTGAAATCGCCCACTTGCTCAGCCGTGACACCTTCGGTCGGTTCGAGCGCCGGTTTGAAGGGCAGCTTGGCGATCGCCGTTGTGTTGGTAAACCGCCAGTCTTCGTGTTGCTGATTCGGGAGGCCCAGTTCGCCGAGGCGCTCCAGGCCAGCCTTGCGCATCGGCAACAGCCAGACCGGCTGGCTGGTCGCCGTCTCGAGGCGGCCAAACTTCTCGACGTAGGCGTCGGTGGACGGCGTGGGCCGTTTTTCTTTCACTTGAACCATGTTACTGCTCCAAAGGATTTGAAATCGAGGGGACATTTTGCCATGAAATGCCATTCGCGCAAGTCTGCGCCGGGGAGGTCAAAATCAACCGCCGATGCAGCTCATCGAACGCGACGGCGGGATGAAATCCGGTTCGCCGATGTGATGGCGCGCCTCTTTCTGCCACGCAATCTCGCGTAACCAGGCGCTGATGGCTTCGTCGCCGGCGCCGCTGCGCAGGCGTGAGCGCAAATCGTGCTCCGTGACGCTGAACAAACAGGTGCGGACCTTGCCGTCGGCGGTCAGGCGGATACGGTTGCAATGGCCGCAAAACGGTTCACTCACCGGCGCGATGATGCCGATTTCCCCGCGTCCGTCCGCAAAGCTCCAACGCTTGGAAGTGGAAGAGGGATTGTCGGTGACGACCGGATGCAGCTCGAAGCGGGAACGAATGCGTTGAAGGATCTCGGCCCCCGGCATCACCATTTCCTTCTGCCATGCACGCGCGGAGTCCAAGGGCATGAACTCGATAAAGCGGAGACTTAGATTGCGCTCCCGTGCGAAAGCCACAAGCGCTTCGATCTCGTGCTCATTGATTTCGCGAATAATGACGGCGTTGACCTTGACCGGATGAAAGCCAAGTTCTTGCGCCAGCTGGATGCCCGCCAACAACTGATCCAAGCCGTCGCGGCCGGTGATCTTCTTGAAAATTGCCCGGTCGAGCGAATCGAGGCTGAAGCTGACGCGCTTCAATCCGGCGTCACGTAATGCGCATGCTTTCTGGGCAAAGAGAAAACCGTTTGTCGTCATGGCGAGGTCTTCCACGCCGGGAATCGCCGCAATCCGGGCAACCAGTTTCTCCAGGTCATGACGCAGCAACGGTTCGCCACCGGTCAGGCGGATCTTCTGGATGCCCAACGCAACAAACAGCCGCACGACGTGCTCGATTTCCTCGAAAGAGAGGATGAGGGATTTCTCGACCCATTGCTGGAGAATGGGCGCCGAATTGGGCATGTGCGCCCAGTGGCCGCGGTAAAAATTCTGCGCTGCCTCCGTTTCCGGGAGGCAATAGAGACAGCGGAAATTGCAGCGGTCGGTCAGGCTGACGCGCAGGTCGCGAAGAGTGCGGCCATGCGAATCAACGAGCGCACCGCCGCGGGTCATTTCGGAGCGGCTGGCGCGTTCGTCAACGGCGGGATGACCCGCACGGAGCCATCCGCGTTCACTTCGACGTTCAGATCGTAGTGATTGGTGGACGGTGCCGGTGCCAGTGGCGCTTTCTGGATGAGCTTGGTAGCACCCTTCTGATCGTCCGCGGCGAAGAGGCCTTTGCGAATCCAGTCCAAGCGACGGGAAACGTTCAGTTCTTCGCGCAGTTTAGCCACTTGGGCGCGGAGGACGTTGAGATCATTAAACTGGCGTTCGAGTTCGGCTTTCTCCGCCATCAAGCGCTTGAGTTCCTTTTCGAGGAACGCGCGGTCGCCTTCGGAACGGGTCAGCTTGCCCTGCGTGTCCACGATTTGGGCCGTGAGATTTGTCAGCGCGGTGCTGAGGTCGGCGGCGCGGACGTCGAGGTCGTGATTCTGCTGTTCGAGCTCAGCAATTTTTTTGTCGCGGGCCGCAACTTCGGCTTGGGTTTGCTTGAGCGCGCCTTCGGTGCTGACCAGCGTCGTCGAGACCGTGGTAAATTTGTTGGTCAGACCGCTGAATTCAGTGCGGGCCACGGTGAGATCGT
The DNA here is from genome assembly GCA_964456685.1 of uncultured Bifidobacteriaceae bacterium. Lineage (GTDB taxonomy): Bacteria > Verrucomicrobiota > Verrucomicrobiia > Limisphaerales > JADLHS01 > CAYWCK01. The sequence continues at coordinate 19,591 of CAYWCK010000016.1, read as the reverse complement.
TCGACAACATCACATTGACCTGCTTTTGTTCGCCGAGGTCGCGATCCGTCCTCACCCATTGATTGGAAAGGGTGGAAATGGTCTCGGTATCTTTCTTTTTCTCTTCGGCAGCCTGCTTCTTGGTCGTGAAAAGGGCTACGCCCAATCCAATACAAAGCACAGCAAGCAAAATTACCCCGATCATGCTTTTCATAATGCCCGTAAGATGCAGGGCAACCGGGTACTTGGCAAGTGCGCGATTGCGTCAGCGTCGAAAGAAGCCGCCGCGAAACACGACTTCCGCGAGCACCACCATCAAGAACACGGTGCTGATCACGGCGTTGAGCCGGAAAAAAGCGATGTTGATCCAGTTCAAGCTGCGCCGGCGCGCGATCCAGTGTTCCACCACCAGGCACACGAGAATGAGAAACCAACCCACGAGATAGGCAGGACAGCGGGGGCCAAACGTGATCAAACCGAAGGCCAGCAACAGCCCGCACATCACCACGTGCGCCAAAAATGCCGCACCGAGCGCGTTCTTTGGCCCCCACGCGACCACCAGCGAACGCAAACCATGAGTGCGGTCGAATTCGTAATCCTGTAAGGCATAGATGATATCGAAGCCCACCAGCCACAGGATGACCGCTACTGAGAGCAGTAGCATCTGCAGCCACTCAAGCGGGGCGATTTGCGAGCCCTTCACGGCCAGCCAGGCGCCCACCGGCGCCAAGGCCAGCGCCACACCCAGAAACACATGGGTGTAATCCGTGAACCGCTTGGTCAGCGAATAAAAGCAGATCGTCACCAGCGCCACGGGGGAGAGGTAAAAGCAGAGCGGATTCAAAAAATAACTCGCGGCCACCAGGCCGGCGCCGCTTAGCAGGCAGAGCAAAGTTGCGCTGACCAGGCTGATGCTGCCGGCGGGAAGATGTCGGCTGGCCGTGCGGGGATTCAGCGCGTCGAATTTGCGATCGACAATCCGGTTGAAGGCCATTGCGCAGGTCCGGGCCGACACCATGGCGGCGAGAATCAGCAGGAAAGTTCGCCCGCCTGGCCAGCCGCGATTTTCCCGTGCGGCGACGCACATGGCCGCAAGCGCGAACGGCAGCGCAAAGATCGTGTGCGAAAAGCGCACGAACGAAAGCCATTTGGCGAGCATCGAGAACATCGTCAGACCATGGCCGGGTCAATCCTTTTCCGCGGCCCAACGCGGCGCCAGCTGGTTGGCGACGCCCAGGTGATCCAGCACGCGGGCCACCACTGTGTCGGCGAGGTCGGTAATGGTCCTGGCTCCCGAATAGAAACTCGGATTGGCCGGGAGGATCGTCGCACCGGCGAGGAGCAGCAGTTCAAAATTTTTCACATGCACGAGGCTCAGGGGAGTTTCACGAGGGACGAGAAGCAGCTTTTTCTTTTCCTTCAACACCACGTCCGCCGCGCGCAGCAAAACGTCCTCGCTATAACCATGAGCGATGCGCCCGAGTGTGCCCATCGTGCAAGGGATCACCACCATCGCGTCGGGCGGATTCGAGCCGCTGGCGAAGGGCGCGTTCATGCTCTTGAGATTGTGAAGCTGCACACCCGCGGGCAGGCGCAGGCCGCCGGGCAATTCCTCGCCGATCACTTGTTGGGCGTAATTGCTCTGCACCACGTGAATTTCATGGGCGCGCGGATCCAGGTTGTCGAGCAGCCGTTGGGCGTACAACGCACCGCTGGCTCCGGTAATGGCGACAAGGATTTTCACAAAGAGATAATCTCGGCCCGGAGAATATGGGTGGCCGGCGCAGCGGGGCAAGCGCGGCGTGCCTGCGCCGATCAGCGATTCGTCGCCGCGGGGGCGTTGGTATTGGTGGTCGCCGGATTTGCCACCGCCGCTGGCGGCGCATTTGTGCCGGCAGTTTCCGCGGGCAGGCGCAACTCGGTGCGCAGGATGGCGCGCATCTCTGGCGGCATGCCGTTCACAGGATCCAACATTTTGTCCAGGACCTTCTTCTCGGTTTCCTCGAGGGGTGGCAGCCCCACACGTATTTCACCCGCACCACCGATCTTTTCCATGTACTTTGCGCGCAGGTCCCGCGCCATCCGGCGGTAGCCCTCATACATGCCTACGTCTCCCCGGATGGCCGCGAGGTAGGCACTGCCGATGAATCCCTCCAGATGTCCCTGCACGCGGTCCTTGTCCGTTTCTCCGACGTCTTCGATGACCCGCGCCAGTGCAAATTCCTGGAGCGTGGTGTTGCGGGGCCAGGAGTTGGTCTGGCCGTCGATCAGAGTCTTGTTCGGGTATTTCTCTCCGAGGTAACGAAACCAATCAGCGGCATCTGCCACGCGATTACCCGAGTAAAGGAAATAGACCGCATCCCGCAGCAAATTCCGATGCGCACTCATGATGTTATCGCGCATATCCGGCGTTTGCTCGATGGCCTCTTCATACGACCGGTTGACCGTGGGGATGATGTCGAGGTTCGGACCGAACGAAATCCCGTTCGTCAGCGAGCGGGTGACCAGGCGGCCGTGCCGGAAGCTCGCCTGCATGGATTGAAAAATCACGCGCCGCAACTGGACCAGGTCCTCCTGCTTGATCTTGTCGGGAAATTGCTTCGCCATTTCGAGCCCCTTCGCGGCCCAGTAGATTGCGTGTGCCTCGGGCAGGCGCCATTCCAGCGGGCCGTAACGTTCGTTCACGTGTTTGATGAACGCCGGGTCCATTTTGAAATCGTTCGTCAGCACTTGGGTGCGCTGCCGGTCTTCCTCGGTCTTGGGATTGATCAAGGCGTCGAAGTCCGGCTTCTCGCCGCCAAACACCCGCGACATTTCCATCGCCCAATGGTGTTTGTAATACATGTTCGCGTCGTCAAGGTTCTGTCCCATTTTGTGTTGGAAGAACCAGGCGAGTTCGCGGTGAATCAACACATCATGCGGATTGAAGCGCAGGCCATCGTCGCGGAGCAGGCGGATGCCGCCGCGCACCCAGCGCCAGCGATCGGGAAATTCGCCGGGGGCCGTTTCCTTGAATTTGACCGAGATGTTGTAGGCCATGTTCCAGCCCTGGACGAGCCAGACCTGGGTGTAATGCGGTTCGAGTTTGGTGATCCAGTCGGCCAGCTGCTGCATCTCGAAGAATTTGTCCTCGTCCTGCAACTCGCTCATGCGGATCCACAGCGCGTTGGCGATCAACCCGCGAAAGCCACCCAGCGCCACCGTGGTGAACGCTAGCACGGGCGGCGTGTTCTCCAGCGGCTCCTGGCGCGTCAGCCCGAGGCGGTTGCGGTCGCGGTTCAGCTCACGCTGCAACGGCACCACCACCGCCAAGAGTACGGCGGCCAGAACCAGCAACAGAACTTTTTTTACGCGACCGGACATCTCGTGACTTTAGATTTGGACTCCCGGGTTAAGATTGATTTTGTGCGGTGGCGAGTTCCCGCCGGCTCAGGGACCACACGCCCCAGATCGTCAGAATGCCGCCCAGGAGGAACACGATCTGACCGATCGCAAGCCCCAGGATCGGCCACGTGATGCTGCGGCCGGTGCTCAACGAATCAATCGGTGAAAAGTCCTTCGCCAGATTGATCACCTTGAGCACCACGCGGAAGATCGGAATAGCGACCGAATCCGCCGCGGAGCGACCGGATTCGCCGGTTTCCGAATTGAAACCCATGATTGTGCCGTCGGACACCGCGCTGGCGAGGGTGCCCGTCGAGAACGTAAGAATGAGCGCCGCCATCGAGGCAAACGCCGCCACCGGAAATGAGAAGGAACTCGCCATGGCCAGCCCCAGAGCGGCGAGCAGGGCCATCCAGCAAAGAATGATGGCCAATCCGCGAACGAAATTCAGGCCGAAGCCACCCTCGCGGTAGAGCACTTCGATGCCGTCTTCCATCGGAAACAACAGCGGGGTGTTGTTCAGGTTAACGAACGCGATTGTGAGAATGCCCTTCGCGTCGAACAGGTCGCCGGGCAGCTGATCTGCCGGAACGAGAAATTCGTGGAACGTGTCCGGAGCGAGACTCTGAGGCGTCTCTCCGGAGTTCCAAAGTTGCGTCTGCTTCGGAATGCCAATCTGCCAGAGCCCGCCGAACGTGCCCGAGGGACTTTTGTCCGCGGTGTTGAACTTGATCCGCAAATACAAGGGCTGGCGGTGCAGATAATCCTTCGCGCTTCCGAGATTCACCTGCCAGGCGAGGTAAGTGCCCGGTTGCACCAGCTGGAATTGCGCCTTCAGACCTTCCCGGATCTGCTGTCGCATCAGCTTTTCATCCAGTTTGTCCAAGCGGCGTTCGTTGAGCACTTCTTTCAGCCGGCGATCCGTCTCGACCTCAATTTCGTCGGTAATGTCGCGTGGTTTGGCCGAAGCGCGTGCGACGAGAACTTCGTTGCGCAGAATCTTCTGCTCCGCTTCAGGCAACTTCGTGGCCCGCCACTGCAGCAGCAGGAAAACGCTCAGGCCGGAAAGCAGCAGCAACACCGCATTGAGGGAGACCAGCCCAAGCCACTTGCCAATCCAGATCTGCCAGCGGGCAATGGGTTTCACCGCCACCATTTGCATCTGACATTCCTCGATGTCGCGCGCCAGGGTGCCGCACGCGAGCCACATGGTTGACAGGCCGAGCAGTGCCGTGATCGTGCTGAGGGTGTAGGTGATGAGAATCTGGGTAAATCCGCGCGCCGTGCCGTCGTCCTTGATCAAGATGGGCAGGCCCACCACCGACGCGAGCAGCAACACCGCCACGACGATGAAAAGCCGGAAGCGGAAGGCGGCTTTCCACGTCAACCCCGCGATGGCGAGAATTCGTTGCATTGCTCTAAATCTTGGACCGGAATCTCAGTGTTTCGTCAGAACTTAACGCCCGCTCGAATGCCCGAAGCAGTCGCTTCATTTCTTTTTCCCCAGCAGCGAAGAAAGTTTCGCGTCAGCTTTTGACAAATCCTCGGGCCGGGCTTCGGATGCTGGAGCGGGAGGAGCTGCCGCCGGGGTTGGCTCCGGTTGAGCCAGCGCCGCGAGCTTGTTCTCATCCACGGCGGGCTTGGTTTCCACGGCGGGCGCGGCTGGTGTTGGCGTCGTCTGGGGCAGGGTGAGTTTTTCCAGGACCTTCTCGGTCGCTGGCTTGGCCTCGGCATCGCCGCGCAAGTAGGCGGCCACCTTGGCGCCGGACTGGGCGCCACTGGTTTCGTGCGCCGCGCGCTTGGCTTTCTCGACGACTTCCAGAAAGTAGCTCTCCAGATTCTGCGTGGGATTGTCCACGCGCACTTCACCGCCCAAGGCGTCTTCGCGAAGGATGGCCAGCACCCGCTCCATGGTGGGGCGGGGCAATACCGGCGTGGTGATGCGCAACGTATCCGGCTTGGCGAGCAATTCCTTCAGCGTGCCGAGCGCTTGAACTTTTCCGCCGTAATAGATCACCACGCGATCGCAAACGTCCTCCACGTCCGAGAGCAGATGGCTGCTCAAGATGACCGTCTTGCCGCGCCGCGCGAGCGCGAGGATCAAATCCTTGATTTCACGGCAGCCAATGGGATCGAGGCCCGAGGTTGGCTCGTCGAGAATGACCAGGTCAGGATCGTTGATGAGCGCCTGCGCGAGACCGATGCGGCGCTGCATGCCTTTGGAAAATTCACCCACGGCACGCGTGCGGGTCTGACTGAGGCCCACCATTTCCAGCAGCTGCTCGGCGCGGTTCGTGCGCTCGCCCGGATTCAAATGGAAAAGGTTGCCAAAGAAATCCAGCGTCTCGCGCGAATTGAGGTAGCGGTAGAGATACGATTCCTCCGGGAGGTAGCCAATGCGCGCTTTCGTCTGCACGTGGCGGGGCGAATGGCCAAAGACTTCGATGTGTCCCTTGGTCGGATACAGCAAGCCGAGCAGCATCTTCACCGTGGTGGATTTACCGGAGCCGTTGGGCCCGAGCAGACCGAACACTTCGCCGCGCTTCACTTCGAAGTCCACATTGTCCACTGCGCGCGCCTTGGGCCGGCCCCAGAAATCCTTGAAAACTTTCGTCAACCCGCGCACGGAGACGATGACTTCACTCGAGGATTGCGGCGCAGGACTCGTGGTTTGGGGATTCAGTTCGGCGACGGCCATAAATCAATTGCTCGTTTACCGGCACCAAGCCGCGGAATTCATGCCGGCTTGGGTACCAGTTGTCCCGGCTGCGCCCCGCCAGCGTCGCCGGGGGCGGTGGTTTCCGGATGAAAATGCTCCAGCTCCTCACCTTTGCGGACGAGGCGGGCGCTGTTGAAAATCACGATGAACGTGCCGGTCACGTGCAGGATCGAGGCGGTGATCGGCGTCAACCAGCCGAACGCCGCCGCGCTCAAACCGCCAATGATGAAGAACACGCCGAACAGAAAGTTCTGATTGATGACCGCCCGCGTGCTGCGCGAGAGCTTCACCAGGAAGGGCAGCCGCCGCAGGTCATTGTTCATGAGCGCGATCGTCGCGCTGTGAATCGCCACTTCGCTGCCGGCCGCGCCCATCGCGATGCCGATGTCCCCGGCCGCGAGCGCGGGCGCGTCGTTCACGCCGTCGCCGATGACCGCGACCTTGTAGCCCTTGCTCTTGATGCCGCGCACGAATTCCACCTTGTTTTGCGGCAGGCATTCACCTTTGGCCTCCTCGCAGCCGATCTCCGCGGCCACGCGTGTGGCGACGGGCTGGCGGTCGCCTGAAACCATCGCGATGCGGCGGACGCCGGCTTCCTTCAATTCCGCCAGCGATTCCTTCGCCTCGGCGCGGGTCTGATCCTGCAAACCCACCCAGCCGATGCATTTCCCGTCGCGCGCGACAAAGATCAAGCTCCAACCTTCGGTTTCGTTGAGGTCCACGGATTTCTCGAAGTCATCCTTCACGCCGTTGTCCTTGAGCCATTGCGCGCGGCCGACAAAGACTTTCGCGCCGCCAACATCCGCCTTCACGCCCCGGCCGGCAGTTTCGGCGAAGTCTTTCGGTTCGACCAGGGGGACGCCGGCTTCGCTGGCAATTTGCGCCAGCGCTTTGGCCGTCGGGTGATTGGAATATTTTTCCGCGGAGGCGGCGATGCGCAGGAGTTCAGCGGGCTTCGTGTCACCAATCGGCGCGAGCCGGCTGACGGCGAGTTCACCCGTGGTGAGCGTGCCGGTTTTGTCGAAGACGAACGCGTTGATCTTCGCCGCGGCTTCAATGTCCGCAACATTCTTGATCAGGATGCCGAGGCGCGCAGCGGCGGAAAGAGCGGCGACCATGGCGGTCGGCGTGGCAAGAATGAACGCGCACGGGCAGGCGACGACGAACACGGCGATTACGCGGTTCAGGTCATGCGTGAACGCCCACACGAGCGCGCCGATGACCAGCACGAGCGGCGTGTAGAAGCCCATGTATTGATCCACAATCTTCATGAGCGGGAGCTTCGTTTTTTCCGCGGCGAGAATCAGTTCCCGCACCCGGCCCAGCGTCGTGTCGGTGCCGGCCCGGCTGACTTTGATTTCCAAAACGCCGGTCAAATTCTGCGTGCCGGCAAAAACTTCGTCGCCCTGTTTTTTGTCCACGGGCAGGGATTCGCCGGTGATCGTGGCCTGATTGAGCGAGCCCTGGCCATTCACGATCACGCCGTCCGCCGGGACGTTGTCGCCGGGCCGGATGCGGACCACGTCGCCGATGGCGAGTTCGCTGGCCGCGACTTCCTCCTCGGATTTGTCGGCTTTGATCCGTCGCGCCTTGGTGGGCGTAAGTTTGATGAGCGATTCAATGGAAGCCCGCGCGCCTTCGGCCGTGCGGGTTTCGATGATTTCACCCAGCAACATGAAAAACGCGACGACGCCGGCGGTTTTGTAATCGCCGGAGGCAAACGCCGCGAGCACGGCGATGGCGACGAGTTCGTTGATGCTGAGATGGCCGCGCTTGAGATCACGGACGGCGGTGACGACGATGGGATGCCCCAGGATGATCGCGCCAATGAACGCGCTGGCGCTGGCAACAACGTGGGCGGAACTGAAAGCCCAGTCCACAATGAAGGCATTGAGCACGAACACCACCCCCAGCAGCGTTTGCCACAGGTGGACGGGCGCGTGCTCGTGGTCGTGACCGCAGCCGCACTCGGGGCCGTGCGTGTGCTCTTGTTGGCTCAGCAGCGAAGTAACTTGCATGTTGGCGCTTCGTTAACAGTTCAAATTTTCAGGGCCGAATATAGCCTACTTTGCCTGTTCCGCGGACGTCTTCATCGGTTCGCGGTTCAGGAGCAGGCGCAGTTCAATCGGTTGGCCGTCCGTGCTCGTCGGCAGATACATTTTATCCTGCGCGTTGGTGAACACCTTGCCGACGCTTTCGATCACGCGCTGTTGCACGAAAAGTGACGGATTGCTCTGATACGCCGGCAGGAGCTTGAGAAAACGCACCTTCTCGGCGTTCAACGACTCCACCATGCGCGTGCGGTAGGTTTCGGCGGTGTTGAGCAAGCCGACGGCCTCGGACTCGGCGCGCCCGAGCGTCTTGCTCGCATCGCTCCGGGCACCGTCGATGACCTGGCCGCTCTTCTGGTTGGCGGTGACCACGTTGTCAAACGCCTGCTTCAACTGCCGCGGCGGCAGGCTTTGCACAAAGCATTCCTCGACCGCGACTCCGAGTCGGTAATCGCGGAGCAACTGCTCCACGCGACGCTTCACGGCGTCCTTGAAGCCGATGGCGTCGTTCAGGAGGAGGTCGTCCACCTTGAAGCGGGCCGCGGTATGCACCAGCGCGTTGTCGAGCGCGTTCATCACGGCGTTGGAAACGCCCGCGAGGCTGAAGCTCTGATTCGTGCCGGCGGCAAATTCAAACACGCACCGCACCGGGTCCTCGATGCGATAACTCAGCGTCGCTTTGAGGTGCACGATATTGCCGTCTGCGGTGAGGGCGTAGCCATCCACGGCGGGATTAAGCGTCGGGCCGGCGGGAGGAATCTCATTCAATGCCGCCTGTTCGGGGGTCTGAAAGAACCAGCTCGCGCTGGCCGTGACCTTCTGAATTTCAGTGATCGGAATCCGGATGACTTCGTCAATCGGGTACGGCCACGCCCAATGCGCGCCTGAGCCGAGCAACGCCTTTTCGGCTTCGCCCACCGGTTTGCCAAAGCGCAATACCACGGCCTTTTCCTGCGGGCCTACCGTGAAGAAACCGGAGAAGAGGAAGGCTGCGAACAGCACCACCATCACCACCTTGACGATCCCAAAGCTGCTGCGCAAAGCCTCGGCCATCGCCTGCGAACCGCTGTCCACGGGCGTGACCGGTGCGGAGTTTTTCGGTTCGTTGCTCATGCCGTCTATTTGGCGGTTTTGTTGGTCAGCACGCCGGTGAACAGGTCGAAGGGCGGAGTCCGGGTATCGAAAATCAACGTCGTGCGTTCTTTCAATGCGGCCTCCAGCGCTTCGGTGCGCAGCAGGAACGTGGCAAGCTCAGGATTCTGTTGGAAGACCGGCAACAGATCGGCGGCCACCGCTTCCCCCTGCGCCCGGATTTTTCGCGCTTCGCTGTCGGCCTTGGAAATTTTCTCCGCCGCTTCACGGTCGGCGGTTGAACGAATCTTCGCCGCCTCGGACAAACCTTCGGATTCCAGCGTGTCCGCCAGCACCTTGCGTTCGTTGGTCATGCGGTCAAAGACTGCCTGCGTCACGCTCTCGGGCAGACCCAGGCGCTTGATTGCCAGGTACTCAATGCCCACGCCCCAATTGTTGGTGGCCAGCTGGGCGGCGATGATGTTTTTGATCTCGCTTTCGATGGCGTCGAACTTGAGTTCCTTTTCGTTGGCGTTGACGAAATCGGCGAGCGCGTGTTTGCCCACCACCGCGGCCTTGGCGGCGGTCACCATGTCTTCGAGCTTCCGTTCTGCTTCGAGGACCGAGCCACCTTTGAATTTGGGAAAGAACACCTTGGCATCGGTGATGCGCCAGCCGACATAAACAGTGGTCATCAGGTTGACGCTGTCGCCGGTCAGGGTTTCGGTGAACTTGTCCTCAAAGTTCTGGATGCGCTGATCAAGCTTGTAAACGCTATGGATGGGCCACGGCCAGCGGAGGTAGGCGCCCGGCTGGTCGTACTGCTTGGCGGTGGGCTTGCCGAAGAAGGTGACCACGGCCACTTCCGACTGGCGGACCTGGAATACAAAGAGCAACAACACGAAGATCAACGCCAGAACGGCGCTGATGATGATGGTGAGCAGGTTTCTTTTCATGGCTTCAATTATTTTTTGGGCGCGGCGATCGCGCCGGCGATCTTCTCGGCGTATTCCTCCCCGATGCGGCGCTGGAGATCAAACTGGATGACTTCCGAGGTGTTGGTCGCGAGCAAAATATATTTCGCCGCCTTGGCGGTTGCCTGGGCAAAGCCCTGCAAATAGGCCCGCTGCAGATAGACGGACGGCGCGGCGTTGTAAGCGGGAATCTGATTCGTGAACGCGGCCGCGCGCGCGGTGGCGGTCAACTCGATGCCCAGTCGAGCGGCTTGGGCGGCGTTGGTGAGCGTGAACACCTGGGCGTCCGCGAGCGCGTTGGTGCGTATGCCTTCCGCCTTGGCGGCGAGGATGGAGGCCTGCTTCTTGTGCATGGCCGACACCACTTTCTGATACTCGGGCGCCACCTTGACGGGAGGATGCAGGTCCTGCAAACCGACGAACAAAACGCGCGCGCCGAGCTGTTGCGCGTCGGCGGCCTTTTGAATCCGCGCCTGCAGGTCCAGCGCCGCCCGCTGCCGGGCCGAGGACATGATTTCATTCAGATCGGCGCTGGCCAGAAAGCGGACCACCTCCCGCGAGGCAATCTGCTGCAACAAATTCGAGCTGTTCTCATGACGATAAGCCCATTTCACCAGGTCGTTGATCTGAAACTGGACGGGCACGCTCACGCCAATAAGGCTGACAGGCGGAGCTTTCTTGCCGGTCGCGTTGGAGTTCTCGTCGCCGGACCGACTGCGGTTGGCCACCAGGAAATTGCTTTCGGATTTCGTGTGCTCGGCGGTCCAGGTCACAACGCGCTGTTCCGCGTGATGATCCTCGTCTTCCGCATCCGAAAAGCCAACGGCCAAGGTTTGCACCTGATCCGTGTGATGCCGGTAAACCTGATCAATCGGCCATGGCAATTTGAAGTGTGCACCGGGTTCGAGGATGCCGCGGCTTTCGACGCGCCGGCCAAAACGTTCGAGCAGACCCTGTTCGCCGGGATCAATGAACACCACGCACGTGGAAAGCAGCAACACGGCGATTTGCGCGAGGAAAAGCACGCCCGCCGTGTTTTTGATCATCTGGAAGAACCACGTCTCGGAAACCTTGAAACCGAACTGGTAGTCCAGCGTTTGCGCGGCAGTGGCCACGAGCCCCTCGGGTTGCGCCAACAGACCTACAAAGCGCGAATCGTAGAGAGGGCGGGCGACTTTGCCTTTCACTCGCGGCCGGTAGATCTCAAACACCAGCGCAATCAAGGTTTCCGCCGTCATCAACCCCAGCAGAATTACCAGGGCGCGCGCGACATAGAGGTCCGTTTTCGGGAACTCTCCCTTGATGCCGGCAATCGCCAACGCACCGACGGCGCACAGATAGGCGCCGAGCAGGATATAGCTCGCACTCGGTCGCAACAACCGGTGGTTCTCCAGCCGCGCAATCGTGGCGGAAAACCGGCCGATCAGGAACAACACCAGCGCCAACAGGCCGAGCAACGACATGGCCACCATTTCCTGCCGGAGCGGCGGCGCGGTGACGATCTTGGAAAGCCAGCGCCAAAGGAAAAAGGCCGCGGCGCCTTGCGCCACGAGCAGGACGACGGTGAAGCCGGGCACGAAGAATTTCTCGAACTGCTCACGGGAGCGTTGCGCGGGGAAAACCTCGGCTTCTTTGCCTTCGAATAACGTGGCGCTGCCCCGGGAACGGGCCAATTCGTCGAGTTCCAGTTTTTCCAGTCGTTCGCGCTCTTCCAGGCGCATTTGGAACCAGCTGACGAAAGCGACGAGCACGCCGAGCCCCAGAAAGACCGCGGCCACCTGGCCAGCCAGGGAACTGGAATAGTTGGAAACTCCATACGTGGCCGCCCCGACGGCGACCAGCGCGAGCAGGTTAACCACGCCGTTTTTTTGGATATTGCGTTCCATCGAATCAACTCAGTTCCCGGTCCTCGAACAGTGTCAAAGCCACCGTTAGTGTGGCCCCGACATAACAAGCCGCATACGCGAAGGCTTTGCCGACGTAGCCCCAATGGAAGGTGCTTTTGCCCGTTTCCAACGCATCTGCGAGCCAGAAATTTTGCCAGTTGGGAATCAGGCTGTAAAGTGCTGTTCCCCACCAGGAGCCCTTGTCCGCCGGCCGGCCGAAGAGGTAATCAGACATCAGCCCAAGGAGGAAGAAAGCCGAGCAGATCGCCAGCGTGGGGATCATGTCAAACCGGGTGGAGCACGCCAGTGCCAGCGCCGCCAGAATCCATAAAGCGAACAAAATCAGCACGCCGGCCGGCACGAGCCGCCAATCCACCTTCGCCATCACGTTCATGGTTTCCTTCTGTTCCGTGAAGTTGAAGATGACGAAGGCGGCGAGCGAAATCGTGAACATCAACGCAAACACCGTGTCGCTCACGAAGGGGCGGCGCAGAAAGAAATTGCTGAATCCGCCGAGCGCGTAGGCCGCCACCACGCCACCCGTGAAGATGCCCACCGCTGCCAGGTCGGTGCTGCCGTAGGCGTCAAAAGTCATGCGGCTGGCAATCAAGGCCGCAGTCAGATTGACATACGTTGCGACCGTGAGCGCGGCCATCAACCCGACGTATTTGGCCAGAAGAAATTGTGCGCGGCTCACGGGCTTGGACAACACGGCCAGGGCCGTCCCGGAGCGAATTTCCCGGGCGAGGGAAGCCGACGCGCTCAGCACCGCGCCAAACAGGCCGGCCAGCAACATCACCGCCAGCACGCTGTTCTTGATCAGCTTGGGTTCGTCGCCAAACGCGAAGTAATACGGCGTGGCGAGGAAGATTTCGAAGATCGCCGACCCTGTCATCAACAGCAAGAACACGGGCTGGCGCACCAGTTCCATGAACGCGTTGATGGCAATGGTTACGAATTGTCGCATGCTTTAAGTTTCGAGCGGCCGTGAGCTTAACGGCCACCGCGTCGAAATCAATTGGTTATTCGGTCTGGAGCGGAGGATGCCAGATTCAGGCGGGAAGAAAACTGTGCGTTTGACGGCACAGCTTTCCCGGTTCGAAAGCGCGGTAGTGCGGTCTCCGCCCGTTCCCACTCACGGAGAGCTGAAAGACGCCGTGACGGTCGTTGCGGCGGTCATGGTGGTCACGCACGTGCCGGTGCCGGTACAGCCACCGCCGCTCCAGCCGGCAAATGTGGAGCCGCCCGCCGGGACGGCGGTTAGCGTGACGAGTGTGCCGTGGCTGTAGGAAGACGAGCAAGTGGCGCCGCAACTGATGCCGGCCGGTGAACTAGTAACAGTGCCCGAGCCGGTGCCGGACTTGACAACGGTTAGGTTGTAACTGTTGAGCGTGAACGTGCCCGTCACCGTCGTGGCGGCGGTAATGGTCGTGTTGCAGGTGCCCGTGCCGGAGCAGCCGCCACCACTCCATCCCGCAAAGGTCGAGCCCGCGCCGGGTGAGGCCGTCAAGGTGACCAGCGTGCCGTAATTGTAAGGCTCGGAGCAATCCGCGCCGCAACTGATGCCCGCCGGGCTGCTGGCGATGGTGCCCGTGCCGGTGCCGGCCTTTGCCGTCGTCAGGGTATAAGCGATGGGTGCGAAGGACGCGGTGACGGATTGGGCCGAGTTCATGGTGACCACGCAAGAACCGGTGCCGGTGCACGCGCCTGACCAACCCGCAAAAGACGAACCTACCGCCGGGGAGGCCGTCAACGTCACCATCGTGCCGCTCGAGTAATTTTCCGAGCAGTCGGCACCACAACTGATGCCCGCGGGTGAGCTTGTGACCGTGCCGCTCCCCGCCCCGGATTTGATCACGGTCAACCCATACTGAATCGGCGTGCAAACGCTGGGCGAACCGGTGCAGTTGTAACCGGATTCCACGGAGCAGAAGGCGGAACAGCCATCGCCGTTGGAGGTGTTGCCATCATCGCAGCCTTCACCGCCAGCGACGACCCCGTCACCGCATGTGGGCAAGCAAACACTGGGTGCACCGCTGCATTGATAACCCGGCTCCACCGTGCAAAAGGCCGAACAGCCGTCGCCACTGGAGGTGTTGCTATCGTCGCAGCCCTCGGTGCCTTGCACCGCACCGTCGCCACAGACGGAGACGAAAATGCAAGCGCCGAAGCCGTCGCATTGGGTGCCGCCATTTTGGTTGCAGGCCACCCCGGTCGGGAGGTTGGGGAATGCAGGATTGCCATTGATGCAGACCTGACTCGTACATTGGTTGCCATCATCGGCGGGCAAGTCAGCGTTGGCCGTTACGTTCACAATGCCACCTGCGCCGTCACAGATTTTCTGTTTGCAGTCGCCGGCAACCTGGGAAGTTGTGGGGGTGCCATAGGCATTGAAAGCAAAGCCGCACACACCTTGATTGCAGACTCGGACCTGACAATCGGAGTCCACGCCCGGACACTGAGCAGCGGTGAGGCAGGGTTCATTCTGGCAGGTCGAGGAGCAGCCATCCCCGTCGGTGACGTTGCCGTCGTCGCATTGTTCGCCCACTTCGACTTGGGAATTGCCGCAAACCGCCGTGTTGGTGCAGACACTCGGCTGACCCGTGCAGGCATAACCCAACTGCACCGCGCAGGCGGCGGTGCAACCATCGCCGTTGGTGGTGTTGCCGTCATCGCAACTTTCGCCGAATTCAATGACGCCATTGCCGCACAGGGCGGCGCTGCCGGAGCCGAAATTGGCCCACGGCACGTCATTGGTGAAATTGCCGCCCGGGCTGAGGATTTGGCCGAAATCGTTGCTGGCGACGATGGAATAATTCCCACCGCTGTTGCCGCGCGCGTTGTTGCGGACGACGAGATTGCCCGTGCCCTCAATTTTGAAACCAGTGCCGGAACTGCCGGTGACATGATTGCCATCGATGCGGTTGTCGTTGCCCGTCGTGCGGATGCCGTTGCCGGTCGCAATGGTGACCACGTTGCCTTCGACCAGCGCGCTGGCGCTGACGCTCAAGCTGTCGCCGCCGTTCTCGGCGAACACGCAACCGCGAATCAGTGAACCTTGGCCCGCGGCGAGGCCGCCGGTGGAATTCGCGCCGACGCGCAGGTTTTCAAAACGACTTTGTTGCGCCGCTGTTCCGGCCAGCCCGAGCGCCGGCCAGCCGCGGATCGAACCATTCACCACCGCGATGCGTTTGCCGCTGGCGGCAATGCCGCTGAGCGCGCCCCCCACGCCTTTCAAGCCAAACCCGGAAAGATCGATCGTAACGTCATCCGCGAGAATCGTGATTCCGTTCGTGCCACTCACGCCGGAAAGGTCGCCGGTGAGATAATACGATCCGGCATTGGTGATGGTTACCGGCAGCGCGCCGATGGGCGTGCGCGGTTCGACCTGCTGCAGGGTCTTCATGATCGGCGCGGGCGGTCCCGGGGGCAGGAGCGGTCCTTGGGCACGGACCGCAAGGGGGGCGATGAACAGCATGGCCACGAACAGCTGGCCCACATTACAAGAGTTCAATTTCATGATGTTCCGTTCTGGGTAGTGGAACGAAAACGTGTTGAACACTCGCCCCACTGCCTTAAAGCCAAAGTGCCGTCAGATCATTGACAAACACCAGTGCAGACGCCGCTGATACACTGGTTGTTGCCACCACACGCCTGGCCGGCGGTTTTCTTCGCCTGGCAGACCGAGCCGTTGCAATAGGCGCTGGCCACGCAGTTCGCGTCGCTTGAGCACGAGGTGTTGCACGCTGTGCCTCCGCCATTGCAGGTGTACGGCGCACAATTGATCGACCCGCTGTCCACGCAGGTGCCGGCGCCGTTGCAAACGTCGGCGAGCGTCAAGACGCCGCCGCTGCACGAGGCCGCCACACATACTGTGCCGGCGGTGGCGTTCGACCAGATGGAGTTATTCAGCGCCGAATTGCACACCTGGCAGGGATTCATCGGATTCGGGCTTCCGTTCGCGTAGCAAGTGCCGCCGATCACGCAGAAGCCGGGGTTGATCGAAGCGGTGCAGCCGCCCCCGGCGCAGACGTCCGTGGTGCAAGCCAGCCCGTCATTGCAGACGTTGCCGCAACTGCCGCAGTTGGCAAGGTTGACTGTCGGATCGACTTCGCATCCGTCCATCGAATTGTTGTTGCAGTTCAGTTTCCCATTGGTGCAGGAGACGTAACAGAAACCCATGGAACAACCGGCAACGGAGTCGGGGCCGGCGGGGCAGACGGTGTTGCAGTTGCCACAGTTATTCGGATCGGTATAGAAGCTGATTTCGCAGCCGTCCATGGGACTGCCGTTGCAGTTCGCGTAGCCCGGGTTGCAGGTGAGCGTGCAGCTGCCCATGATACATTGCGCCGAGGCATTGGGGCCTCCCGGACAAACATTACCGCAACTGCCGCAGTTGTTGGGATCGGATTGGAGCGCGGCTTCGCAACCGTCGGTTTGCTTGTTGTTGTTGCAGTCCGCGTAACCCACGTCGCAGTTGCCACCGCAAGTGCCCATGCAAAACACATTCGAAATGTGGTTGGTGGAACAGGCCGCGCCGCACGAACCGCAGTTGGCGATGCTGCTCGCCAGCTCCACGCAGGCATTCCCGCACAAGGTTTGGCCCAGCGGGCAGCTCGTGCCAAAATTGGCCCACGGCACGTCATTCGTAAAATTCGCCCCGGGCACGTTCAAAATCTGGCCGTAGCTTGAGCCGGCGACGATGGAGTAATCCCCAGCCGTATTTCCCGCGGCGCTGTTCTTTACGATCAGGTTGCCGCCGGCGTCCACGCGATAGCCGTTGAGTTGGTTGCCCGTGGCATGGTTGTTTTCGACGCGGCTGTTGGTGCCGACCACCCGGATGCCACTGCCCGTGTTACCCGCGGCGACACAATCCCGGATCACCGTGGTCGAACCGACGACAATGCCGTCGCTGCCATTGTCCGAGACGCGGAGCCTTTCGACCTGTGAATTGGAGGCGCCAGAAAGGATCACCCCTTGTTGCGACCAACCACGCACGACACCGTTGACTAGGGAGAAGTTTTTCACGGTTGCCGTCACCACCACGCCAGTGGTGCCGCCGTTACCAATCAGGGCAAAACCACCGAGATCGAGCGTGACGTTGTCCGCGGTGACGCGAATGCCGTGCTGGCCGGCGCCACCTTGCAG
The DNA here is from genome assembly GCA_964456685.1 of uncultured Bifidobacteriaceae bacterium. Taxonomy (GTDB): domain Bacteria; phylum Verrucomicrobiota; class Verrucomicrobiia; order Limisphaerales; family JADLHS01; genus CAYWCK01. The sequence continues at coordinate 2,379 of CAYWCK010000016.1, read as the reverse complement.
TGCCCCGGTGAGGTAATAGGAACCGGAGGAACTAATATTGAACGGCAGCGAGCCAATGGGCGTGCGCGGCTCGACCTGCGTCAGCGTCCGCATGGATTGCGCCGGCGGACCGGATGGGTTCAGCGCGCCCTGGCTGAAGGCGGTCGGAGCGAACATCGCGCTGGCGAACAGCAGCGCCGGCAACAGCAATCGGGTTTTCATGCGAAGACGGGTTGGCGTTTAGGGAGAAAGCGGCTTGATGGCCTGCACCCGGTAGAATCGGATCGGCGCGTTCGTGTCGGCAAACGCACGGGTTGTTGTCGCCCCATCGGGTGCGATCAGTCCCAAACCGCTGTCGAACCACAGCGGCGCGTTCAAATCGAGGGCTTTGTAGATCCGATACTGCCGCGTCAACACGCTGTTCCAAGTGAGGCTCGGGAAGGTCCCGCCGGGTGCGGGATTAAACAGGGTGATGGCCAACCGGCTGTTTGGGTCTTTCGGATTCGTGCCCGCCGCATATTCGCTTTTGTCAGACGCACCGTCGCCGTCCGAGTCGCTCGTGGCGTTGAACCACGACAGCGAATTGGTATAGGTCAGTTCGAACGCGTCCGCGATGCCGTCGCCATCGGTGTCCGCGCCCGGCGCGAGGATGTCCGTTTGGACGAGAGCGAAAGCGTTGCTCAAGGAAATCCAGCCGCAGTTCGCCGAATAAACCGACCCGCTCAACTTGCCGGTGAACAGGTCCACCTTGGGCGCGCCGAGATTTTCAAAATTGATCCAGCCGATGTTGGCGCCGTAGGCGTAGCCGCGCAGGTTGCCGAGGCCATCGTGATTCACCCCGTAATCGGTGGCGGAGTTGTTCTGATACTGAATCAGGTTGGCCGGGGTGCCGCCGCCGAGGTGGATCCAGCCGACATTGGCGGCGTAGATGTAGCCGGAGCAAACGTATTCACCGATGACCGCGCCCGCGTTGGTGTCCCCGCGCCAATCCATCCAGCCGATGTTAGCGCCATAGGCGAACTTGTTCGTGGCGTTGATGGTGGTGGCGGCGAAAAGCGGCGAGAAAGAATGCTGAGCAAGGCAAACCACCCCAAACAATACGGCGAGCGGAATTTTCATAAGCTTTGATTGTCGAAATCAATAACACGCACCCGAGCCATTGCAAAGCCCGAGACCGCCGGAACATTCGTTGTCGGGATCCGTGTTGACGGCGATGTTACCGCAGGTGCCATTCGATCCGCTGCCTTTCTTGGTGGCAGTGCAGGCCTGACACACGCCGTTACAGGCAACGTTGCAACAAACACCGTCAACGCAAAAACCGCTGCCGCATTCCGCATTGAGTGAACACGCCGAGCCGTTGGCAAACAGTGAGCACGCGCCCGCACCGTTGCAGGATGTTGCGCCGGCACATTCGCTCGCCGGGTCCTGACCATTGGGAATGTTCGCGCACGTGCCGACCGAACCAACCACATTGCACGCCTGACAAGTGCCGCCGCACGCGGTGTTGCAGCAGACGCCATCCACGCAATTGCCGCTCGCGCATTGCGACGCGGTGGTGCAGGCCGTTCCATTCGACAACGCCACGCACACGCCGCCCGAACAATTGCCGGAAGTGCAATCCGTGCCCGCTAAACAGGATTTGCCATTACCGCATTTCGGACACGTTGCGCCGCCGCAATCCACGTCCGTTTCCGTGCCGTTCTTGATGGCATCCACGCACGTTGCATTCGCCACACACGAGCCGCCGGTGCAGGTAAAGCCACCGGGACAAGTCGCGCCATTGTCCACTACACCGTCGCAATTGTCGTCCAGCCCGTTGCAGACCTCGGTCGAGGGATTCACATTGCGATTGCATAGGATCGAACCGCCGACGCAGGCCGAGGTTCCGGCGGCGCAAACACCGAGTTGTCCAGTGCTACACGCGAAACCACCGCCCGGATTACCCTCGTCCACCACGCCGTTGCAATTATCATCCAGCCCGTTGCAAATCTCGGCCGAGGGCTGGACGTTTTGCACGCACGCGACCGCGCCGTTGGTGCAGACGAGCGTGCCCGCCGCACACACACCGAGGTTGCCGGTCGCACACGCGCCGCCGCCGCCAGGATTGCCGTTGTCCACCACGCCATTGCAATCGTCATCCAACCCGTTGCAGACCTCGGCGGCGCAGGTGCGAAACTCGAAGTTCAGCCACGGATTGTTGTTGGTAATCACGCCGTAAGCATTAATCAGAATCTGACCGTAGGAATTCTGCGATCCCACGTTGTAATTCGTGCCGTTGTAACGGGCGAGATTGCGCACGAGCAAATTCTGGCCGCCATCCAACCGAAAACCCGTCAGCGTGTTCGTGCCGGCGGAATTGTCTTCGATGCGATTACCCCAACCACTCGCGCGAATGCCCGT
>CAYWCK010000015.1:4947-28612 GCA_964456685.1 uncultured Bifidobacteriaceae bacterium | reverse complement strand
TTGGCTCGCTCCAACCCCAGACGGCCAGTGGCTTCTCGCGTTGCAGGACCATGTGGCTGCTGAAAATTTTAGGCAGACGCACTTCGGCTTGCGCGGACGGATGCCACGCGGCCACAGCGAGGGTCAGCGTGAGGAGCTTTGCGGTGAGATTCATTTTCATCGTGTCAAAGGTGAAGGTTTCGTCGCGCTGATTATTTGCGCGGGGCAGGGAAGCGTCAAGGTGGGGGCTTCCGGGGATGGATAAAGGAGAAGTCTCGACGAAAAACAGAGGCAACGTTCCATGCTATCATCCATTGTTGGCGGAGTGCGACCCTTCCGACCCATACCCGGGGCATCACCCGCGCAGCGCTCAGTACGGGCGGTTGCGCAAAAAGCAAATCACTACAGCATTCCTCAACAATAAAGGAGCCGCTATGTCCCGCCTTTTTGCGTTCAGTATCGCAATTCTTTCCTATGCTTGTCTAATTTCGCTCGGTATCGCCGCTGAGACGAAATCCAGCAAAAGCGCCCCTCCCAATCCAAAACTCATAAAACTCCCGTTTGCCTTTAGCGGCATTCGGATGGAAAACACGCCGGTCATTTACAAGGGACGGCCATTGTTGGTTCAGAATTCGCGACCGAAGGAAGCTGACCAGCAGGAAGCGGGCTCCTATCTGTTCATCGAAGAGCTGACAACTGGTCAGGAAGTCGCCCGCCTGGGCACGGGCTTTTCTTTCGTCAGCGCTTTCGTGAACGGCGACGAAATGAACGTATTCGGCACGGAAAACACCAACAAGGAATGGGCCAAGGATATTTTCCGATTTTGGTCGACGGACTTGAAGCACTGGCAGCAGGAAAAAATCATCGTCCGCAACGGTGATGAGCACCTGTTTAATACGTCCGTGTGCCGCGACGACCAGGGCTACGTGATGGCCTATGAGTCGAACAAGCCGGTGCAATGGTCGTTCCGTTTCGCCCGCTCAAAAGATCTATCGCACTGGGAGAGCATCCCCGGCATCGAGTTTGCCGACGTGGAAGGCAATTCCGCCTGCGCCAATCCGGCGATCCGCTACCATGCACCCTACTACTACGTAATCTATGGCGTCGATCGCGACAGACTGCCCAGGTTTCGGTACCAATACCTGCTGCCAACAACCAGGTATGTCACGTTCATCGCCAGGTCGAAGGATCTGCTCACTTGGGAAGTCAGTCCGACCCGCTATCCGATGCTCGATCCCGGGCCCGGCGAAGGCATCAACAACACCGACGCCGATCTGTTCGAGATCGAGGGCAACACGTACATCTACTATGCCACGGGCGAGCAGACGGCCGATTGGGGCACCATCCGCGTGGCGATGTATCCCGGGCCGATGAAGGAAATGTTCGAGGCCTTTTTCCCCACCGGTGTGCCGACCATCAAGTTCGATGCGAAGCAGCGAAAATACATTTATCCGAAAAAATAGAGGGCTAAGAAAATGATCTTAACAGGTTCGCGCGTCACAGCCATTGCCGTATCGTTGGCCACGGCCGTTATGACTGCAGGTTGGGCGGAATCCACCGAAATAGATGCCGCGCGCGCCGCGTGGTTCCGGGAGGCCAAATTCGGCATCTTCATCCACTGGGGACCGTTTTCGGTGCAGGGAAATGACCCCAATGCAGGCTACGACTACTTCGCCATAAAAGACGACGCGGCACTGCGCAAGGATTTTGAACACTATGCCGCACAGTTCAAGCCGTCCAGGTTTGACGCCGAGAAATGGATGAAAACCGTGAAGGACGCCGGCGCGAGATATGCCGTGTTCACGGCAAAACATCATGACGGATACTCTATGTTCGGCAGCGCACTTTCGGAGTATACCTCGACGAAAGGGGCGCCAAAAGCGGACTATGTAAAAAGCCTGGTGCGCGCCGCACGGGCGTCGGAACTCAAAATCGGGTTTTATTATTCGATGCTGGACTGGAGACATCCGGATTACACAGCGAACCTTCCGAAATTTGTCGATGAGTATCTTTTTGGACAAGTGCGGGAACTGTGCGCCAACTATGGCCCGATCGATTGCGTCTGGTTTGACGGCGAGTGGGACCACCCGCTTTCGGCATGGCGTTCGCCTGAGTTGGTGAACATGATCAGAACCCTCCAGCCAAACGCCCTCATCAATGACCGTCTGGGCAAGGGAGAACGCGGCGTGACGCCATTGTGCGATTTCTATACCCGCGAGCAGCCGTCAGAGGTGGATGTCTCGATGGCATTCGAGCACGAGACGCCCCGCCCGTGGGAAGCCTGCATGACCATCGGTGATTTCTGGCAGTTTTCTTTAAAGGACACCCGTTTCAAGAGCGTTGATGAACTGGTGGGAATTCTTGTGGATGTTGTCAGCCGCGGGGGCAATTTGCTCCTTAACATGGGGCCGGCGCCGGATGGGGAAATCCCGCCCGTTCTGGTGCAACGCCTGCAAGGTATCGGAGCGTGGCTGGCCGCGAATGGGGAATCCATTTACGGCACGGCACGCTCGCCTTTTGGCAAGCTGCCTTTTGGAAAATGCACAGCTCGCGCAAACAGGCTGTACCTGCATGTGGACTCAGACCCCGGCCAACCGATAAAGCTGCGCGGACTCGCGAACAATATTGCAAAGGCTTTCTTTCTTAACTCAAAGGAAGCGGTTGCATTCAGTAACGAGGCCAAAAGCGTAACTCTGCCACAGTTGAAACGGGGTCCGTGGCGCGTCGTGGTAATCGAACTGGACGGACCGCTAATCGTCCGATGAACAGAGCAACTCAGCAAACACTCGTCGTCCTAACCGCCCTGCTGTTGGCACCGCTGGCTGTGCTGCCCGCTGCCGCTGCGCCGGCGGTCATCAACCTGCGGCAGTCGCCCTGTTCGGCTGCGGCCGACGGAATGAAGGATGACCGCCCGGCCCTCGCGGCGGCGTTTGCCGCGGCGAAATGGGGGGACACGGTATTCGTGCCCGCCGGGGATTATCGGATTGTGCTGCCTCAAGGGGCGCGGCTTTCGATGCCGGAGGGAGTGGCGCTGGTAGGTGAAAGGGGCTTGTCGAAGTTCGTGCTCGTTTCGGATGGTGATGCAAAGAGTCATCGTGAGTTTCTGCTGCCGGGCTCCTCCTCGGTAATCCAAGGCATCCATTTTGCGAAGGAAGGAACGTTCCCAGCGGTGTTGTTTCCGTTGTTCGGAGGCCGGGACGAGATCGTATTTCGGGACTGCGTGTTCGACGGCGGATCCGAGAAGTTTCCCAGCCCCTATTGTCATTGCTTTCAGGTGGGAGGTGGGACGCTGAAGAACCTCGTGCTGGAACGGATCGTGTTGACAGGATTCACGTTCGGCCTATTTCAGGCGAACCAGGCCACGGGATTGGTTGATGGCGTGCGTGTGGTGCAGTCACTGTTCGAGCGAAACACGGCGTCGGATCTCGAGTTCAACGCTCCGAACGGGAAGATGACAGACATCACGGTTCGCGACTGCACTTTCCGTGACAATCTGAGCAAGTCCGCATCGGGAGGCTTCGCCGTGGGCTTCGCGAACGTGAAGCGCGGCAGCGTGGAGCGGTGTCGAATTGAAGGTTACGGCGCGGAGTCGTTGCACGTGGAGGATCGGTCTGAAGAAATCCTGCTGAAGGGAAACACGATCATCGGCGGATCGAAGATCCAACCCAATGGTGTGATCCTCGTGGTGAACGATTCGCGGAAGGTGACTATCGAGGGCAACTACATCGACGGGCGTCCGAACGATAACAAACCGCACCTGATTCTGGTGACCGCCGGAGGAAACGCGCTTCCCAATCCGTCGGGCGTACTGGTGAAGGACAACGTGCTCATAAACGGCGAGAGGACGACGACGTGGTATCTCCAGCCAGGAAGCGGACCGGAACCTGCGGGCAACGTCGTGGTCAAGCCGAATGGGAAATGACCGGTTTGCGATGGGAATGATGCGGTAGCGTAGCGGGATGGAACAAAGTATTTACACAACCGCTCCTCGGGCCGGAGTCATCAGGGCATGACAGTTGCCGAACCCAAGGCAGGTCAATTAGTAGCCACTCCATGGTAAGCCGGGAACGCATCCTGGATAATCCACGGGATATGAGTCGCCACCGCTTCGGGATGGGGGGCCGTAAACCACTTCTCCTCGCGACCTGTGTTCTTGGGATCGGTGGCGAGCAGCCAACCTGGACCGTCGAGATCCAAGGATTGATTCGAGCCAGTGGCTTCCCCGCCATGGCTACGATTTTCGAAGCTGAACAATGTCAGCATCAGCATGCCGGTAAGCATCAGCCCTGAGACTTGGAACGCCTGCTTCATAGTTGCGCCATGTCGATTCGTGGACGCTGCTTCTTGTGGCAGGCTCAGATGACAATTGCCACTGGTTTTCGTCCGAAAACATCCGCTTTTTGGGTTCTAACGGTTTCGCGCTGTTCAAGTCTTGCCAAGTGCGGTAGGGGGTGAGCCCATGAAACGATTCTCACTTTTGTCCCTCTGGGTTTTTACATGGCTCGCCAGTGCGCTGCCAGCCGAGGCCGTGGTGGTGACGCCGGACGAGATGAACGAGTCAAGCTTGTGGGCCGCCGCGCGGTTCCGGGGAGTTGCGCCTGGACACTCCACCGAGCCGGGCTTGGCGATCCTCGCCAACCATGACACGCTGGAAAAGAACAGTCGCCAGGGGAAACCACTCCGGCTGGGCGGACGCGAGTTCACGCGCGGGATTTATGGCCACGCGCCGAGCAAGCTTGCGGTTCGGTTGCCGGGGCCGGGCACACGATTCACGGCGCTGGTGGGCGTCGATAGCAACGACAACACGCGCGGCGGGCGCGGAAGCATCGACGCGTCGGTGCAGGTAGCAGGCGTGGAGAAATTCCGGTCGGGCGTGCAGCGCGAAGGCATGTCCCCGCAGCCAGTATCCGTAGATTTAGGCGGCGCCACGGAATTTATCCTTCAAGCCGAAGAGACAGCCGACGGCATCGCGTGTGACCAGGTGGATTGGGCCGAGGCTAAAGTCACGCTCCAGGACGGCCGCGAGCTGTGGCTGGGCGACCTGCCGCTCCGGGACGAGCGAGCCCGGCGTCTGTTCGCGACGGAGCTGCCGTTCTCCTTTGTCTATGACGGCAAACCGCTGGCGGAGTGGTTGAAAACCTGGCAGCGCACGAACTCCTCGCGGGTGCTGGACGGGCTGCGCACGGAACACACGGTCACGCTGAGCGATGCGAAGACTGGGCTCGAAGTGCGCTGCGTCGCGATTGAATACCGCGATTTCCCAACGCTGGAATGGACTCTTCATTTCAAGAACACTGGGTCCTCCGACAGCCCGCTCCTGGAAAACATCCAGGCACTGGATGTGGCCATGGACCGCGGCGACTTGGCTGAATTCCGACTCCACCACGCGGCCGGATCGTTGGCAGATGGCAACGACTATTCCCCGCGCGAAACCACGCTGACGCCGGGGACCACCAAGCGGATTGGCGCCGCCGGGGGCCGGCCCACGAATTCGGATTGGTCCTATTTCAATTTGGAGTGGCCGTATAACCAGGGTTTGATTGTCGTGGTCGGCTGGCCAGGGCAATGGATGTCGGAGTTCACACGGGACGCCGGGCGGGGCTTGCGGATTCAGGCGGGGCAAGAGCTGACCCGGTTCAAGCTCCTGCCGGGCGAAGAAGTCCGCAGTCCGCTAATCGTGCTCCAGTTCTGGCGCGGAGAGTGGATTCGCGCCCAGAACATCTGGCGGCGTTGGATGATGGCGCATTCGATGCCCAAGCCCGGCGGGCAACTGCCGCCGCCGCAGTTCGTGGCCTCAAGCTCGCGCCAATACGACGAGATGATCAAAGCCAATGAGACCAACCAAATCCAGTTTATTGACCGTTACCTCGAGGAAGGCCTCAAGCTCGATTACTGGTGGATGGACGCGGGCTGGTATGTGAATTACGGCAAAGGCTGGCCGCAGGTCGGCACGTGGATGGTAGACTCGAACCGTTTCCCACACGGCCTGCGTGCGGTGTCCGACCATGCCCGCGCCAAGGGCATGAAGACGCTCGTGTGGTTCGAGCCGGAACGCGTCACGGAAGGCACCTGGCTTACGCAAAACCACCCGGAATGGATTCTGGGCGGCGCCAAAGGCGGGCTGTTGAACCTCGGCAATGATGACGCACGGCATTGGCTCACCGAACACGTCGATCGCCTGATCACCGAACAAGGCATCGGCCTTTACCGTCAGGATTTCAATATGGATCCCCTGGACTACTGGCGGAAGAACGATGCGGCGGACCGGCAAGGGATCACCGAAATCAAGCATGTCACCGGCTATCTCGCTTACTGGGATGAATTACGCCGGCGGCATCCGGACCTGCTGATTGATTCCTGCGCGTCGGGTGGGCGCCGCAATGACCTCGAAACCATGCGCCGCGCCGTGCCCCTGTGGCGCAGCGATTACGCCTACGAAGCCGTCGGCCATCAATCGATGACCTACGGGATTTCCCTTTGGTTGCCGTACCATGGCACGGGCACGGTCGCCACCCGCAACGCCTCCTATTACGGCAGCGGCGCTACCCCGGTCGAGCCTTACGCGTTCTGGAGTAACACCTCACCCAGCCTCGGCTGCGGCTTCGATCTCCGCGAGAAGCTCGATTATCCCGCCATCCGCCGCCTCGTGAGCCAATGGCGCCGCATTGCCCCAAACTACTACGGCGATTTTTATCCGCTGACGCCGTGCTCGCGCGATGTGACGGCTTGGATCGGGTGGCAGTTTGACACTCCCGAAGCCAAGCAAGGCATGGTCCAGATCTTTCGTCGGCAGGACAGTTATTTTGAATCGGCGCGCCTGCCCCTGCGCGGCTTAAAGACGGACACGCGCTATCGGGTGGAAAACTTGTCCGCGGACCGCACTATCGAAATGACCGGGCGCGAGCTGATGGAAAAAGGGCTGCACGTCGCCATCGAAGAACTGCCCGGCGCTGCCGTCTTCGCGTACACCGAGATCAAGTAGCCGCAACGAATTCCTTTCAGTTTCAGTCCGCAGTGAAATGGCTGCGCAAGTGCAGGAATCATGGAAATTGCTTGGCTGCATTTGACTTCCACGAAGAATGCCCGCGAAGTGCCACGGTGAATCTACGTCTGGAGAGCATCACGCCGGATTGCCGCGGATAACGCGGCATTTTTGTCGAAAAACGGAGGCGGTTTTCACGTCCGTAACTCACAGTTGCCTTTGGGTTTACGCCCCTGATTTGTCAGCCGGCGTTGGAAATGCATAACAGTTGCTGAAATAACTTATTGCCTACATGTCACCGCCCAGAAGCTTCCACCCAAGTGGCCTTGGGGAATTTAGTAGGGGATACCTCATGAAACGTTTACTCACCCTCGCGCTGTTCATCGTTGTCACTACCAGCATTTCCTCTGCGGACAAACACGCAACCGGGACCGCGCTCGATATCAAGGGCAAAACCGAAATCCATAAACCCGATCCTTATGCGTTCGAAACCCCTGAGCAGCGCGACGCCCGGATGAAATGGTGGCGTGAAGCGCGTTTCGGCATGTTCATTCACTGGGGTGTCTATTCCGTGCCGGCGGGCACGTATAAAGGCCAGCAGATCGGCGGCATCGGGGAATGGATCATGAGCACGGCGAAGATCCCGGTGACCGAGTACCGCCAATTCGCAAAGCAATTCAATCCCGTCAAATACAACGCCGACGACTGGGTGCGCCTCGCGAAGCAGGCGGGCATGAAATACATCATCATCACCTCGAAACATCATGATGGGTTCGCCATGTTTGATTCAAAAGCGTCAGATTGGAACATCGCCACGGCTTCACCGTTCGGACGCGATCCCTTGAAAGAACTGGCCGCCGCCTGCAAAAGACATGGCCTCAAGCTGGGCTTTTATTACTCCCAAGCGCAGGACTGGAATAATCCAGGCGGCGCGGCCGCCGCCGGGCACTGGGACCAAGCGCAGGATGGCGACATGACCGAGTACATCCGCAACGTGGCGGCGCCCCAGGTGCGAGAAATCCTCCGCAACTATGGGAAGATTGCCGTGCTCTGGTGGGACTCGGATGTGAACATGACCCGGGAGCGTGCTGACATACTACTGCCGCTGCTCCGACTGCAGCCCGGCATCATCTACAACAACCGGCTGGGAGGCGGCTACAAAGGCGACACCGAAACCCCGGAGCAATTCGTGCCGGCCACCGGCTATGCCGACCGTGATTGGGAAACTTGCATGACCATGAACGATACTTGGGGCTATAAGAGCTATGATAAGAACTGGAAAAGCTCCGAGACTCTTATTCGCACTCTGGTGGATGCGGTCAGCAAGGGCGGCAATTATCTCCTGAATGTCGGCCCGACCTCCGAGGGCCTCATTCCGGAGCCATCGGTGGAGCGGCTCAAAGCGGTCGGAAGCTGGATGAGGGTGAATCACGATGCCATTTATGGGACGAGCGCCAGCCCCTTCAAACGCCTGGCTTGGGGGCGCTGCACGAAGAAGGTATCGTCGAATGGCACAACCCTGTATCTCCACGTGTTCGATTGGCCAACGGATGGCAGACTCGTGGTGCCAGGCCTTAAGATTAGTGCCGAAAAGGCCTCACTCCTCGCAAACCGGAAGGCTCTGGCGACGGAATCTGGCGCAGACGGTTTAACCATTTTCGTTCCGGCAACGGCGCCGGATCCGATCTCATCAACGATCGTCCTGAAAATTAGAGGCTCGCTCCAAGCGGAGCCATTCATTACCTGCCAGGCTTCGGACGGATCGATCATTCTGACGGCGGAAGAAGCCCGAGTGCATGGAGACCAACTCCATTACGAACACGGTGACCAGCGAGATAATCTCGGCTTTTGGGTCAATCCGGCGGACTGGGCAGATTGGGAATTCAGTGTGGCAAAGCCCGGTAAATTTGAAATCAGCGCTCAAATTGCTGCGCCGGAGCGTTCGATGGTCAGTATATCCGTCGGTAACGAGAAACTCCGGGGACAGATTTCAGTCACCGGCGACTACGGTAATTTCGTGACGATGAAATTGGGGACTTTGCAAATCAGTTCCGCAGGAAAAACTACTCTGGCCCTGCACGCCATCTCGGAAGACTGGCGGCCCGTGAATGTGAAATCCATCCGGCTGACACCGGCGCCAACGGGTCAGTAAATAGTATTCCCGCGGCAGCCGTACGCGTCCGGGTTAGTCGCGCTGGCACTTCACGCAAGCTAACTGTGCCCGTGCACGACTAAATCGAACCACAGGTCTCTAGTTCTTAAGAAAGGCCACTGCTTCCGGATTGGAAATCGCCCCATTTCTTCTGCGCGAGTGACCATGGAACCAACTGATCCTAAGATTCCTTTTCCCAAGGCGCCTGCAGCCTCGGTTTCTCCCTCAGGAACTCCAGGTGCGGGCGCAAGCGGCCTTCCTTGGTGAAGAACGGATGAAAGCCCTCACCGTTGACGCCGTTATTATCATAGCGGTCGCGTCGGGTTGAGATCGCCTTACCCTCGCGCAAGGCCCAGCCCATCCAGCCTAAGCCCGCCCCGCTCAGCAACTCCGTGTAGTAGGCCGCGCATTTGCCGCGCAGACCGTCGTCCAGGCAGCCGGGAATGCACTCATTCACCAGCATCGGTTTGCCGTGCTTTTGCCGCAGCGCACTGTAGCCGGCAATCAGTCCCTCTAGCCCTTGGCGGTTCGGCAGGTACGGATGGGCGCACAGCACATCGCACAGCGGCGCGTAAGTCTCGATGTTGCTGCCGGCCATCGTGCCGATGGTGATCGGTTGCCGGGCGCCGCAGGCCCGTACCGTGGCCGCAATCGCCTTCAACCAGGCAAACTCTTTCTGGTTGGCTGCCGAGCCCAGGTCGTAGGCTTGCGGTTCATTGCACAAATCCCAAATCAGCACCGCCTCGTCCGCTGCCAGCGGCTTCACCAACGCCTGCACGTAAGGCGTGTGCATCTCGATGCGCGCCAGGTTCTCCAAATAGGTACCGCCGTAATCATATTGGTCGTCGTGCCACCGATTGAACAAGCATGGCATTGTCTTCATGCCGGCTTGGCTGATTGCTCTAACCGCATCGCAGAAGTGGGCGGTCACGCGCTCCGGATCCGCCATCCAGGCGGTGAATTCGATCCACAAACGGATACAATTGGCATGAACCTGCCGGGCCAGCGCCACCTCCTCCCGCATGCGGTCCGGGTGGTAATTCCACCAAGCCTCCTCGATGCGCGCGCCCCACGAAGGCACCACGCTGAACCCCCGCAGCCAGCCATAATCTGAATAGCGGTGCAGCAGAGATGGCCCGCCTGCCGGTTCGGCCGCTTGGCTGACCAGTCCCAAGTCGGTCGCCATCGCCGCCACCGCCAACTTGCCGCTCAGTTCAAGAAAGGCTCGCCGGGAAGTGCGCGCCATGGAATTCACCTCAATCGCAGGCGGTAGCTCGATCGCCACGGGCGTCGGTTCGTGTGACGGATTGATCATGGGAGTGGAATCTCCCAATGTGTCTGACCACGGGCAATGCGAAAGCGTCACCCGCTTCGGATAAAGCGGCTTTTACGTCGGAAAACGGAGGCGGTTTTACGACGATACCCCACGGTTGCTTTTGTGTTCTTTATTTCCGGTTATCAGGCGGTCTTCCCAGGTCAGCCGTTTGCCAAGGATCTGTGACCTGATTTAGCGAGTCGCTTCAATCTTTTGGAGGTTCGGCGTTTTCAATTTTTCCAACATCTATCTTTCGGATTTCAGAGTTTATGGTGCTGAATGCCGCGTTACGTTTCCGGTAGGTGCTGGGCGGCATGCCGACGGTTCGTTTGAATGCGACGCTCATATATTCAACGTGTTCAAAACCCACTCGCTCGGCAATGTTTGGCAAGGTCAGATCAGTTGTTGTGAGCATCAATTTAACTCGCTCGATCTTGACCCGCAAAATCTGTTCGTGAGGCGTGTGACCGAGGTATTGCTTAAACCGCAAATCGATTAGAGTCCGCGACATTGGTACCGCTTTGATTACGTCTGACACGGTTATATTTTTGTGCGAGTTCTCGCGAATGAAACGCACCGCTGCCGCAACCTTTCGATCATCAACCGCAACGACGTCGGTGGATTGGCGGGTCGCAATTCCCGTGGGTTGGATCAACGTGCTCTGGGGCGAAAGCTTCCCGCCGGCCATCATTCTATCCAGCAGTGCGGCCGCCTCATAGCCAGCACGGCATGAGTTCGGGATGACACTCGATAACGGTGGGTTGCACAAGTTGCAGAGCAATTCATCGTTGTCCATGCCGATTACCGCCATTTCATCAGGCACTGCGATTCCAGCCATCAAGGCGGCATTCAACACTTCACGCCCACTCTCGTCATCACAGCAAGCAACCCCCAACGGCTTGGGCTGTTTCCTGAGCCAGTCACCTAATTCCCGCTGGTCTTTTCCGTAGTGGGCCGGTCGTGTTATCTGGACCAAGTTAAAAACCGCGCACGGGTGTCCGTGCTCGCCAGAAATGAACTGCAAGAAGCCTTGCTCCCGTTCTTCCGAATAATTGAAACCTCGCAAGCCGACAAAGGCAAAGAACTTGAAACCCCGCTCCAGCAGGTGTTCCCCAGCCATGCGAACCGAGGTCCTGGGGTCAGGATGCATTTCGTGAATCTGTATTTTCTTCCGCAACTGACGCAGCATCTCGGTTGGCACGTCCAAGCCTACCGTGGGAACTTTGGCTGCGGTGATGGCATCCGCTACGGCTCTTGACTCAATCCGCGCAATAATTCCCGAAGGTTTCCATTCTTTCATGTTCGGGAACAACCCCTGGCCATCATTCATTCTTGAATGAGCGGAACGCGTGCCTTTGGCTGATTGCGCATCAGCCTGCGATAGCTCCATGACCGGTCGCGGAGGAACAAAGAATGACCAAGGCCCGTTCATGCGAGCGTAATGGGAAACACCGGCCAGAACATTCCGGCCATGCGAACTGAAGCTCTCGATGAGCAGCACAACCAGCGGTGTTTTACTCATGGCTGAGAGTATGCCGAAATCCGAGTGGGCTTGTCACGTCTCCGCAGCGGCGATGGCTCTCCATCATACGCAGCCTGGGCTCGATGACGCGAAGGGTGAACCGCAATCGAACGGACATTAATGCTTGATTGCTAGAAGCCCTCCGCCGGATTCAAGGACCACAAATCTGTTTTAGCCGCACAAAAATACGCAGGACTTCGGCTTTGGTTTCCGGGTCGGGAAAGAACGCGACAGGACCTCGCACCATCGTATTCTTGAAGATGCCTTGCTCTTTCAAAAGCAGTTTTTCAATCGCTATAAAGGCATCCAGACAGTGCATCATCGAAACCATCGCAGCAATTGGAGCATGAATGATTCTGGCTTTTTCAAAATCTCCATTCTCCAAGGCCCGCCAAAGCGCCACCATGGCCCATGGTATTTCTGCGCCGGGCATCGTGCCAATAATCCCGCGCTGGTATGTGTCCACCAGCGCAATTCCTCCAGTGCCTTCAAAGAGCGCAGCCTTGCCCTTAGTACCATCGCGAATTAACGAGAGGCTTGTACCAATCGGTTGTGCTTCAGGCTTGAACATGATCCTAGTTGGAAACTCAGAAAACAGCCTCACTTGAGTGTGAATGGGTATGGGGTTGCCCAAATATCCGCTGGCATCCTGTACAATCACGGGTTTTGTCGTATTCCTGACAAGCGCACGGTAATAGTGGAGAATCTCAGAATCAGAACACCGTGTGGTTGCGGGAGGGATGGCCATGAGTCCATCCGCGCCGGCGGTTTCTGCTGCCTTGGCATGGCGAAGCATTTGGGCAATACTTTCCCCACCCACGCTTGCGATTACAGGCCCCCGCCCTGCGGAAAACCTGACTAGGTTTTCTGTTAGTTTATCTCGTTCACTCTCGGTCAGGCGTTGAACTTCCGAAACCATTCCGGTGACCAGCCCATTGACTCCGTGGTCGAAGAGAAAATCCACTTCCTTCTTGAGGGTGTTCCAGTCTATCGATTCATCGTTGCGATAGGGAACTTGTACGACTGGGAGCACCCCAAACAATGAGCGTTGCGGTAGGTGTTTGGCGCGGCTTATCGGGATCCGGCCCGGTAACAATGATGATTTCAAGAGCGACCAATCGTTGGGGTTACCCAGTGGAGCGCCTCGTCCGAATCGGGATTCATGAAGTCGAAATCACACCCTTCATCAGGTTGAAGGACGCACTTTGCATAAAAGCGGGGATAGCCCCTGAGATGCGGTGATACCGGTGCTTTCCAGGAAGCTTTTCGGACCATCCTTTCTGCATCCGAAATCATCAAATCAAGCCTGCGTCCAGCTAAGTCCAGTTCGATCCAGTCGCCGTCCCGCACCAGTGCCAAGTCGCCGCCGATCGCTGCTTCCGGAGACATATGCAGAATCACAGTGCCATGCGCAGTGCCGCTCATTCTCGAATCACTGATACGCACCATGTCAGTCACCCCTTGATGCAACAGCCTGCGTGGAATCGGAATATTCCCCCATTCGGGCATTCCCGGAACGCCAACCGCTCCGGCGTTTTGCAGAACCAGCACTGAGTCAGGGGTCACCTTCAAGTCATCGGAATCAATTCTATTCCGCAGATCATCGTAGTTTTTGAAAACCAGTGCCTGGCCGCGATGTTGACACAACCGGGCACATGCCGTGGCTGTTTTCAGAATGGCTCCGCGAGGAGACAGCGACCCCCTTAATACGGCCAATCCACAGGATTCGCGCAACGGATTTGATGCGCTGCAAAGAACCGGATTGGTTCCTCCATCCCGGATGACTTCACCCCAAGGCTTGCCATTCGCGGTGGGAGCGGTGAGCGAGATTTTTTCCCTCAACTGATGGAACAATGCAGGAAGACCGCCAGCACTGTCAAAATCAGCCATGAGATATTCTCCTGCGGGTTGCACGTTCAAAAGCAGCGGCGTGTCACGTGCGATCCGGTCAAAGTCCGCCAACTCCAGAGGCACACGCAAGCGACGTGCAATCGCAATTAAATGGATGATGGCATTGGTGGACCCACCAGCGGACAGGTAGGCGCGAAGGGCATTCTCGAACGCGGGCAAAGTCATTATTTGCGAGGGTGTAATGCCCTGCTGCACCAGGGCCACAGCTCGGGCGCCACTCCTTTCGGCGGCGATCATCCGCCGCGCATCTTGTGAAGGGATGGCCGACGTTCCGGGTAACATCATCCCCAGCGCCTCCGAAACCACAGCCATGGTAGAAGCACTGCCCATCGAGCTGCACGTTCCCGGCACGCCCGCTCCATACGCTTCTTCAAACGATTGCCAATCGCACCCGTTCATCTTCCCGGAGCGATATGCATCACCCGACTTCCAAAGCGAAACGCCAGCAACAATCTCCTTGCCCGCCAGTTTGACCGAGCTTCGCGGTCCAGCACAAACCTGAATGGCGGGAAGATTGGCGCTGGCAACGGCCATTAACTGAGCAGGGGTGGTCTTATCACACCCCGAGAGCAAAACCACGCCATCCAAGGGATAAGCGCGAAGCACCTCCTCAATTTCCATCGCCATGAGATTGCGATACATCATGGCCGAAGGTTTCATAAGGTCCTCGCCAAGCGAAATGGTATTGAACTCCAAGGGAACTCCTCCCGCCGCAATGACCCCTCTTTTTACGGCTTCTGCCACGGCTCGGAGTCCGGAATTGCAGGGATTCAACTCACTCCAACTGTTGGCGATTCCAATGATCGGCTTGCCGCTAAAGAACTCCGGCGACCACCCCAAAGAGCGCAACACCGCGCGATGTTGCAGTCCAAGTTCATCGGAGCGGCCAAACCATAATGTGCTGCGAAGCGAACCCATTTGACAAAAGCGAGATGGGCAAGGCTGTTGCCAGCACTTGCTTCCTACGTGTTCATTATTTTTTGCATCCGTGGCCGTCTCAGAAATTCAATTCCGGGTGCAGTCTGAAACATGAGCCGCTTGGAATCATACGGCCCTTCAAGCGACCACGCCCCCGTTATTTGTGAACATTGTCTTTGTTTTTTGAGTGGTTGTTGCGGCTCGCTTTGGGGGCAGTCAGGTGCAGCAATAGCATAAGCCGATCATTGTTAGATTTCTCAAATCAAATACTAAAAAGCTCATGGAGGCGTGTTGCTGCCTGCAATAAATTCGCGCGCAGTCCGGACCAAATCAAAAATGAAACAACCATCGGAATGCAGCGAGCGGACGATTCCTCCCTTTCCGCCGCCGACCAACACCTCCGGGCCTTCCAAGCTGCTAGATTGGACGCAGCTGCTGTTCTGCAATTGCATTTGGGCTAGCCAGTTTGTGTTGGTCAAATTGGTTGAATCCGAAGTCGGCCCGGTGTTTACAACGGCCTTTCCCATGCTGCTGGCAACAGTTTTGCTGATCCCCTTCGTTTGGTTTGAGCGGCAGCGGCGACCGCAGGAACAGCGTTCCAGGGTTCGATGGAAGGATATTGCAAACTTCCTAATTATCGGTGCATTGGGGCAGGTGGTTGCGCAATTATTTGTTACCTGGGGCACACAGCGATCATTGGCTTCCAATGCTGCGGTGCTTTCGCTGGCTCTCCCCATCGCTACCGCGCTCATGGCATACTGCATTCTGTCCGAGCGGATGACGAAATTGCGCTGGCTCAGCTTCGCGATTGCCATCGCGGGCGTAGTGGTCGCTTCGGGAGCAGATCTGAGGCAAATGAATTTCAGTGGGCGAGGTTACATGTTCGGCAACGCTTTGATTTTCCTGGGTGTGATGGGTAGCGCATTTTACAATGTTTACAGCAAGGTACTGCTGATTCGCTTTTCGCCGCTGGAGGTTCTATTGGGGAGTTATTTTGCGACCTGCATTGTCTTGCTGCCGCTCGCGCTCGCGGTTGAGCCGGAAGGTTTTCTCCGGTTATCCTCCCTGTCTGTACGTGGATGGCTTGGCCTGACGCTGTTGGCGGTGTTTCAATATTGTCTGTCAATGGTGGTCTTCCTGAAGGTTCTAACCCGCCTGGACGCGACGCAAGCGGCGCTTTCCAATTACATGATACCCGTCTTCGGCGTTGTGATTGCCTGGCTCGTATTGAGCGATCATTTACAGCCACCGACTCTTATTGGGGGAATTTTGGTGCTGGTAAGTACATTGTTGGTAACGGTGTGGGAGGAACGTGCTCGGGCAACAATGCGCGAAGGAGCTGAGGCAACTCAAAATGAACCATGATGCAAAAATCAACGGGGACTTCAGCGGCAAAAGCGTGCTGATTACGGGAGGCGCTCGCGGCATCGGTTTTGAAATTGCGCGGCTATTCGGTTTGGCCGGGGCTGCGGTGTTTATTTTTGACAATGATTCAAGATCCGCCGAGCAGGCGAAACAATTTCTGAACAAGGAAAGCATCCAGGCGACTGCGTTTCAGGTGGACGTAAGCCTGAAGCGTCAGGTCGAAAAGGCCGTTGCTGTCATCGAGAAGCGATCGCCGATTGATATCCTTGTCAACAATGCGGGCATTGCCAACGAGACTCCGTTCCTCAACATCGAAGAACAGGAGTGGCGCAACATCCTGAATGTAAATCTAACGGGCAGCTTTTTTGTAGCTCAGGCTGTATGCCGTGCCATGTGCCAGCGGAAGCGTGGTGTGGTGATCAATATGTCGAGCAAGAATGGTTTGGATGGTGAAGCCGGTTATGCTCATTACAACGCGAGCAAGGCCGGAATTATAATGCTCACCCGAACCATGGCTTTGGAACTGGCGCATTTGGGAATCCGGGTGAATGCCGTCTGTCCGGGCTACATCCAGACGCCCATGTCGCAGGAGATTGACGACCCGGCGTTTGTGCGGGATTTCGTGCAACGCTACATCCCGCTTGGGCGGGTCGGGCGGGTTGGTGAAGTCGCTCCGGTGTTCCTCTTCCTTGCCAGCGAAGCGGCCTCGTTTATGACCGGACAGATCGTGGTCCTGGATGGCGGACAATTGGCCGGGCAAAATCCTTCGCCCGATCTGCTTCGACGATTTGCCGCCCGGGTCAATGCAGCCACCCGCAGGAATGGTCCAGCATCGCGTCGTAAGGCGAGTACTCGTGCTTCTCATAAAAAGAATGGAAAGCCGTAGATGTCATGCTTGCCGAGGTTGCTGCATATTGATGTCCAGTCGAACCACAACGCGCACAAACCTGCCCAACGGAATTAATTTATCATGAAAGTTATCATCCGGCTGCTGGCGGCGACCGCGGTGGGCTTCGCCATTGCGCAATGCTCTGCTGCCGACGGACCACCGCGGGGGGAAATGTTGTGCGATCATGTCGTTGTCCTCGATGGCGAAGGGAAACTGCTTCCGTGGACGAGCTTCGACAGTGTGATTGTCAGGAGCATGAACTACATCAAGAGTTGCCCGACGGTTCCTACCAAGTTTGGCGATGACCCCTGGTACCTGGTTACTTCAAAATTAACCGCGGACGCGAAGTTCAAGCGCAACCAGAACTGCCAGGGGAGTCATGCTTACTGGGGAGTGGAAACTCTGATACGATATTACGCCTACTCTGGAGATGAGGATGCCATCCGGCCTATTCGTTCAATTTTGGAACGCGTAATGAACTACCATACTCCGTCCGACTGGAATTGGCCCAATGTGCCCCGAACCCAGGACAACTCTCCCGACGGCGAATACACCGACGAAGTCGGCGAGCCGGACAAGATGTCGCTGGTCGGAGTGGCTTATCTCAGGTTTTACAAACTGACCGGGGATAAAAAGTATCTTGTTGCTGCACGCGCCATCGCCAAGTCAGTTGCTCATCGGGTAACCACCGGTGACGCCACCAACTCGCCGCTGCCATTTCGCGTCAACATGAAGACGGGGCGGATCATGGATGCCTATACCTCCCATATGATCGCCCCGGTGTTATTCTTTCATGAAATGCTCCAGATGGATGTGGGGGAAGCCGGGCTGTATCAAAGCAAACGCGATTTGATCTGGAACTGGATCGTTGAATTCCCCATAGCGAACCATGAATGGTCCGGTTACTACGAGGATGTGAAGGGATCGATGGCCAACAAGAACCAGCAGAATCCCTTGGAGACGGCCCGGTTCATTCTGCGAAATCCCGCCCTTGATCCCGACGCATCCAGCCACGTGGAGCGGTTGCTCGATTGGGTCAAGCACCGGTTTGGGCAGACCAAACGCTTCGGCGCGACCAGCATCAGGGAGCAGGATGGGTGTTTTTTTGAGATGAGCAGCCACACGGCACGTTATGCTTCCATTGTAGCCCGGAAGTTCGGCGTTTCCCAGGATCCCAAAGATCGGGAAGAAGCGCGGGCGTCGTTCGCGCTGGCCACATACTCAAGCTACAGCAAGTATTCGCGCGGTGAAAATTCAGTGAACTACACAGGCATTGGCTACGCAAACCCGTGGTTTACCGACTCCTACTTCGATTATCTCTCGCACCTCTTGGACGGCATGGCCGAACTCCCCGAAATGGCGCCGGCGGATTCCGATCACATCATTGGATCAACCTCTGTCATCAACAAAGTTAAATATCAACCGGGCCGCATCGAATATACGGCTTATGAATCACCGGGGAGGGAAATCCTGCGCCTCAGTTTCATTCCGCGAGCAGTCTCGGTGGAGGGAAAGCCGCTTCCAGCGACCGGCTGGACGTATGGGGCTTATCGCGGCGTGCCCGGGGTACTGCGAATTTCCCGGGAGAAGGGCGGGAGGAACGTGACCATCAGTCGCGAATGATTTAGATCCGCAAACTCGCCTCCAACGGCATTCACCGGGCCGGGGCGCCGATGCCAGGAAGCGGCTGCAAGAGTGAAGGCAAATTCCCATCCTTTGAAAGGCAGCTTCTTGGGATGGAAAAAGTAGAAGTTACGACCAAAAGCAGAGGCAGCGCTCGCTGCAATCATCCATTGCTGGTGGGGTGCAACATCGAGAGCAGCTTGGCGCTGCCGAAACCCCAACGCGCCTTATTCTTCCAACAAGCAGACCCTCCATGAAACATCATCCACTTGTCACTCGTCACTCTGGCCATCCTGTGCGCAATGGCCTTGCATGTCCGTGCCTGGGATGTGCTCCTGCTGACGACGCGCCTCCCCAAGCAAGAATGAGGGTTACGATGCGAATCGTCTGGATGACAGGCAGCCTCGGTGTCGGCACTTTGGGAGTCAATTAATGCGTAGTCCACTATTCTTAGCGATCATCATTTCATGCGGCGTGGCGACAACATCGGCAACTTCGCTGCGTGCTGCAGAATCGGCGGCGCGCATCGGCGTGGCCGACAGCATGGCCACCATCACGCCCGGGCCTGCACCGTCATCTGGTGTGCCGGAAGCCGCGGCGATCGCTTGGCAAAAGCCGCTACGCGTCGAGCTGGCCCGGAATGAGTTCGAGAGCGGCCAGATCGTCGTTGAGGCGCCGGTCGATCGCCCCTTGCGCAATGTTCAGGTCGAGGTCGGCCCACTGGTGCGCCGCGGCTGGAGCCGCAAAACCTGGCCGGCCCACGACATTTCCCTGTGGCAGGTTGGCTTGGTGGAAGCGATCAATCTCTGGGAGCCACATCAAAGCCTTGGCTGGCTCCCCGATCCGCTACTACCGTTGAACAGGCCTCTGGAAGTGCCGGCCGGCCAGCGCCGTTCTATTCTGGTTCACTTCTTCGCAGCCTCCAAACTTTCGGCAGGCGTCTATCGCGGTGAGGTCTTTGTATCCGCAGCCGACATGCCGAAGCGACGCGTGCCGGTCGAAGTGACCGTCTGGGACTTCAGCCTGCCGGTTGAACAACACTTCACTCTGTCAATTCCCATCTGGGGCGGGCAGATGGATGCCATGTATCCCGGCAGTCAGACACCTGAGCGCCGGCGTGCGTATCTCGACATGCTCTACGATCATCGCGTCGCACCCTTCCCGCTCGCCGAAGAGGAGATCCCCCACGCCATCGAGCGTGGCATGCGTGACTTCTGCCTTGTCTGTTTTGGAAAAGATGGGGTCGAGCCCGAAAAGGCAAAAAGCGTGGGTGAAATAGCCGCCCGCTGGCACGACCGCGGTTGGGACAAAACCGCGCGCACGTATGTCCTTCTGGGCGACGAAGCCCCGCGCGATGGCTATCCATTCCTGCGCGAGCAGGGCCGTCTGATGGGCAAACTGGCCCCCGGGGTCGCCCGCCGTTTCACCGTCTCGCCGGAAATGATCCAGGATATTGCCTGGATCGATCAGCAGATGCACGGACTGGCCGACACCGTGATCCTCGCCGCATTACCTAGCGTGACCGATCGCCTCTCTCGCGACGTGCGCACTGCGGGCTTGGGCTTGTGGTGGTACTATGTGGCACAACACTATTACATCCCCAGCGACAATGCGGAAGCGCGGCTGGTGTTTTGGCGGCACTGGAAATATCAGGTGCCCGGCCAGCTCCACTGGGGGATGACCTATTGGGGCGATGAAAACGTCGCCGGACGTGGCGGCGTCAAGTGGCCCGATATCCCTTGGGACACCAAGGCCTGCCGCAGCGGCGATGGTTACCTCGTCTATCCCGCCCCGGGCGGCGCCGCGTTCTGGCCATCGGTCCGTCTGGAACAACTCCGCGACGGAATCGAGGATTATGAGTATTTCCACCTCCTGAAAACATTGACTGCCCGGCTGCCCGAGAACGTGCAAACCGCTCAAGCCCAAAGTACGGCCAACCGACAACTGCTCGACTTGGGCGAAGCACTGATCCAATCGTACGCTCAATACGACAAACGCCCCGAGACCTATCGCGCTTATCGGCAACGGCTCGCTCAAGCGATCATCGCCACCCAGAAGCTGATCAAGAACAACCCATGATGCCAACAATGAAAGCGATGACAGCCGCCGCTTTCTGCCCGACTACCACCGCTGGGTGCGCGGGTTGCCCACTCCGCCTCAAGCCAGTTGGCTCAAGCAGCGTCAACTGCTCTTGGTGAGCATTATCGCGGTTTAATTAAAACTGTGGCCGTCTGGCCGAGGCGCAACGCTCTCCCTCACCCTTACCCTCTCCCGCTAGGAGAGGGGATCGCCATTGGGCAATGTCTGAAAATTTTGGCGTCATCGAGCCGCTGGCAGCGATCCCTTGACCAGGACGCAGCGCGCCGTTCTCCCTCTACCAGCGGGAGAGGGCCGGGGTGAGGGGGAAACTTCCCTACGCAACATTCGGCCACAGTTTTGTTGAAACCGCTCTAAACCAACTGGCGCGGATAACGCGGCATTTTTGTCGAAAAACGGAGGCGATTCCTGGCGCGATATATCAGAATTGCGACCACGTGTACGCCCCTGATTATTTAGTCAGCCGGAGATGGGAATTATTTCAAGGTGACCGAAAGAACTTAATTGCTAACCAAGCGACATAAAGCCAATCGTCTTCCACCATAAAATCAATTGGACATGGCATCCGAATCTATCACTAGCGGCATTGAAGCTCCCCGGCTGAAACGGGTCCTCGGTCTCTGGGACTTGATCATCTACGGGATAATCATTGTGCAGATTGTCGCGCCGGTTCCGATCGCCGGGCTGCTCGAGCAACGTTCCAATGGCCACGCCGTAACGACGGTGCTCGTGGCGCTGTTCGGCATGATGATCACGGCGATCAGCTATGGTCGCATGGCGGCGGTGTATCCGATGGCCGGCTCGGCTTACAGCTACGTTTCCCGTTGCATCAACCCGCACCTGGGTTTTCTCACGGGCTGGTCGATGGTTTTGGATTACCTGATCATTCCACTAATCAGCGCCATCATTCCGGCACTGGCGATTCAACGGTTGGTGCCGGGAATTCCATTCGCGGCTTTGACTTTCCTGGTCGTGCTGGGGATGACGGCCGTTAACTTGGGCGGCATTCGCGCGACTGCAAGAGCAAATCTCGTCCTGCTCATCGTCACCGCCACGGTCATTGTTGTCTTTCTGGTTCTCGCCATCCGGTTCCTGTTGCACAAGCAGGGGTGGGGCGGCGTGATTTCGCTCGATCCGATTTACAGCCCCGCGACCTTTGATCCGCGGGCGCTTTACGGTGGCGTTTCGCTGGCGGTGCTGGCCTACATCGGCTTCGACGGCGTATCAACGTTGGCCGAGGACGTCGTGAACCCCAAGCGCAACGTGGTGCTGGCCACGGTAATCGTCTGCGGCTTCACCGGAGTCGTCAGCGCCACGCTGTTGTACTTCTTTCACCTGGTCATTCCCGACTGGAAATCCGTGGCGGACCCGAACACATATTATCTCGATGTCATGAAAGCGGTCGGAGGTCCGCTGCTTTTCACCGTGTTCTCAATTATCATGTGTGTCAGTCAGTTTGGCGCGGGCTTCACGGGGCAGGTGAGTGCAGCGCGGCTCATTTATGGCATGGGGCGTGACAATGTGCTGCCGCGTTCGCTCTTCGGATATTTGAGCCCGCGCCACCAGAATCCCACGCGCAACATCATTCTGATCGGCGTGCTGGCATTCATCGGCACGATCACGATTCCGTTCGACCTCGCGTGCGATCTGCTGAACTTCGGCGCGTATCTCGGTTTTATGGGCGTCAATATCTCGACCTTCGTCAGCTACTACCTGAAACCGCCGGCGAATCATCACCGCAACGTCATGTGGGATGCGATCCTGCCGTTGAGCGGAGCGCTGCTCTGTTTTGTTTTCTGGCTCGGCTTGCCTCGGCCGGCGCAGATCGCGGGCGGCGCGTGGTTGCTGGCGGGCACGGTGTATTGCGGCGTCAAGACCCGCGGGTTTCGCGAGCGACCTTTGTTGTTCGACTTTAAGGAGGGCTCGCAATGAACCGACCATGAGTGCACGCGAAAATCTTAACCTCGACGGCGTTCCGCTAGTCCGGCTCGAATCCGAAGCGTTGCGTGTGGATGTCGCGCCGACTGTTGGTGGGCGGGTCGTCAGCCTCGTGGAAAAATCCGGCGGCTACGAGTTTCTTTGGCGCAACCGCGCATTGCCTCTCGAATGTGTGCCCGCGGGCAGCGAGTATGACCCGAACTTTTTCGGCGGTATTGATGAATTGTTGCCGAACGATCCACCGGATGAGATCAACGGCGTCGCCTGCCCCGATCACGGAGAGTTGTGGACCTTGCCGCTGGCCTGGAATGGCGGCGGGACACGACTGAAACTATCTGGGACTTTACCGCGTTTTGGCCTCCGCTATGAGCGCGAAATGTCTTTGCGCGCGGATGCACCCTGGCTGGATTGCTCTTACCGGATTTCGAATCCCACCTCGCAACCGCGACAGTTCCTTTGGAAGCTGCATGCTGCGTTAGCGGTCGAGGCGGGAGACATCATTGATTGTCCAGCGGAGCAAGCGCAGGTGGTGGATTTGAATTATTCGCGGTATTCAAGCCCGACGCCCTTCGCCTGGCCGCAGACCGAAGGCAAGCCCGCCAATGTCATTCCCGCCGCCGACGGCACGATGGATTTCTTTTATCTGTCCAAGTTGCGTGAAGGTCGCATGGGCTGGCAGCGGCCGAGTGAACAATTGGTCTTTGAGTACCATTTCGACCTGCGCGTTTTCCCGTATGCCTGGATGTTTGCATCCTACGGCGGCTTCCTGGGCCACTATACCGTGGTGTTGGAACCCTGTACGACGATGCCGATGTCGGTGAACGAAGCCGCCAAGAAACAACAGTGTTCCGTTTTGCAGCCCGGTGAAACACTGGAGACGCGGGTCTCCATTCGCGCCGGCCGGCAACCTAAAATCTTATGAGCTACCGTCGGAAAGTCATTGTGACCGGAGCCTCGAGCGGTATTGGCCGGGC
>CAYWCK010000015.1:0-4937 GCA_964456685.1 uncultured Bifidobacteriaceae bacterium | reverse complement strand
GCGACGTCTGCGTCAACGCCCGGCGCGAAGAACGTTTGCGCGAATTGGTGAAAAGTTTCCCGCCAGGCGATCACTTGGTCTGTCCCGGCAGCTACGATGGCGAAACGCTTGTCGCCGACATGAACCAGCAAGTGAGGAAAACTTGGGGACGCGTGGACGTGCTGGTGAATTGCGCTGGCGTGAGCCTTCCGGCGTCCGCAATCGACTCACCCGTCGAACAATGGCGTAAGCCCTTCGACTTGATGATCAACGGGGCCGTGAACATGTCCCGGCTGGCGGTCTCCCTGATGCCGGAAGGCGGGCGGATCATCCATGTCACTTCCATTCACGGTGAACGGGCCGAGTCCGGTTCGAGCGCCTACGCCATGGCCAAGGCTGCGCTCAACCAGTTTTGTCGAAATTTGGCCCTGGAGCTGGCGCCGCGCGGGATTCTCGTCAACGCCATCGCACCGGGATTCATTGCCACCGAAATGAGCGTTGGTGCCGATGGCGTCAATGAACTGGAGACCGATTGGTTTCGCACCAACTACGTTACCGGCCATCACCTCCCGTTGCGCCGCGCCGGAAAGCCGGAGGAAATCGCCGGGGTGGCGGCGTTTCTGGCCGGACCGGACGCGAGCTATATCACTGGCCAGATTCTCACGGTGGACGGCGGATTGACCATAACGTTTTGAAAGGTAGCCGCAGATTATGAAAATAGACTCAGTGGATTTTTTCTACCTCTCGCTCCCCAAGGTTCGGGACATTGGCGACGGCAGCCAGGATGCGTTGTTGGTCCGCGTCGAGGCCGGAGGCTACATTGGCTGGGGCGAATGTGAAGCGTCGCCACTGGTGTCGATTGCCAGTTGGGCCTGTCCGATGTCGCATAGCGCCTGCAAGCCCGTCAGCGCGTCCGTCCTGGGCCAGCGCCTGGACAGTCCCGAAGACATCCTCCGCATCAATTCGCTGGTGCGGGCGCAAAGTTTTGATTTGCTGCAAGCCGATCACACGCTTTCCGGAATCGACGTGGCACTCTGGGATTTGCTCGGCAGAAAACTCGAAACGCCAATCTGGAGATTGTTGGGCTACGAGCGCGCCTGCCCAAAAACGGCTTATGCCTCGCAATTATTTGGCGACGACCCGCAGGAAACGTTGCGGCGGGCGCAGGCCGTGGCCCGAAGTGGCTTCCGCGCGGCAAAGTTCGGCTGGGGACCATACGGACAGGGAACGGTGCGCCAGGACGTAGATCACGTGACGGCGGCTCGCGAAGGATTGGGGGCGGAAACGGCGTTGCTGGTGGACGCGGGCACGGTTTGGGGCGACAACGTTGCGGCGGCGCTACAACGATTACCCGCATTGGAGTCTTGTGGGGCAGTGTGGCTGGAGGAACCGTTTCTTTCCGGCGCCCTTGCCGCATATCAGGAACTCTCGAAACAGTGCAACACCGTGAAGTTGGCGGGCGGGGAAGGCTGCAATAATTTTCATCAAGCCCGGAGTATGATCGACCATGCGAAGCTGGGCTATGTCCAGATTGACGCCGGGCGGGTCGGTGGTATCACAACCGCAAAACAGGTAGCGGATTATGCCCAGGCCAAAGGGGTGGACTTCGTCAATCATACCTTCACGACGCATCTCGCGCTCAGTGCTTCGCTGCAGCCCTACGCGGGACTGGAACAAGCCAGCCTTTGCGAGTACCCGTTTGAACCATCGGCGCTCGCTTACGACTTCACGAGGGCCAAACTCTTGCCTGATTCGCGTGGTCAAGTGAACCTGTCTGATGCCCCAGGGCTGGGTCTCGAACCGGATTTGACAGCGTTGAAAAAATACTTGGTCGAGGTCGAGATTAAGGTTGCTGGCCGGTCAGTTTTTGCATCACGCTCGCTTCCCCTGGACGCACAAGACTCAACCACCAATGCTCAAAGGAATTCTTACTCCGAACCTCGTGCCGTTTCTCGATGACGGGCGCATCAATGAAGAGGAACTGCGCCGGATCATCAACTGGCTCGTTGAGAAAGACGTCAGCGGCCTCTATCCCAACGGCAGCACGGGAGAATTCATCCGCCTGAGTTTTGAAGAACGCAAGCGGGTGATTCAGATCGTCGCGCAGGAAGCCCGGGGTCGGGTGCCGGTTCTCGCCGGCGCGGCAGAAGCGAATCTGGACCTGATTTTACAGGCATGCCGGACGTATGCCGACCTGGGATGTACGGCCGTTTCGGTCACCGGCCCTTACTACTACAAAGTCAGCCAGGAGAGCATTGAACACTTTTTTCGGGAGCTGGCCCGACAATCACCGATCGACATTCTGCTGTACAACATTCCCCAGTTTTCCAACGAGATCAGCTTGCCAGTGGTCACCCGGCTGGCGCTGGATTGTCCGCGCATTGTCGGCATCAAAGACAGTAGTCGCGACTTCCCCCGGCTGGTCTGCACGCTCCAGGCGATTAAACCGCAACGCCCCAACTTCACGATCCTCACCGGCACGGAGGAAACTCTCTTCCCGGCTTTGCTGATGGGTGCCGATGGCGGCACCATCGCCACCAGCGGCGTGGTGCCGGAGGTGATCATGAAGTTGTTTCGGGAATTCATCGCGGGCAATTGGGCGGAGGCCAGAGCCATCCAGTTTAAGTTGCTCGACCTCATTAATGCGATGCTCTACGGCACCAATTTCCCCGAAGGCTTTCGCGCCGGCATGTCTTTGCGCGGATTCAATCTCGGCACCTCGCGGCAATTACTCTCCCCCAAAGAGCAGTGCGATTATGAAGAAATCCGCTCGCACATCGCCTGCCTCCTGGCTGATTGTGGATTCTCCGAGGCCGCAAGCGCTTGCCGTCGGCCGGCCGCCGCGAGTTCACAAAGCCCGCATCAAGCTTCCGCCGTAAACGCGGATGACGTTGTGCGCGAGGTCATGCACCAGCTCAATTTGTCTGCGACGCGCAAGCAATGAAGGCCCTGGGCTTTGCCGAAATTCCGTTCCTCTCGATCACCGCGATGGTGGCGGATGCAATCGTCAAAGGCGCCGGAGTTCACCTGCTCGGCATTGAGACCACGGGGAATCAGAACCTGATGGTGAAATTACAGGGCGATGTCGCATCCGTGGACGCTGCGCTGGCGATTGCCGAACGGCGCGCGCGCGACTTGGGGAGCGCGGCTTTGGTAAGCTGTCTTCCCCGCCCGGACACAGCGCTGGCGCCTTTGATCAATTCTCCCAACGCGCAGAATCCGCTCTATGGCGGACGGGATCAGCTCTTGCCGACAGATTTTCCAAATGCGAAAGACCAAACTATGAATCCAAAACCGCAGGCGCTCGGCATCCTCGAAACTCAAGGACTCGCTGCTGTGCTCGAAGCCACTGACGCCATGCTCAAGTCCGCCAACGTCACGCTGGTCGGCAAAGAGAAGATTGGCGCGGCCTATGTAACCGTCATTGTAAAAGGCGATGTCGCCGCCGTAACCGCCGCCATGGACGCTGGCAGCAAGGCAGTGGGTAATCTCGGAAAACTGATTGCCGTCCATGTGATCGCGCGCCCGCACGACGATCTGTTGGCGTTGTTGCCGAAATAAGTCCCGCCATCATGTGCTGGCGAAAAAGTTTTCTGCCGCACAGACTGGTGGTACACTTTCCCCGGTAAAAGTTCTCATGAGCCAGATCAAACCATATAGTTCCAAGCCGGCGGATCTAGCCTGGTTGTTGGATGTGACCGAGTCGCGGCAACCATTGAGTGAGCACAGCCCCATCTGGGTGCGTAAAGTGATTGATTTGGCGCCATCACCCGTTGACCCACCAGAACGTCATCCTTATTGCGAAATTAGCATTACCTTCGAGTCCAAGGTTATCAGCATGGTGGAGGGCGAGGAGGTTTTGAGGTTGCCTGGCGATTTGGAACTACTGGGGCCGGGGATTCCTCACACGTCGCGCGTTCTGGCTCCGCCCTTCCATTACATAACCGTTTATTTTCTCCCGAGCGTTCTGATTGAACTGGGGCCGACCGAAGATGGTGTGCGCGCCTTGCGTCGGTTTACTGGCAAACAGACACTGGCCAGCCGGTTGATTCGGCTGCCGCGCCGGATGCTGCCGGGCATTACCCGGCTGTTCCACGAGATGGTATCAGAGTTCGAGGGACGGCGTTTCGGGCGCGAGCTAAGATTGCGCGCTCTGTTTGCAGAGTTGATCGTCTCCATACTTCGCTGGGAAGAATCTATCGGCGTCTCGTTTGACGGTGATGCCCTCGAGATTGATTGGCAGGCGATCACCAAGGCTTTGAACTATTTGAGACAACATTACGCCCAACCGGTGTACGCGAATGAACTGGCCAAAGCTTCTGGCTTGGGAGCAACTAGGCTCAAGACTCTTTTCAAAGCTGCGGTCGGCATGTCGTGGGTGAAATTCCTGCAAGGTTATCGGATACATCGCGCCGCAGCGTTGCTGAGCAAATCCGGCCATAATGTGACCGAGGCGGCATTGTCATCTGGATTCGAGAGCCTCAGCCATTTCAACGCGACCTTCCGTTCCTTTATGGGAGTGTCGCCGCAACATTACTTGAAGCAGCCGGAACAAAGCCGTTCAAAACATTGAGCGACTT
This sequence comes from uncultured Bifidobacteriaceae bacterium, assembly GCA_964456685.1. Classification (GTDB taxonomy): domain Bacteria; phylum Verrucomicrobiota; class Verrucomicrobiia; order Limisphaerales; family JADLHS01; genus CAYWCK01. Next base: position 378 of record CAYWCK010000015.1, on the reverse strand, counting down.
CGTTACCCTCAGGGACCGTCACCGAGCCGGACTTGGCCTCGTCGACTTTGTTTCCTTCGTGCCCCTTATGGCTGCTGCTGTCCACCCTTCGTTTTACTGTTTTGAAGTGTCGGTTCAAAGAGCCGCCCTCACTTTCTTTGGAAAAAATGAGGGCAGCCCCGCACCAAGAAGCAGGGAGCGGCAAGTGGGCAACAACCCCGCCGGAGAAGGCGGCGTCAGGTCAGAAATCAAACTCCGGGAGGGGAATGCCTGTTGCCAGCTTGTTGCCAGCAGGGGGTGGGTCTGAAAACCTTCGAAAAAAGTGGAGCGAGCGAAGGGATTTGAACCCTCGACGTTCACCTTGGCAAGGTGATGCTCTACCAACTGAGCTACGCTCGC
>CAYWCK010000014.1:0-28834 GCA_964456685.1 uncultured Bifidobacteriaceae bacterium | reverse complement strand
TCGATGGCGAGGCGCAGGCGGCGCGGACCGGTCGGGCCCATCATCAGCCAGTAATGATTCCGCGGGAAATGCGCGTCGGAAATCTTCTCGCTGAACTCGGAGTAATCTACCTTGTAATCGTTCCAACCGATGCGTTGCTTGGGCATCCCGGTGGTGCCGCCGGTTTCAAAAATGTTGAACGGCTGGCCCTTGAGTTTTGCCGGCACCCAGACTTCCGGCTGCATGTCGCGCAAGGATTCATCCTGAAAATGGGGAAACTTGGCGATGAGATCGGCGAAGGAATTTACCTCCTTGCGCGGGTCAAAATTTTTCTTGGCCCAGTCGAGCCAGTAGGGGCAACCGCTGTCGGGCGAGAAGTGCCACGCGATAATTTCGCGCACGTGCGCATCGAGTTGAGCTTGGGCTTTTTCGGGAGTGAGCGTATCCATGTGCGTAAATCAGTCTTTGAGTTCTTCCGCTTTCGGTTCGGGCAGCCATTGGGTCAATATCGCGCCGATCAAAACGTACGCGCCCGCAACGCAGGCGCCCACGACGGCGATCTTGGCCGGATTGGGCGGGGTGGCCGCGGAAAAGGTGAGCGTGAGCCACGCCGCGGCGGTGCCGAGGACACGGCCGCCGATGTTGGCGGCAAAACTCTCGCCCGTGCCGCGCAGGTGCAACGGGAACACGAGCGGGATGTAATTTCCCCAGAAACTGAATTGCGCAATCGTCAGCAGGCCGGCGATGAAAATGCCCGCCTTGATGGTGCTGAGCGATTCCGCATTGGCGAGCGAAGTCGAGATCCACCAGAAGAACAGCGGCACAAAAATCAGCGCTGGAATCTGGAAGACCCGCAGCAGCGCGCGGCGGCTGACAAAATACACCGCCACGATGGCGAAGAGAAATCGGCCCACCAAGCCGCCGGCTTCCTGAATCTTGTTCACCTTGGCGACGGCGCTGTCGGAGGCATTCGCGCCGATCTGGCGGAGCTTCTTCGCATCCGGCGCGGGTTCGCCTTTGGCGGCGGCATCGGCCACGGCTTTGTCTTGTGCCGCCTTCGCCGTGGCCAGGATTGCCACGTGACCCTTCGGGCCACCGAGAATCTGCGGGAGTTGTTGGATGGCGCCAAATGCAATGCCGTAGCTGGCGGCAAAGATGAGCGTGGTCAGCACTGTGGCCCGCCGCAATTCCGGCGCGAACAGCGCGGCGATACTCGGGCGCTTGAGCTGGCCGGCCTCGCGTTTGCGCTGCCATTCGGGCGATTCGGGCAGGAACGGACGGATCAGGATGAGCGGGATGGCCGGAATGACGCCGGAGATCAACGTGTAGCGCCAGGCTTCGTGAACGCCATGAATGGCCGGCAGCGAGAACGCATTGCTCGCCGAAAAATCATTCATGAACGCAACCAGGAAGCCGCCGAAGGAGGAGAACGCTTGCGTGTAGCCGAGCACTTTCTCGCGCTGCTTGGGTTCGGGAAACAATTCCGCGAGCCACGCGACCGCAGCCACGAATTCCACGCATACGCCGATGAACACCAGGCAACGCAGCACGAGCAGTTGCGGCAGCGAAGTCGCGTAGCCGCCCGCAAACGCCGCGAACGCATACAGCAGAATGCTGAAGGTGAGCACGCGCCGCCGGCCCAACCGGTCGGTCAGATAACCGCCCAGCAAACCAAACACGCCGCCCGCGATGGCGGGAACGAAAAACAGAGTCCGCGCCCACTCGACATAATTTTTGCCGCCGGGCGCCCACAGCGCCGCGGCATCGGCGGGCGACATCCCGCTTTTGACGAGCCCTTCGATCAGGGGAGCGCTCAAGGTGGCGATGGCCGGCTTGATGATCAGCGGCAGCATCAGCAGTTCGTAAATGTCGAATGCGAAGCCGATGGCCGCAATGATGCAGATCAGCCAGTGGGTGCGCGTAAAGCGGACCGCAGTTGTCGAACTCATATTGGTCGGAAGGATGGGCGCAGCTTGGGTTGGTCCGGTTATTTCAGATCAATCTTCTGCGGCTCGTCCTTCAGATTCGATTGCTTGCTCGGATCGCGGAAGGCAAACAAGTGCGTATTGGACTGGATGTAAACCGCGCCATTGGCCACCACAGGTGTGCCGTAGAGCGCCGCGCCCACGTTGGTTTCGCTGATGACTTTCTTTTCCTTCGTTGCCGCGAGCACCACGAAATCGCCGTCCTCGTCACCGACAAAAACCTTGCCGTCGGCCACAAAGGTCGAGCCCCACATGTGCGCCTTCATGTCATGCGTCCACTGGACTTTGCCGGTCTCGGCATCCAGGCAATGCACGAAGCCGGAGAAATCGCCCACGAAAATGAGGCCGGTCTCCGGATCGAGCGAGACGGTCGAGATGCTGCGGTGAATCCCGCGATACTCCCAGACCTTTGCCGTGGCAGTGATGTCGCCGGTCTTGGTGGCGTCAATGCACGTGAGGATGCCCACGCCTTCGCCGTGTTCCGGGTCCTGGCCGGTGGCGACGTAGATGCGGTTTTTCCAGAACACAGGGGTGGCATTGACTTCGCTCACGCCTTCTGCGGCAGGATACTTGATCGGTTTGCCTTCCTTGTCTTTCTTGTAGTCGGGCGGGTTGCAGTCGAATTTCCAAACGATCTTGAGTTTGCCGTTCTCGCCCGGATTCTCGGGCTTCGCATCGAAGGCGTAGCACCAGCCATCGCCGCCACCAAAGACGACGAGCTTTTTGCCGTTCACAACCGCGAGTGTGGGTGAACCCCATTGGCCGTGCAAAATGTGCGGGCCGATGTGCGCTTCGTCCTCAGCGAGGAACTTGCCGGTCTTTTTGTCGAGGGCAACAAAGCTGGGCGCGTTGGGCGAGGGGATGTTGGAGTGCGTCCAGTCCTGGCCGTTGGAGGTGCAGGTGTAAATGATGTCGTCGTCCACGAGCACGGAGCAGTTCGACGCGTTGTGCGGGAACACGCCGAGTTCGTCCATCATGTCATAGACCCAGATGATGTCGGCGTCCTTCGGGCCGGGTTCGATGGGTGGCGACGGACGTTCGGTGGGTTTGCCGCGGTCGAGCAGTACGTCCTTCACGCAATACTTCGCCTCGTCCTTGAACGGGCCGTCGTTGCCGTTGGCCATGCCATTCACGTCGAGACACATCACTTCGCAGCGGCTCGTGACGAGATAAACGCGGTCGCCTTCGACGGTAGGCGACGAAAGCAGGCCGAGGCTTTCCCAGTCGTTGACCTTGCCGGAGGCGAGCTTCGGCACGACGAGTTGCCAGAGGAATTCACCGGTCTTTTCGTCGAAGCAAAGCAGAATGCTACGGTCGCCGGTGTGTTTGGGATCGCGATTCGGCTCGTTGTTGGTGCCGATGAAAACTTTGCCCCCCGCGACGGTGACGTTGCCGTAGCTTTGCGAGCCCAGCTTGGCGATCCACTTAAGATTCTTCACGCCGTTGGTGCTGATCTCCTCGCTGCCGGGTTTGAACTCGATCTTGCCGAACGCATCAGGCAGGCCGCGTTGCGGGGAATACATGTTGCGGACGTTCTTGCCGCCCCATTGCGGCCAATCGGCGGCGCAGGAGAGGTCGATCGCGCCAAAGCCGACCAAGAGTCCAGCGGTCACAGCCTGCAAATGCGTGTTCTTAATCATAATCTTCATCTTAATCGTAATCTTTTCCGGTTTGCCTCAAGCCTTGTAGGGAATTTCATCCTCGTGCAGACGAGAAGCTGAATTGCTGCGTATCAACCCGACCAACATGTTCACGATCCCAACCAATTGAGTTTTGCCCAACTCAATTTCTTTCTCGGACAAAACCTTCTTCGCAACCAATACATCAAGTGCCGCCGCACACTCCAACACTGAACCGCGCGCGATGTCAAAGAAGCGACAACGATCCGAAGCGCTGTAACGTCCATTGCCTTCCGCAATATTGAGCGGAATTGAGGTCGAGGCGCGATCAAGCTGGTTGTGGGCAGCAAGTTTGAGCGGGACACGCTCCAAAATCTCCGTGACCCAGACAACGAATTGCAGTGAACGTTGGTAAACGTTCAGCTTTTCGTGGTCGAAGCGGGGGGGCATGGGATTAAGATTATGATTACGATTAAGAGTAAGAGCCGAAATCAGTTCGCGGTGACTTTGATGTTATCAATGTAAACGCGCATGTCTTGCGGCGAGAAGCCAAACAAGCCCGGCGAGCCTTCCTGGTGCGCGGTCTTGTGCTTCACTTCGATGGTCCATGCGTCGGGTTCGGGATCGCCGCGTTTCCACGCTTTCGCGCGCACAACGCCCGAGCCATTGGGCGCGATGTCCACACGGGACTTGAGATGATACCAGGTGTTCGGCGACCATTTGAACTCCACCGACTCGCGCAGGCGCTCAAAGTTGGAACTGACTTCCAGTTTCTGATCATTGCCCTTGAGCACGATGGCATAGCGCTGATTGATGACTCCGACCTCGGACATCTTGCGCTTGTTGCCGTCGCTCATCACGTCGGCCTCGATGGTGTAATTCTTCGCATCGGGCGCGCCAAGGAACACGGTGGCGCGTTGGAAGAATTTGTTGTCAATCGTCTTGGTCAGGCATTTCGTCCCGTCTTTCTCGCGCACCTCGAACTTGAACCGCGCGCCAATCCACGGCAGCGGCGGATACGCAAACGCGGCGTTCTCGTTCGTGTTCATCTCGGAGAGCGTGATCGCCTCGAAGTCCTGGCTGAGCGGCAGATACGGCAACACGCGGCCGCGAATGTAGCCTTTCAGATTGCCGAGCGTCGCCTCGTAAGCGCCGGCGGAAGGTTTGGTCGCGGCATCAGCGATGAGTTTTCCTTCGGCGTCAAATTTTCCGTTCATCACTGATTTCACGCGGGCGGTAGGCGGAATGAAATTGGTCCACACGAGTGACTTCACGTCGGCGACGTCCTCGACCACCAGGCCGTTGGCGTCCAGTTTGCGCGCATGAAACGCGGCGCTCGTCCCCGGACGCAGCACGACTTCTGACGGAATGATTTGCAACGCCTTCGCCGGGCCAGCTTTCGGCCAGTCTTCCGCTTTCACGGGCGCCGGCAGTCCCGCATTGTTGCCGGCCTTGCCCCAGCAATAGAGATGCTTCGTGGTCTGCATGTAGAGTTTGCCGTTGTAGGCGACGGGCGTGCCGAAACAGCGGCCATCGAGCTCGGCGTGCTGAAGAATCTCCGGCTGGTTGCCGGGCTTGATGATGTAAAGCGCGCCCTTCGTGCCAGCTTCGCTGCCTTCGCCTGTGCCTTTACCGGCGGGATCATCAAGCATCGGCACGTAAAGTTTGCCGTCGGCGTAGAACGGGCAGGAGTTGCGCTGCTCGATGCCGAGCTTGAGTTTCCACTTGATTGAGCCGGTGTTCGCGTCCACGGCGCAAAGGTCTCCTTTTTCGGCAACGACATAAACAGTGTCGCCGACAAGAATCGGAGAACTGGTGGATGTGGAAACTTCCGCCGCCCAGAGTTCGAGGGATTTGCGCTCCAAGACCAGCGGCCCGGCGGCGGCATTCGTAGGCTCTACACTGGGAAGCTTCAGCGCAATCAATTGCCCTGGCTCGTAAGGCACGCCGAAAATGGCGATGAGCTTGTCGTTGTTATGAACGATCGTGGTGGCATTGATGCCTGCGCGGAACAGTGGCACGCGCCAGATGGGATCGCCGGTGCGGGCGTTAACACACGCCACACTGCCATCGCCCAAAGCGGCGTAGAACACACGCTTGCCGTTGCGCCAAGACAGTTGCGGATGGGAGAAAGAGTTGTCTTTCGGGCGATCACCGGGCGAGGAAGCCCAAACGAGTGCACCGGTCTTCTTGTCGAAGGCGTAGAAACGATCCGCCGCCGGACCTTGCGCGCCCCAGTTGGCCGTGATGCCGCGAGTGATGACGAGATCGCCGTCAATTACCGGCGAGGCCGTGCGCGCATTTGGAAAAGTGAGCCGGCCGAACTCCTCCATCAACGAATGTTTCCATAGCAGTTTTCCGTCGGCGTTGAAGGCGGCGAGGATTCCCTGGGTGCCCTGCGCGTAAACATTGCCGGTCTCAGGATCAATCGCCGGGGCCGCAGTTGCGTAGCGAAGATAGACCGTGTCGCTGATGAAATCGTTGTAAAGCTGTTGCCAGAGCTTCTTGCCCGTCTCGGCGTCGAAGCACGCCACGCCTTCCTGCAAATCAGGATCGATGGCCTCGCCGATGTAGCCCATAATGTAAAGCCTGCCATTGGCGATGACGGGCGTGGACTGGCCGGGAAAGTCGGCGAGCCAGAGCGGGTTCTTTGGATCAACCTTGTCAGGCAAACCGGTTTCGCGCGACATGCCGGTTTGATCAGGGCCGCGCCAAGCGAGCCAGCCATTGATCGGAGCAGTCAGGGCAGGAAAGTTGGCGGCCCAAACGGCCCCGGCAATTAAAAAGAATTTCTTCAAGTTCATATCGCAAAAATGGCGGCGGCACAGCATACGGCGGGTTGGCCGCCACTCTCTGGGACGCCGGGAAGATTGCCCCACGTTCAATCGGATTGCAAAAAAATAATACCTACACGTATGATGTGGCGGACGCCACGCCACGTGCTCATGCCTGCCTTGCGTAAAACCATGGTTGAATCGCCGTTGGACTCGCCCGACCGCCGCCGGTTGCCACCGCTGCTGCGTCGGGCTTGGTATGGATTGAACCAGGCCTTTCGCCGCCGTATCGCGCATCTTGGAATCACGCCGGACCAGTTCACGGTGATGCGCACGTTGCTGGAGAACGACGGAATCACGCAACGGGAACTTACTCATCTCATCAGCAGCGACCCCAACACGGTGGCCGCTTTGGTCCTTCGGATGGAAAAGGCCGGAATGCTGGAGCGCGAGACCCACGAGCGAGATCGCCGTGCGAATCGCCTGCGCCTCAAACCCCGCGGCAAAGCCGAATACGAAGCCGCCCGCGCCATCGCCGTGGAGTTGCAAGCTGAAGTCCTGGCCGCGATTCCGTCGATTCGACGGGAGCAGTTTCTGGCCGACCTCGATTGCCTCGCCGCGAGCTGCCGGGATGCTGCGGCCGCCAAATAATTGCGGATCTGTCGCCATCCGCCTTTGAACTCGCAGAAAATGCGAGAGTCACATGGCTGGTCAGTGGTTCCGCGTTGCGAAGCAAGTGCCGATTTTGAAATTGTGAGGATAACAGAAAAGTTTTTCCATTGACCCGTGGAACCATTTCGCGTAGCAAGCACGGGCTGCGCAGCCTGGGTCGGCTGCGCAGTTAAAACAAACTCAGAGCATCGCCGTAATTGTTGAACGTGAAGTCGTTTCTTTCAGTAGATTTTGGCGCAGGCAGCCTCAAGTTGGCCGAGTTCGAGGTCAACGAATCCGGCGGGCTCCGGCTCCGGCAGTTTGCCATCAAATCCCTTGGTCAGGAAGGGGCGCAAGAAACCAAGCGGGAAGCGGTGATTCTGAAAGTCCTGCAGGAAACCATCGCTGAGCATGGCCTGAAATCCAAAGACCTGAACGTTTGCGCCCCGGGCTTCCACGTCTTCTCAAAATTTGTCAAGCTACCGCCCGTTGACCCCGGCAAAGTCACGCAGATCATCCAGTACGAAGCCCAACAAAATGTCCCCTTCCCGCTGGCTGAAGTAGTTTGGGACTACCAAATCTTGGGGACCACGGCTGGCGGTGAGTTGGAAGTCCTGCTGGTTGCCATCAAGAGCGACATTATCGAAGGACTCTTCCGCGTATCCGAGACCGCCGGGCTCAAGCTCAACGTGGCGGATGCCTCGCCGGCGGCACTTTGCAACGCTTTTCGCTATAACTACGGCGAACTTGAAGACTGCACCATGCTCTTGGACATCGGGGCCAAGACCAGCAACCTGCTCTTTTTCGAGAAAGGAAAGGTATTTTCCCGCAGTATCAGCCTCGGGGCCAATGCGATTACTCAGGATTTCGCCAATGAATCCAAGCTCCGGTTTGAGCAGGCTGAAAAGATCAAGATCGACGAAGGCTTCGTGAGTTTGGGCGGTGCCTACGAAGAGCCCGAGAACCCGCATCAAGCGGCCATCAGCAAGATCGCGCGCCAGTTCATGACGCGCCTCCACATTCAGGTCAACCAGACGCTTCAGTTTTACCGTGGCCAACAAGGCGGCAGTGCTCCCCAGCGACTTTTCCTCGCTGGCGGCGCGAGCATCATGCCCTACACCGCGCAGTTTTTTGCGGAAAAGCTCAACGTTCCGGTTGAATATTTTAATCCATTACGCGCCATCCAGATCGATCCTGCCGTAAATCTGGAAGATCTGGCGAAAGTTGCCCACAGCCTTGGCGAAGTCGTCGGTTTGGGCCTTCGCAACTTGGCCACCTGCCCTGTCGAACTTAACCTGATGCCGGAAAGCACGCTCAGGTGGCAGACATTCAATCAAAAGAAGCCCTACTTTATTGCCACGGTATTTAGTTTGGTAGGAATGGCTTTCGCGGTCGGTTTCCTGTTCCAAAGGCTCGCCGCCGTCGAGACGGAACAAGCCACCAAACTCGATGATCAGCTCAAACCACTGCAAAATCGTGAGCAACAATTTAAGCGCGCCTACGGTGACCTCAAGAAAGCCCAAACCGAGCTTGACCAATACACCACTTGGATGGAGCAGCGTCACTCTTGGGCTGACCTTTTTCGGGATATTCGTGGTGCGTTGATCCGGGTGGAGGCCATCAACAAACGTAAGCTTGGTGTCGATACGGGCCTGTGGATTGAATCATTCACTGGCCTGCAAGGAGAAGCCGGTTTGGGTGGTGGCGGTGTTCCTGGCGATCCTTCGGCTGGAGGCGGTGTTCCTGGCATGCCTATGATGCCCGGCGGCGGCGAGGGAATGTCACCCGAACAGGTTGCGTCCCAACGTCGTGCCTTTGAGGAGCGCTACGGAATGGCGCGCCGTCCGATTATGGCTGAAGCTCCCGTTCCCGGTGCCGGCGTTCCACCCGACGCCGGGACAGGTATCAGCACCAATGACCCTAATGCCATTACGGTAAATCTGCGGGGAGTGAGCCTTGATCACATCGCGCCGAACGCGAACAAGGAGCTGGCATTTGCCGTTGAGCACGAGCTCAAGACCATTGCGCAGCTCGACAAAGACAAAACCGCTCTCACTGCCGACCCCATTCGGATGGATGAGACTAACTTGACCTTCACCTTTACCATGGTGTTGACCCGGAAATCCAACGATCCGAAGAGTGCCGCCGGTGCCGGTGCTCCCACGGATCCGGGTGCTCCAGCCCCCGCTCCGGATCCCAACAACCCGAACCCGAATCCGTGAACTGTTCACTATCAAAACTGGAAAATGAAAAGCTCGAAATGGTCCGGTCACTCGGTCCAGGCGGTCGAGTTTTTCCTTTGGGTTTTTTAACGATTAATTGAAACCGAGATGGACTGGATCAAGCGCAACCTATTCTTCGTTATCGGCGCCGTTGTCGCGTTGTTGCTGCTCGTTGGAGCTGGGTTCTACACTTGGAGCGGTTGGAGCGCCAAAGCCAAGGCTTTGGAGGAACTCAACGCGAAATACGAAGAACTCAAGCGTTTGACGAACCAGAATCCGCACCCTGGCAGTGACAAGGTGGACAATATCAAAGCCGCCAAGGAGCAGCTCAAGACGGTGCAAGAAGTGATTGGCGAAGTCGGCCGGCGCTTTGAACCCATTCCGGCGATTCCGGAAGGGGGCACAAACGTCAGCGTGCAAGCTTTTGCGGCCCGGTTGGCCAAGACCATTTACGACCTACAGCGCGATGCAACCAACGCCGGCGTGCATCTGCTCCAGCCGAAATACGAATTTAGCTTCAAGCAACAAAATCAAGCCGTGCGCTTTGCCCCTGGTAGCGTGGCGCCCTTGGCCGTCCAGCTGGGCGAAGTAAAGGTGCTGATGGACCTATTGATTGCGGCCAAAGTGAATGCCTTGGAAAGCATTCAGCGGGAGCGGGTGAGTGCTGATGATATGGCCGGTCAGCAAACCGATTACGTGGATAAGCATTCGGAGACCAACGAGCTGGCAATCCTGACGCCTTATCAGATTACGTTCCGGAGTTTCACGCCTGAATTGGCGGCGGTGCTTTGCGGATTTGCCAACTCCCAGCATGGCGTGATCGTTCAGAAACTGAATGTCGAAACGGCGCCTGCCAGCACCTACGAAGCCTCGGTCGCCCCGCCCCCGACGTATTACACGCCGCCGGTGGTGACGCCCACACAGCCTAACGTGCCGCGCCTTGGGGCTGAAGAAAGGCGGGCATTTGCTGAACGCTACGGAAAAGATAGTGCCAGATTCCCGATGCCAACACCCGCGCCTGTGGTGGCTGCCCCGGTGGCAGTGGCCGCGCCGGTTAGCACTGCACCCCGGACGGTGCTGAACGAGAAGCAGCTCAAAGTCACGATGCTGGTCCAAGTGTTGAAACCGCTGCCCAAGAAATAAGCGCGCATGGATTTCCTCAAGAAACATTACGAGAAAGTGGTGCTGGGAGTCGTGCTCCTTGGTCTCGCAACGGGAGCGGTTTTCCTGATCCTGATGATCCCTGCGGAACGCCGTGCTTTGCAGGAGAAAAGCGACGAGATCATTAAACGCCCGGCCAAACCCCTCGCAGATCTCGATCTGACGAAGGCTAAAGCGCTAGTGGCCCGTGCCGCGGCGGGGAATTGCATCGACCTGACAACCACGAACAAAGTCTTTAATTCGATGCCTTGGCAGCGTCGTGCGGACGGGTCATTGTTGAAAATTGAACTGGGCAATGAGGTTGGGCCGGGTGCGGTGGTCGTCACCGATATTTCTCCGCTCTACACCGTGGTTTCCTTCGCCTCTGCAGTTAGTTCAGATAGTGGCGTGCGGTATGACATCGCGGTGGAGAAACAGGCCGCTGCCAAGTCGTCCCAACGGACGCCCAAGCACACTTACGCGACGTTGAACAACAAGACCGACACGTTTGTGATCCGGGAGGTGAAAGGGCCGGCCGAGAATCCTACTGAACTCGTTCTTGAGTTCACGGATACCGGGGATCAATTTTCCATCGCCAAGGACAAGCCGTTCAAGCGGGTGGACGGTTTCATGGCCGACTTCAAGTATCCGCCGGATAACAAGACGTGGAAAGATCAGCGCGTCGGTGCGGGCGGGCCCGGCACGCCAGCCATCCAGATTGCGGGCGAATCCTACATTGTCGTTGCTATCAGCAAGAATGAAGTTGTATTGTCCGCCAAGTCGAACAACAAGAAAACACCCAGACCGTTCCTTCCCTGAGTGCGTGTGAATTTTTTATCAACAGAAGTGATCCCATGACAAAAGCAGCCTCCATTACCCTTGGTTTGGTTCTTCTCGGTGCCAGCGCCGTTCAGGTTCGCGCTGAGGCCTCCGCCACCGACCTCGCCATCAAGCAGGCCGTGCAGCGACAGGCCGACACCATCACCCTCCGGCAAAAACTCGAGGCCGCCAAAGCCGCCGAGGGCCGCAAGGATCTGGTGGCTGCTGCTCAAGTTTATGAGGAGGCTTACAAGCTGGTCCAAAGCATCGGTGACGCCAGCATCCCCGCCGAGCGCGCCGCCACCATCGAGGGCCTTACCCGCGTGCGCCTTGAACTTGCCCGCGCTGCCCAGAAGCGCGGCGATTACCTGGAAGCCCAAACTCACGGCACGCGTGTGGTAAAGGTGGATCCCAAGAATGAAGCTGGTCAGGCCTTTATGCGGGAGAACGACCGGATTTTGAAAGAAATGCAGGGGCGCTTCCCGGATCAAGCCACGGTGGACAAGGTCAGCGGCGAGGTTGCCAAGGATAAAGTCAACGCTGGTACGCATGTGCAAAACGGCCGGCTCTTGCTGGAGGCTGGCCGCATTGATGAGGCCGAGAAGGAATTGAAAGAAGCGTTGAAGTTGGATCCGGAAAACGCCACCGCCTTTTACTTCCTCAGCGAGGTTAAGGAGAAGCGCCATGCCGAGGCCGAACGTCGGCGCGAACAAAATTCAAAAGATATGGTGGTCAAGATTTCCTCGGATTGGTCCGGAACCAATCGGGCGGCGATGTTGCCCGTGCCGAATCCCTACGCGACCAACAATCTCGTGTGGACCGGGAGCGGACGTCAGATGATTGTGAGCAAACTAAGCTCCATCAAGTTGGACTTGGTGCAGTATGACGGCGTGCCGCTCAGTGAAGTCGTTCGGAATTTGAGCGATGAAACCAAACGACGCGACCCGCTGAAGCGTGGACTCAATTTCATTATCAACCCGAACGTGACGGTTGCAGCTTCGCCCACCGCCGCGCCGGCGATTGATCCGGCAACGGGTCTGCCGGTACCAGCGCCACAAGCGGAAGCCGTCGATGTCGGCAGTATTCCGATCAAGATCAGTCCCGCTCTTACCGACATGCGCTTGTCGGATGTGCTGAATATCATCGTTCAGGTTGCAGAAAAGCCCATCAAGTACTCCGTCGAGGAGTGGGGTATTATGTTCAGCGTCAAAGGGCCGGAGGCGCAGCCGTTGTTCATGCGGGAATTCAAAGTTGATCCGAACACCTTTTACCAAGGCTTGGAAAGCGTAGGATCAGTCGTAGTGGGTGACGTGGGTGGTAGCAGCGGTGGTGGCGGTGGTGGCCGTGGCGGTGGCGGTGGTGGTGGCGGCCAAGGCGGTCAGGGCCAGGGCGAAACCGGCGCGCTGTTGCCTCGCGTAAATGTGGCCGGCGGGAGCACCGGTGGTCAGGGCGGTCAAGGTGGCCAGGGCGGTGGCGGCGGCGGGCAGAATGGCGGTGGTTTGCGCTTCACCACGCGCACGAACAGCATGGAAGAAGTTCATGCCGCAGTCCGGAATTTCTTCACCCTCATGGGAATCGATTTGGCGACTCCGCCGCGCTCGGTGTTCTTCAACGATCGCGCTGGCATCCTGCTCGTGAATACCACGAGCGACGATCTGGATAAAATCGAGAAGATCATCCAGGTGCTTAACGTGGTGCCGCACCAGGTGAATGTTAAAGCGAAGTTCGCCGAAATTACCCAGAATGATACTCGTGGACTCGGGTTTGATTGGTATCTCGGAAATATCCTGATGGGCGGTCGCAGCATCGGTATGCAGGGTGGCACCGCGCCGAGCTACAGCGGTCGGCCAACCACGGCCAATCCCAGCGGCTCCTTCCCTGGCGTCCGCTACACGGATCCGGTTACTGGCTTGACCACGGATACGACGATTCCTCCGTCCACCTCAGATTCGTTGCTCACTGGTGGGTTGCGCAATACTGCCAATGTTCCAGCCGTAATGACCTTGAGTGGTATTTTGACGGATCCCCAATTCCGAGTCGTGGCCCGCGCCATGGAGCAACGCGACGGCGTTGACTTGTTGAATGCGCCGGAAATCACCACTCCCAGCGGACGCCAAGCGCAGATTCAGATTGTGGACATTCAAACCATCGTTGTGGGTAATCAGTTGAATCAAAGTGGTGGCGGTGGCGGCGGCGGTACAACTGGAAACAATCAAGGTGGCAATGGTGCCGTAGGCACGACCAGCCAATACGATACTACCCCGGTGCCGATCGGCACGACGCTGGACGTGGTGCCCTATATTTCGGCGGATGGTTATACGATCCAGATGACGCTGATCCCGACGATCACGGAGTTCGTGGGTTATGATGATCCCGGCCAGTTCGTGCCGCAGGGCCAGTCAGTGGCCGCGGGCGGCGTGGGCGGCGTGGGCGTGCCGATCACCGCGGCGCTGCCGTTGCCGCGCACACGCGTTCGCCAGGTAACCACCAGCGCGATTGTCTGGGATGGTCAAACGGTGGTGCTGGGTGGACTTATTTCGGAGAACGTGACGCGGGTGAAGGATAAGACCCCGCTGTTGGGCGATTTGCCGCTCGTGGGCAAGTTGTTCCGCAGCGAGTCCAATCAAACCAAGAAGAAGAATTTGGTAATTTTTGTAACGCCGACGATCATTGATCCGGCCGGTAATCGATTGCACCCGGATGGCACGATGCCGTTCGAGCAGTCGCCGGTGACGGTCGGAACTTCGCGGTGAAACGGCCCGCGAGGGAGAAACTGGAAGCATGGTTTGTCGGTGACTTCCCAGTTTTGAGTTTGCCGTGTCGGCTCGTGAATTGAATGGCTCGGTTGTTGATTGTTGATGGCCACGCATACGCCTACCGCGCTTTTTACGCGATTCGCGGAATGACGTCGCCGACGGGAAAGCCGACCAATGCAGTTTACGGGTTCATTAAGATGCTCGCTAAATTGCGGGCGAGTTTGCAGCCGTCGCATGTGGTGGTGGTATGGGACGGTGGGCTGAGTGCGGAACGCACCACGGCATTGCCTGGCTACAAGGCCCAACGACCGGAGATGCCGGATGAACTGGGCTCGCAGATTCAGGAGTTGGTGGAGTATTTGGCGGCGGCGGGGCTCGCGTCGCTCTGTCGCGACGGAGTGGAAGCGGATGATGTGATCGCTGGTTTGGCTAGACGGGCAGCGGTGGCTGGATGGGATGTGGTGGTGGCAAGTTCGGACAAAGATTTTATGCAGTTGGTGACGCCGCGGATTGGGCTCGTGAATCCGAGCGACAAATCGGTGAAAGTGTGGGGAGCTGCGGAAGTGCGGGCAAAAGCGGGAGTGGACCCGCAGCAGGTGGTGGACTGGCTGGCGCTGGTGGGGGATGCGGTGGACAACATTCCCGGGGTAACGGGAGTAGGCCCGAAAACGGCGGCCGGTTTGCTGAATCAGTTCGGCTCGGTGACGCAGCTATACGGGCAATTGGATGCGGTAAAGTCGGAGCGGTTGCGGGGTGCGTTAGTGGCCGCCACAGAAATCGTGCGGCGCAATGTGGAGTTGGTGCGGTTGAAAGAAGAATTGGCGAGTGACGTGTCGCTGGCTGATCTGGCCGTTCGGCCTGAGAGGCTGGAAACTTTGCGGGAGCAGTACAGTCGTTGGGGATTTCGGTCGATGCTGGCCGAGTTAGTGACAGCGCAGGTGGCGCAACCGGTATTATTATAGAGAATTTTGTGTGAAAAAGTTCATTTCTGACATCAAGAGACGTGCTCGACTTAGTGGGGCTCATCGCGCGGCCACGGCGGCGGTGGCACTGCTGTTGCCGCTGGCGGCAAACGCCCAGGTGAACTTCAGTCCCAATGGGAGCGAGTATGGCATCAGCGGGCCGATTCCGGGGGAACAAGTTTATCCGCACGTGAGTTTGCGTCCGTCCGGCGGCTACGTGGTCTGGCAGGATAACCTGACGGATGGCGCCGGGTTGGGCATCAGCGCACGAAAAGTTGATGGAACGTTGAGCGGTCAATTTAGTTCGTTCCGCGTGAATTCTCAGGGCGCTTTCGATCAGGAGCGGCCGGCGGTCTCCATGCTAAATGACGGTGGCGCCGTGTTCATCTGGCAAAGCGGTCCGCAGGGATTCCAGCACATCTTCGGTCGCTTTTTGTCCGCCGCCGGAACTTGGGTTACCAACGACATTGGCATCAGCACCGCCACCAATGTTTTCCAATTGGAGCCGGCCGTGACGACGCTGACCGGCGGGAACGTGGTTGCGGTTTGGTCCAGTTTCAATCAAGTCAGCAGCAACAGTCTGCGGGACGTTTACTTTCAGCAATTCACCCCCGCTGGTAACAAGACCGGGGTGGAAACCCGCGTGAATCAAGCCACCGCTTTCAACCAGCGCAGCCCGGCCGTAACCCGGCTGAGCGATGGCCGGTTTGTTGTGCTCTGGGTTTCGGAACAACAGCGCTTTGAGAACAGCTGTGATGTGTTGGCGCGCATTTACGACGCCGGTGGGTTGGCCCTGACCGGTGAGTTTTTGATCAATGCCAACACGAATGTCTGTGCCAGTCCGTCCGTCGCCCCCTCTTCTGACGGCGGCTTCGCCGTCACTTGGATGGAGAAGGATCTCGTCACCCGCAGCAATAGTTGGGATATTTACGAGCGCACTTTCAACGCTTCCGCGACCGGCGACGTGGTCCGGCGCGTGAACACTCATGTCTATGGCGAGCAATTCGCGCCGAGGATTTCAGCGATTGGAAACGATTATCTGATCGTTTGGACCAGCATGGCGCAGGATGGTTCCCGGGAAGGAGTTTATGGTCAGTTTGTCCGTGGTGATGGCGCATTGACGGGTGGCGAGTTCCGCGTCAACGGCACCACGATCAGTCAACAATTCCATCCCACCGTGGCCTCTGATGGCGCCAGCCAATTTCTCGCGGTTTGGTCGAGCTATACTGGCGGCGCTTCGACCTTCGACTTGTTTGCCCAACGCTACGTGAATACCAACGCGGCACTGGTGGCGCCGAGCGCGCCGATCGTGTCTGTTTTGAGTTCCAATGCCTTGAGCGTGACTTGGCCGCCTGTGCAAGGGCTGGGGGTGGATCATTACGCCATTTACGCTGATGGCGCTGCCTCGCCGACGGCTCTGGTTACGAACAATCACTATTGGACGGCCACGGGTCTGGCGCCCGCCAGCACTCACAACTATCGACTGGCCTATATTCTGACCGACGGCCGGCTGTCACCGTTGTCCGCTGCCAGTTCCAATACTACTTACAGCGCTGGCGCCACTTGGGGTGGAATTCCCCAGGAATGGATGTTCGCTTATTTTGGGAATGACCTTTTCCTCTGGCCTTCCCCCTATGCGGACAGTGATGGCGATGGAGTTTCGAACCGGGACGAGTTCCGCGCAGGAACCGACCCGACGGACCCGAGCAGCGTGCTGCGCCTCCGCTTGCAGCGCACCGCTCAGGGCATGTTCCTGAACTGGAACACCGAACCGGGTTTTGTATATCAGGTTCAGTCGAGCGCGAACATGAACGCGTGGCAAAATCTGGGCGGCCCGCGGTTTGCGGCTGGCTACTTGGATTCCATGTATGTGGGCGGCGGTAATTTCCAGATCTTCCGAATCCAGCGACTGCGCTAAATGAGAATTTCTATGCTGCGAACGTTGAAGTTAATTTGTGGGCTGGCCGTGGTGGCGCTTGGAGTCGAGCGCGTCGAGGCATTTTCAATCAAAGGACCGTACGAACCTTACCAAGTTCCGACGATTGGATACTTGGATCCGGATCTCGGCGCCCCGCATAACTTGGGAGAGGAATTCCGGCGCAACGCCCCGGTGGTTTACTACACCTTCGACCAGACTTTCCTCGACTATTTCGGCTCGAACGGTGTGGCTGCGGTGGAGGCGGCTTTTGCCGTCCTGAATGGAGTCACCAATGTTTCTTCCTATTCGCGGGATTTGAATGAATGGCCGTTGGAAGCGCAGCGCTTTAATTATCGCGCTCAAGCGCTTGCGTTAACCGATTTGAAATCCTTCACCCTCGCCTTCTTGATGGAGCAGCTCGGCTTGGACGAGCCCGAGCGGCGGGTGTGGAATCTTCACGATCGTGAGGTTATCCCCGGTGCAAGTTGCCCGGTCATGGAATACTTGGTCGTCAAACGCAACTTTGATCCCGTGCCAAGTGCATTGGATGCCTTCCAAGAAAGCAGCTATGTCAACGGCTCGCTCTACAGCTATCTAATTTATGAATTCTGCACCGGTCCGGATCCGTTGGCGGACGCAGTCGAGTTTCCGGTGGATCCGCTTGCGCAGGCATATTCCTCCGTCGCCGGGCAATTCATTTATCAAGGGGCCTTTTACACCGGGTTAACTCGGGATGACATCGGTGGCCTGCGTTATCTACTGCGAACAAACAATGTCAACTTCGAGGACCCGGGTGCGGGCACATTGACCGTGTTTACCAACACAGCCATCAGCCAGTACCTGTTCACCTCCAACCTGACGCTGCTCGTGAGTCAGGCGTTGACGAACGACGCCGGAGCGTTGCAAGCATTATATCCCAACATCCAGATTACCAGTTCAACGCCGATATTCACCAACGTGGTATCCACGAATGTCTTCTTCTATTTTACCAATTTCCCGTGGTCTTCCCCGGGACAAGTCAGCTTGGTATCGGCAACCAACGTGACGACGAATGCCACCATTTATTACTCCCACACCTTTGCCAACGTGGTGACGAACACTTACTTCACCAAGGGCTGGGTGACGGTGCTCAATACGCTGACGGGACCGAACTGCGGTTGGGGATTGCCTGGGCAAATTTGCACCAATGTAACTCCAACCACTGTTTACACGAACTTCGTTAACGGGGAATACTACATTCTGCCGACCAACTCCGGTTGCGGCACTTTCATTGTCAGCACCCAGCTGACATCGGTCTTTTATTCCACCAACACTCCCAACGTGGCTACGAACGCGACGGGGACAAGCAACACAACCAGTCAATTCTCGCAGGAATACGTTTACCCATTCACGAACCACGTTTATGTAGTTCATCCTGTGCCTTGCTTGGCCAGTAACGTCGAGCCGCGTCAGGGAATTGAGCATGTTCAATTCATTCGTTATGACGGTGCCTACGACTCGCTGCTGGATATCTACAATTATCCCATCACCAGTACTTATGATTTGGTTTCCGTTCCGCTTACCAACGGGGTGCCAACTCCGCGCAAGATTCTGCGCGAAATCCGGCGGCCCGATATCATCATCACCGCCGCCGATCTGACCACGGAAGCGAGCCACACTGTTCGTGGCGGAACTTACAGCCTGACCGGTTTCGGTTACGCGGCCTATCGCCGGAATCTGAATTGGGTGCCGCAGAACCTGTTTAACGTCCACGGTCCGGGCACGATCGATCCGAATCTGGAAATGACTTTCAATAAGGTGGGCCAAATTTATTTGAACACGCTACCGACTGGTCTGGATGAGGCGTCGCAATTAATTTCCGCTGGATTCTTTGTCTGGGGATCATTCGATGGCAGCACCAACGCACCAGTCGTTTATCCGAATGGGACGAGCGTCGAGAACTTTGAAAAGTCCATTTTCATCAACATGTTGCCGCCACTCTTACCGCAGGGCTATTTGACGGCAAATTCCACCCACACGAATTATTACTCAGCGCAGTTCACGGCCACGAGCTACTCACCTGACTTCGTGCTGCCGGCTACCTGGTCGGTGGCGCCGAATTCACCTGGGCTTCCGCCCGGCCTGAACCTTAACGGGTTGACGGGATGGCTTACCGGGACGCCGACGATGGTCGGTACTTTTGACTTTACCATTCGCGCTACGGACGTGGGCGGCCGAACGTTTGACCGCACCTATTCCGTCACCATTGCGCCTTGAGAAATTGAAGATCGTGAAAACTCACTTCAGCAAATTAAAACGATTGACGCTGGCAACTGCGGTGGCGGGTGTATGCACCCTGCGGGCGGCAACGTTGGACACTTACGTCATCAGTGGCCCCTTCACGTTTCCGGATCCAATTGACGCGACCAATGTGGTCGTGACGGCCTCGGGAGACGTTCAGGTCGCAACGACGGCCCCATACGATACTTCGAATACGCGTAATTTCACCAACAGTGGCAGCATGCAAGGCTCGGTGGGATTCCAATTTGACACCGCTCCTCGCAATAGCGGCGGCGCCTTGATTGCGCCTCGCCGCCTTGCGTCCAATTTCCACAACAAGAATACCGGCGTGATCTCCGCCTTGGACGGTTTCCTCCAGAACGGCAACATCGGCTCCTATCTGTTCGTTCATGCCACGAACATTGTGAACCAAGGAATCCTAAATGTTGGCGGCGGTGGCTGGTTAAAAATTGTCGGCACCAACGTGAATCTTTCCCGCAGCGGCGTGGGCGTGGAAGCCATCTCCCCAACCGGCTCCTTCAATGACTTCCCGTTCGTGGGCTCGTTCTACCCGGATACGGCGATCTACGACAATTGGTGGGGGCAAACCAACGACACGTACAACATTTCCGGCATCGTCAACTTCTTCGGACCGCTGCTTTATGCGGTCTCGCCCGTGCACCGCGTTTCCAACGGCGGCGCCAGCGGCAACGTGCAGGTCTTCGTGCAGGATCCGGTCATGGACGCCTACAGTGCGGTGGTGGGCGGCGTAACGCTCAGTATCACGAACCAAACGGGCGCCACCACCAACGTCTTCTACCCGACCAACATTGTCCGGCAGGCGGCGTTCGTTGGCAGTTCCGATCCAACCAATTTCACGGTCAGTATTCGCTGGGCGCCAAGCACAATTCCGACGAACGATTTCCGCACCGTCGCGGTGGAGCTGCTCGTGGGGACGACGAACGCGATTACCGCCCAAAGCGAGTTCAACAGTCTTTATTTCGTAGATTACCTCGCGAGCGAGAACAACCGTGGTTTGTTGACCAATTATTTATTTGGAACTTATCGGCCTACCAATTACCTGGTGTCGCGCCTCCAGGTGCAGGAGTTTTTCTCCGGTCAACCGGGGAACGATTTCATTACCAACAACTATTTTTGGAACACCAATTACGGGTCACGGTTCTCGACTGGACCGTACGCTGGATACTCGGCGTTCGTTGACAATTTGCAGTCACGTCCGCCAGTAATTCCATCGGCCACCGTCACCAACCTGCCTGGCCGGCTGGATATCAACGCAGATTCGCTCGACCTGACCAAGGCGCGGATGCGTGCCGAGGGGTTGATGAGCATCAAGGCGCGGCATTTGGTGGGTAGCTCCAACGCTGTCGTGGATGGTGAGAACCTCAGCTTTTATCTCGGCTCGACCAACGGCAACTTGCGCATTCAAGATCTGCTCCGCGAATCCGTTGAGCGCATGAAAGGTGACATTTATGCCTGGAGCGGCTTCTGGACCAACGCTTACACCACGATCATCACGAATTATGCGGTGGACACGAATGGCGCGACGCTGGCGCTAATTACCAACGTGACGCTGGTCGGCAATCATTGTTTGATCCTCGATGCCACGGCCTTGCTCAACACGATTCCCGTGACGATCTATGACTTGCAAGCGCGCGGCACCAACATCTATGTGAGCCCCAACGATCACGGCATGGTGGCACAATCATTTTATCTCGATGGCGACAGTTTCACTTTGGATGGTGCGATCACTTTCTCGAATGTTTTGCAGACTTGGGTTTATACCAATGCGCCGAAACTGAAATATTTCACCAACAACGGAACGTTGACGATTCCCACCGAGGCGCACTTTGGCGATGATGGCCCCAACCATTACGTCGTGTTCCGTAACCGCGGCACAATTTCCTCCGGTGCTCAGACCATCAGGAGTGATTACTGCGAGCTGGGCGGCACGAATTTCGCCGGAACATTTACGATGATGGCCGGAGATGCCAAGGTCGAAAACGGGCGGGTCGCCGCAACCGGCGAAGCAACCTTCCAATCAGGAACCCTTAAATTTAATCGTGCCTTGGTGGACACTCCCGCTCAGCTGACGTTTGGAGTTTCTGGTGCCCTCTATGACAATGGTGGCAGTTCCAGCAATACGATCACGTGTGGTGATGGTTTTGTAATGAATTCCAAGCCAACCTTGGGTGATTTGCTGGGCACGACACTGCGAACGGTCGTCCCCTCATTTGCCGCCGTCAGTCACACGTGGGCCGCCACTGACTTGGGCGCGACACGGGCGGGGTTTTCCAACAACGTAGCGATCGGCCGGTTGGTGTTGATTGCCAGCGGCGCCGATCCGTTCTTCATGTTTTCGGGAGCCGGAGCGGGCAAGGCGCTCTATGTTGATTACCTCGATTTGTCGCAATTAACCGACTACGAATCGCAGTTGTACATCGATTCTGGCTTTGTCATCTATTACGCCGCCGCGAAGCTGGGGTTCACTCCGCCTGACGGCCTAACCCCCGAGGAATACTTGGATGGCCGCTTCGGCGGGCAATTGCGGTGGGTAAAGAGTTTCGCTGGGCCCAACAGCTCGGTGGACGTGGCTATCAACGGCAATCAAACCGTCAAGATGAACAAGGCCCTCCGCAACAGCACCACGATCGATTCCGACGCGGATGGAATTCCGAACTACTTTGACCTCACCCCATTGGGCGGTGTCACGCTTACCGGGATACAGCGTAGCAGTTCGCCCGCGGGCTATCGCATTTCCTGGCAGTCGGCGGCGGGCACTACGTATCGGGTGGAATATCGGGACAGCGCAACCACCGGCGCCTGGCAGTTGCTGACGACGGCCACCAATGCTGGTGTCGCCAACGCTGAACTGAGTGTGGTGGACACGAACGTGCCGGCCGGAACACAAAGATATTATCGGATTACTTACAATCCGAACGGCCCCTAGCGGTTCGTCGTTTAGGGACCAAATGATCCTGAAGTGATACTTGGCGCACTGCCTGTTCGCAGGCGGTGGCCTTTCAAAGGACGATTCATGAAGACGCGGTACATGATGGGTGTAATGGCTGGTTTGGTGATTTGCCAGTTGCCGATGGCGTTGGCATTTCAGCCACCAGCGGCTGGGCACGAGCCACTCCCCAATTACGACAAGCGAAAGACGGCCGCCAGCAGCACTGTGGCGGCGCGACCGGAACAGCGGCAGGCGGCGGCAGCACTCAAAGCCACCACTCCGCGGTTGGTATTGGACCGGGATGCCCGCACGGGCACTCCCCGCTGGCTTGCGGCTGGTCGTGGCTTCTTGACTGGCCCCGTTGGCAGCAACCGCGGCTTGAGCCGTACTGCGTTGAACGCCGTTTCGGTCAACGACCCTCACCGGGTGATCAAGGCGTACGTGAATGAGAATTCTGCCTTGTTCGGACACGATGCGAGCTTGCTTGACGACGCCCAACTCAAGATCGATACGCTGACCGCGCACAGCGGCACCCGCTCCGTAGTCTGGCAGCAACAATTGGATGAAATTCCGGTTTACGGCGGATTGTTCGTGGGCCACCTCAGCCAAAATCAGGAGTTAGTTTCCGTCTCTGATCGCTTTGTCCCGAACCTCCGGGCCGCAGCCACAGCGATTCCCGCGCGTAACAGTCTGATTGGTGCGCCGCCCGTCACCGCCCGGCAGGCCGTGCAAGCCGCAGCGAGTCATTTGGGGGGAAGCGCTACCGCCGGGAGTTTGCAGTTGAGAGAAGCCGCTCCTCAGGGTGCAATTCAACGGCAAAGTTTTGGCGCCGACCAGTTGCGCGGTGATGCCCATGCGCAGTTGGTCTGGTTGCCGATGAACGATTCGTCACTGGCGCTCTGCTGGCAGACCATCTTGACGACCCGTGCGCGGCCCGAGATGTATCTTGTGCTCGTGGACGCCCGGTCAGGCGAAATCATGTTGCGGCGCAATCTGACCGCCAACATCAGCGATGCCACCTACAATGTTTATACCAGCGACAGCCCGTCGCCGTTTTCCCCGGGGCTGGACACGCCGTCCAGCTTTCAGCCTCCAGTAGTATCGCGCACGGTGGTGACCTTGAAAGCTCTGAATACCAATGCCTCGCCGGCTGGCTGGATCAATGATGGCGTCAACGAAACCCGCGGCAACAATGTGGATGCGCATCTGGACCGCAATGACGACGACCTTCCCGACCTGCCGAGGACACAAGGTAGCCCAAATCGTAATTTCAATTTCCCGCTAGACCTGAGCTTGTCGCCGACGAGCTACGGAGATGCCGCGGTGGTGAATTTGTTTTATTGGAATAACTTTGCGCATGACAAGCTTTACGAACTCGGATTTACCGAGGCTTTCGGCAATTTTCAAGGCACGAACTTCGGTCGCGGCGGCTTCGGCGGAGATGCCGTGATGGCGGATGGCCAGGACGGTGGCGGTTTCAACAATGCCAACTTTTCGACACCTCCGGACGGGTATCCTGGCCGGATGCAGATGTACATTTTTGACGGCCCGACTCCGGACCGCGACGGCGACTTGGATTCTGAGGTCATGTTGCACGAGTACACCCACGGTTTGAGCAACCGGCTTTTGGGTGGTGGCGATGGAATCTTTAACCTGCAACCGGCGGGTATGGGCGAAGGCTGGTCGGACTTCTACGCCATGTGCCTCTTGAGCGAGCCGACCGATGACCCCCACGCAAATTATGCAACGGGGGGCTACGCCACCCGCAATTTCTATGGTTTGTCGGCAAATTATTATTTTGGCATCCGGCGTTATCCGTATTCCACCGACATGAACAAGAATCCGCTTACGTTGAAGGATATTGACCCCACGCAGGCGGATCCTCACGCGGGTATTCCAATTAGCCCGGTGATCGGCGGATCGCCGGCGGATGAAGTTCATGCCATGGGTGAGGTTTGGTGCATGGCTTTGTGGGAAGCGCGCGCCAACCTGGTGGACAAACTGGGTGGTGCCCTCGGCAACCAGACGATCCTTCGGTTGGTGACGGACGGACTCAAGCTCTCCCCGGCCAACGCCAGTTTTCTGGAGGCCCGCGATGGCATTTTGCTGGCGGATGAACTTTTGACCGGCGGCGATAATGCGGCGGAACTGTGGTACGCCTTCGCTAAGCGCGGGATGGGCTACAGCGCCACCGTGCCGCCGTCTGACACCGACTCCACCATTGGGGTGCAGGAGGCTTACGACGTTCCCGATTACGTCAACGTCGGCCCGCCGGACGGCATTCTGGAAATCAAGATTACACCTCCCACCGGAGCGGCGCTCTTTGGGGCCACCACCAATGCCATCTATGTGCGTGTTACGGACGGAGCTCCCGTGACCAATGCAACAATCAGCGCCTCGCTGAGCTTAGGTGGATCGCTGGCCTTCACCAATAACGGCGTCGCGCCTGACCTCACCGCGAACAACGCCATTTATTCCGCAAATTTCGTGACGCCCAATTTGCTGACCAATGTCACGGTGACTTTCATCATCAGCGCGCCGGGCAAAGATTCGGCCACGAACATCGTCAATTATGCCATTGTGCCGATCCCGGCGAATGACAATTTCACCAACGCCACCAAGGTGCCCGCTTCCGGTGCTGCCTACGTCACCAACAACAAGCGGGCAACCATGGAGCCCGGTGAGCCTACGCATGCTGGAGTTGCTTCCGTGGCCGGATCGCTCTGGTGGAATTTCACACCTACCAACAACGCCACCGTGCTGCTCGACACGGCCGGCAGCGGCGTCAACAACCTGTTGGCGGTGTACACCAACAGCACGTTGGCCACGCTTAAGGAAGTTATATCCGCCAATGACGTCAACGGTCGCCCACAACCGTTCCTCTTCCTGAATGCCAAGTCCGGCATCACTTATCGAATTGCGGTGGCCAGTTACGACACCAACAACCTCGGCACCATTCGGCTCGCGATTGTTCCCGGTGGCGTGCCCGATACCAATGCACCCACGGTGACGGTCATTTCGCCTCCGAGCGGCTTGACCCTGGCGACCAACCGGCTGGTCATTACGGGCAGCGCTGTTGATCCAGATCCGAATCCTTCTGGCTTGCAGGGCATTCAATTCCGGATCACCCGCGGGCTGGCCAATCAGGCCAACGAGAATGATGGCGGCGGTGCGGGAGGCACGGTTGGCGCATCCTTGATCAGCACGAACTGGTCAAGTTCGGTCGGCCTCTGGGAAGGTCTCAATTTTATCGAAGTGACCGTTCGGGATAACGCCGGCAATGTCTCTGCGCCGGTCGTGCTGCAGGCCACTTACCGGCCGCAGGATCCCGCGAACGACATTTTCGCCAATGCCATTCAGTTGAGCGGCACAGCGGGGACGAACAGCATCAATACTCTCAAGGGTACCAAGGAAGTCGGCGAGCCCAATCACGCCAACAATCCCGGCGGCAAGTCGGTGTGGTGGAAGATCCAGCCTGATTTCGACGGCGTCTTGACGCTTTCGACCACCAATTCAACCTTCGATACTCTGCTGGCGGTTTACCGTGGCACGGCGGTTAATGCCCTGAATCTGGTGGCGAACAATGATGACGCGCCCGGTGCGGTTGGCGGCTACAGCAAGTTGAGCTTGGCTGTCCGTTCGAACCAGGTTTACCGGATCGCCTTGGACGGCTATGATGGTGCTGGTGGCGCGGCCTTCCTGCAGTTCACGCTGGTCCCGGCCACGATTTACCAGCTCACCGTCAACAATTCCCCGGGCGGCACGACCTATCCCGGCACGATCGACGTCGAAAGTGGCGCGTCGGTTCAGGTGAATGCCTATCCGTCACCCGGTTACAGTTTCGATATCTGGGAAGGTGACGTGGTATCCTTCGCCAATCCGGTCACGGTGGTCGTCAACGGCAACCGCACGATTACTCCCCGGTTCCGGGCGCAGATCGCGACCGACGGGTTTGAATCTGGGAACCTCAGTGGCTTGGGTTGGTCCACCAGCGGCGGTTTGCCGTGGATTGTGCAGTCCGGTTCGGTTGGCGGCGGCAACTTCGCAGCTCGCTCGGCGACCAATATCACGCACAGCCAGACCAGCTCGTTGTTTTTGAACGGTAATTACCGCGCCGGCAACGTTTCCTTCCAATACCGCGTCAGCTCGGAAGAGGGTTGGGATTGGTTCGGAGTTTATCTGGACGGCGTGTTGCAACAGCAATGGTCGGGCGAATTTGCCTGGACCAGTTACTCCTTCCCGGTTTCGGCCGGCAACCACACCGTGGAATGGCGCTATAGCAAGGATCAGAACAATTCCGCAGGTTTGGATGCGGCCTTCCTCGACGGCGTGGATGTGCCTCTGGCCGTGCCGGTCAACGGCACTTCCCCGGCGCAGCTGCTGGCCCGCCGCCTCTCCGATGGGACCGTTTTCATTGATGTGACCGGTCAGGTCAATCAGCAGTACGTGGTGCAAACCTCGACCGATTTGGTGAACTGGCAGAACTATTCCACCAACGTTGCGGTGGGTGGTTTCTTCCGCGTAACCGATTCGGCCAGCTTGACGACCCCGACCCGCTTTTATCGGGCTGTGGTGTTGCCTTGACCCGGAGACCAGCTGTTGAGGGCCGCACCTGCTATCGGGGTGCGGCCCTTGTTTTTTAGCCCAGAGGCACGCGAAGATTATGCGAACGATCGGCCTTACCGGCGGCATTGGCATGGGGAAATCCGCCTGTGCCCAATTGCTGCAGTGGCGTGGCGCAGCGGTGGTGGACACCGATGAACTCGCGCGCCAGGTGGTGCAGCCGGGCGAACCGGCACTGGCGGAAATTGAAAAGGCCTTTGGGCGCGGATGCCTGACCCCGGAGGGCCGGCTCAATCGCGCGGCGCTCGCGGATGTGGTGTTTGCCGATGCCGATGCGCGTCGGTTGCTCGAAAACATTATTCATCCCCGCATTCGTGATTTGTGGCAACACCAACTGGTGGCCTGGCGGAGCGAAGGCAAGCCCGTGGCCGTGGTCGTGATTCCGCTGCTGTTCGAGACCGGGGCGGAGCGCGAGTTTGATTCCATTTTCTGCGTGGCGTGCAGCGCGCCGACCCAACGCGAGCGCCTGCGAACGCGGGGCTGGACGGACGAACAGATTCAGCAACGCCGGGCAGCGCAAATTCCTGTTGAAGAAAAAATGCTCCGCGCACACCACGTCATCTGGACGGAAGGGGGCATGGATGTTCACGCCCAACAGGTTTACCGCCTCGTGCCCGCGGTTCGTTGAGTTAATGACGGGCGTCAGTCCGCACGGTTGTTCAGTGCAGGATTCAGCCCCAAGAAAGATTTGCTCGCCCAACTCTTTGCCCCGAACCTCGAAGTCCCCGCGAACATTGAGAAGGGTTCACCCGTCACCGCCTCCGGCGTGCCGAAGAATTATCCCGACCAGAAAAGCTGGTGACGGTAGATTGCATCCGGCCTTCATCAGGTTGAGGATCGCGTTAGACAGGCGGCGAGAAGGTTATCGCGAAAGACGTTGCTATTGCGGAGAAAGGCGCCATGATACGTTGGTCTGTTCGATAGCTTGTCACTTTCATGACATGGTAATCCTCAAGTGAACTTGGTTCAGTGATGATTTAGACCCGAACGTCGGGAACAGTCAGAAGAAGCATCAGTCAGGACAGTAAGACATCACATGAGCAATAAGTTATTCGTAGGCAATCTCTCCTTTAATACCACGGAGAATGATCTGCAAGACGCGTTCGCGGCCCACGGCAGCGTCGTGGAAACCAACTTGATGATGGACAAAATGAGCGGTCGCCCGCGCGGTTTTGCCTTCGTGACCATGAGCACGGCGGAGGAAGCGCAGAAAGCCATCAGCGCCCTCAACGGCGCCCAATTGGACGGCCGTGCGCTCACGGTCAACGTCGCCCGCCCGCGGGAGGAACGCCCCGGCGGCGGCGGTGGGGGTGGACGCCGTCAATACGGCGGCGGCGGCGGTGGTGGGGGCCGAGACCGTTATTAACATTCAGGTTTGAGCAAGGTCGGGGTTCGGCAGCACTGCCGGGCCCCGATTTTCGGCCGTGTGCTTCGCCCGTCCACCGGGCATCGCGAATTACGGCAACTTTGTTCAGCCCGCAGACTGGATGAAAGAAGAGCATATTGAAGTAGAAGGCCCGATGGAATTCTTGCTGCCCGGAACGAGGTTCCGGCTGGAGAACTTCTGGCCCTGTTTACCAGCTGCGGCAAAATGCACCAACGATGCGGGCGCCTTACGGTGGGATAACGCGTGAAACTGGAAATGTCGCCTGACGATCTGAACAACGCGTGGATCACGTGGCGGCTCAAATAACCCGCCATTGACCCCGGCCCCTCCTTCAACATGCCACCTCCCAAGCCCAATCTCCGCGTCGAATACCGGAAGCAGGAACACGAGCGCGTCATGGCGTCGGCCAGCCTGGCAGAGAAGTTCCCCACGCTGAAGTCGCTCACGGTGCATCTGGCCTATCTTGCGCCGGGAGGCGGCCACCAGACCGGCGAGCTAAAATACACGGCCAACATCGCCAATGCCCGATCCGTGTTCCGTTTGGATTGCTCAAGCCAGGAATGTCTGTGCGGCGGGCATGACCTGAGCCAGCAACTGGCCGAAGCTGTCGCCCAGCGCCGGAAAACGATCCTTGGGGAAGCCACCTGCCAGGGCTGGTACAACAAGCAAGAGATCAACCGGGCGCGCTGTCTCGGCATTCTGCGTTACAAGTTTGTGCTGAGTTATTCGGGACGTTGTTGAGGCCTTCGCCAGGGAAGATTGGCCTGGG
>CAYWCK010000013.1:0-29156 GCA_964456685.1 uncultured Bifidobacteriaceae bacterium | reverse complement strand
GGAAGAGGTTTTTTTCAAACCGGGCGATCTGCAACTCACCGGCGCGACGTTGGATCAGATCCTGACCAAGTACTACGCCGAACTGGACGGGCGCAACGTGCTGCGTTCGCCAACGGTTGAAGCGGCGTTGAAATCGCCGGTATTCTTCGTCAATCAAACGCCACTTACCCGCAGTGAAGCGAAGCAGGCTTTCGAGGCCTTGTTCGCGATGAATAACGTCGGTTTGATTCCAGTGGACACCAAGTTCGTCAAAGCGGTGCCGCTGGCGGAGGCGATTCAAGCCGGCCAGCGCCCCATGGTGGTTACGAATTCGGTCGAGCTTCCTGAGTTCGGTCAGTACGTCACTTACATCGTCCAGCTCAAGTTTGTGAAGCCTTCAGAAATGCTGCCCTTGCTGGCGCCGTTCCAGAAGATGAATACCAGCGTGGCTTTGGACAGCAGCCAGATTCTGGTTCTGCGCGACCTGACGGAAAACGTGAAGCGCATGTTGGAAATGATCGAACGCGTGGACATCGCTTTCCAATCCGAGTTTGAGTCGGAGGTCATTCCGATCAAGTTTGCCAAGGCGGAGGAAATCGCGAGCGCGCTGAGCGCGCTGAGCGGCAGCGGCTCCACCACCACGGTGGGTACGCGGGCAGCCGGTGGCACCTCCGGCATCGGGACGCGACCGGGCGTGGGCGGTTATTCTCCCGGCTCCACTTCGATTCCCGGTCAGGTCAATCCCATGGGCAACAATCCGTCCGGCACACCCTCGAGCACAGCTAGCTTCAGCGACCGCATCAACCAGATCATCAGTCGCGCCTCCAAGACGAGCACCAGCGGTTCGGGCGAGTTCCAGATCATCGGGCCGAACAAGATCGTGGCGGATGTTCGCTCGAATTCGCTGATGGTCTTCGCGTCGCGCCAGGACATGATTACGATCAAGAAAATCATCGCCCAACTGGATGTGGTGTTGGCCCAGGTGTTGATCGAAACCATCATCCTGGATGTGACACTCACGGACGGACACAGTCTGGGCGTAAGCTATCTGCAGAAGAACCCCACGCTGGCGGGAAATTTCACCGGCATCGGCGCGATCAACAACACCGGTTTCCTGACCGACGGTGCCTTCAGCGTGCTGACCAACGGCACCAGTGGCGGTTTGCCGGGCGGCTTCAGCTACCTCGCTCACTTTGGCAATGATCTGGATGTGACCTTGTCCGCCGTCGCGAGCGACAGCAACGTCAAGGTGGTGCAGAAGCCCCGCATCATGACGTCGCACGCAACGGCCGCATCAGTCTTTATTGGCAGCACTGTTCCGTATGTCAGCGGGACGTATTATGGCGGCGGCTATGGCGGCGGTCCGAGTTCCTCGTATCAACAACTCCGCGTGGGTATCCAATTGACCGTCACGCCGTACATCAACCAGGACGGTCTCGTGGTGATGAAAATTGACGAGGCCATTGATGAAATCAGCGGCTCGGTGCCCATCACGGGCGTTGGCGACGTGCCGACCACCACGAGTCGTACGCTCTCGGCCGAAGTGGCCGTGGGCGATCGCGAAACCATCATGCTCGGCGGTTTCATCCGCTCCAGCGGCACGGAAAACAAATCGGGCGTCCCCGTGCTGAAGGATATTCCGCTACTCGGGCCGCTCTTCAGCAGCAACAGCAAGAACAAGACGCGCAATGAATTGATGGTGTTGATGCGTCCGACCGTGTTGCGCACACCGCAATTGGCCGCGGCCCAGACTGCCATCGAGAAATCCCGGCTGCCGGGCATTCGCCGTGCCGAAGCGGAGAGCGAGGCAGACGAAGAGCGCCGGGTGAAGAGCACGGACAAGAAACTGGGCACGATCGTCACCCCGACCCAGGGAGCAGCGACCCCGACGAAGCCAGCCTCCACTCGTGACGAGGCCGGGTTCCTGCCCGTGCCTGAGTAGACGATTGCCTGCGTAATAAAGCAGCCATGTGGGGATTCACTGACAGAATCAAACGGAGGCTTTGCCGCCACGTTGGGCTCTGCATGATGCTGGCCGCGCTCGGAGCAACACCAGTGTTAGCTGACGGAGTGGTCACCGGCTGCACGCAGGCAGACTTGGAAAACGCCATCGCGGGCGGCGGGGACGTTTCCTTCAACCAGGATTGCCAGATCCTCATCACGAACCCCATCCGTTTTACGTTGACCACCCGTTTGGATGGCGCGGGGCACAATGTCAGTTTCCGTTCGCTCCTTTCTTCCTCCCTCAACAGCACCACGAATATCGTCGCCACCACTAACATCACGAGCACCAACAGCATCAGCTGTTTGACGAACATCAATTGCGTCACGAACTTTGACCTCATCACGTGTTTCACCAACGTCAACTGCACGACGAACACCTCCAGCACCACCAACGTGAGTTATGTGACCAATGTTTACAGTTCCCTGACCTTCTCCAACGGCGTGCGGTTGTTCGAAGTGGCTTCCAATGCGGCGGTGAGTTTCATTGGTCTCCGTCTGGAGAGCGGGCGCGGCACGAACGGGGGCGCCATTCTTGTGGGCTCGAACGCTGCGGCGTACGTCACGAACTGTGTTTTCACCAACAATCACGCCCTCCCCAGCAACGGCGTCGCCGGCCGCTCGGGAAGTGATGGCGGCACCATCGGTGACGATGGCGGAGCGGGGAGCAACGGCCAGGTGGGCCGGGGCGGCGCCATCTGCAATTTCGGCAGCCTCACGGCGGTGCATTCGATTTTCCAAAAAAACCGGGCCTTCGGTGGCGAAGGCGGTGTGGGTGGTAATGGCGGCAACGGTTCCACCCGCGGCGGCGATGGCGGAAACGGCGGCGCGGGCGGGGCAGGGCTCGGTGGGGCGATTTTTAGTTCGGGAAACTTGTTGGTTCGCGATTGCAGTTTTGAAGGCAACGCCGCTACCGGCGGCAGCGGCGGTGTGGGCGGAACAAATGGGTCCGGAGCCTTTGTCAGCCGCAAAGGCATTGGTGGTACCGGCGGTGCCGGCATGGGGGCGGGGACTTACGCGGCACAAATCGCGCAATTCGTAAACTGCACTTGGGCCGATAATGTTGTCACCGGCGGGGGCAGCGCCGCTGGCGGCATGGATACGAGCGGAAACGGTTCTGACGGCGCCCGTGGGGGCGGCGGTTACGGGGGCGGCCTTTGCAACGCGGGCACGAGTGTTGTCCTCACCAATTGCACGCTCTCCGCCAATCAAGCGCGGGGCGGTCGCGGGGCCGATGGCGGCAACGGAGGCACCGTGGCTGGTGATGGCGGCGATGGTGGCGATGGCCGCGGAGGCGGTCTCTACAATGCGGGCAATATCTCCGTTGTAAATTGCAGCTTCGCCGGCGGCAGTGTAACCGGAGGCACGAATGGCAGTCCCGGTACGGGCACTTACCCGGGTTCGGACGGGAAGGTGGGTAACGCTTACGGTGGTAATGTGGCGAATTTTGGCAGCACTTTGTGGCTGAAGAATTCGGCGATCGCCGCGGGCCTGAGCGGCGGGGCGGGCTACGGTTCGGTGACCGATGCCGGGAACAACATTTGCGCCGATAAGACTTTGATTTTTAGCGCCAACAGCCGCACGAATACGGATCCCAAACTGGGCTCGCTCGCAGATAACGGCGGTCCTACCAAAACCATGCTCCCCTTGAGCGGCAGTCCTGCGCTTGATGCCGGGGCTGATGCCGCCGCGCCTAATTTTGATCAGCGGGGTAATCACCGCCCCGCGGGGTTGCACAGCGAAATTGGCGCGGTCGAAGTCGGCGCGGTGAGTATTGTCGCGCAACCGACGAATCAAACTACGGCGGTGGGAGGCGCGGTGACGTTTGCCGTCCAGGCTGAAGGAGAGTCGCTGGCCTATCAGTGGTGGTTTAATGGCGGCGAGATTGCGGGCTCGACTCGAAGTTTCCATGTCATTGGCAGCGCAACCACGGGTCATGCTGGGAACTACTGGGCGGTAATCACCAACCTTTACGGAGCGGTCACCAGTGCACCGGCCGCGCTGCGCGTGCTTGTGCCGCCAACGCTCACGAACATGGTGGGTGATTCAACCACCTTCTCGTTCCATTATTTCGGAGCGACGGGCTCGACCTATGTTGTCGAATACAAAGACGACCTCGCCGATGCGGCATGGACGCCGGTGGCGACCAACATGGGCCTTGGTGAAATGCTTCGCAGCGACCACATCACCACCGGCGTGACGAAAAGGTTCTATCGAGTGATCGTCCGGTGAAGCGGACAATGGTTGTTCGCTTGGAGAAGCAGTAGCCGGCTTCACAAGACTGCGAGGTTGCGGACGATCCAGCGAAGAAGAAATTGCCGTCAGCTTAGGAAAGCAGCTCGCCTCAGTTTCCGCTCACTTGCGAACAGTTCGCGGAAAACCCTTTCAACTCCGATAAACGGGTTGCCACGAAAACAACTTCTACTTTGTCGGCAGCGGCGGCGCAGGCAACGGCGGCATTTCACCACGTTCGATCGCTGCCTTGTTGGCGGTGTTCTGAATAATGTGGCTTAACGCCTGTTCGTCTGGCGTCAGGCCGGTGTTTTCTGGCGGCCAGTTACGCATGTGATTCGGCGATGTTCCGGCCCCGGGCATTACCACGCTACCGGCGGAAGTGCCGGACGCTGCCGAATACCCGGCTGCCGTAGTCGGCGTAACGCGGAGTTCGCGCTTCAGAGTCGCCGCGCCACCAAAGGTCGTTACACCGCCTGCGTTTGCCGGAGTCGGCATGGGCATCGGAATGGCACCAGCCGTGGGCACTCCGGGTACACCCGGCACGCCACCGCCGGGCGCTGGCACTGGGACAATGCCCGGAATCGCCGGCACGCCGACGGGCGGTGCGGTGCCGGCGGGCTTCATGCCGTCTTTTTCCAGCGTCAAGGTTTGCTCGGCCCCGTGATTTTTAACCTTCACGCTGCCCGCGGCACGATCCACTTCCAGAATTTCCACTTCGCCGTCGCGGCCGCCCACGGCAGTGCTGAAGGTCATTTCCTTGGGCGCTTCCCCAAGCTTGGCGGAAGCCATGGTCCGATAAAGAACCTCCTGTTTGCCGAAGACCGTGACGATGCCAAGCAGGGTGATTTTCTGCGGCGGGGTCACGTTGGGATCTGGCGGCGGCGGGGGCGGTGGAATCGCCTTCAGTGCAAACACGTTCCGGTCTGCGATGGTGGCGTAGGGGTTGCCTCCCTCGGGCGTAAGCCCGAAAAGCGGCTGACCCAACATCAGGCCACCGGCCAGACCGATCAAAACCTTACCACCGTGCTTCATAGGCTGAATATATCGTTCCTGCTTTCAAACACCACTGGGAAAAAATGGTTTCGCGGCCCGATTGATCACCAGCGAACCTTCCGAAATTCAACCACACCAAGGTGGGACTGCCCCGCCGCCGGAGCGACTCACTTACGTGGCGTCTGATCGTATTCAGGCAGGTGGATGGGCGGTTTGATTGGGGCAGGTTTGGGCGGAACTGCTGGTGGTGTTCTTGGATCGGCGCACGGTTTGGCCGAATCACTTTCAAGACTCAGCCACTGCTCCTCTCCATGATTCTGGAAACAAACAGTGTGCGTGCGTTGATTTATCTCCCGAACCTGGATGCCGCTACAACTTTCGCCTTCGCCCAATATCGCAAACAGTTCGCGCGCTTCCTCTCGCGGATTAGGGGCGGCCACCGACTTGAGCAAAACTTGCTTTTGGTTCCGAATGCGGACAATGCCCAACAACATGATTCGTGGCGGCGGCAAGGTCTGGACCTGTCGGGTTTCGGTGGGGAGCGGCGGTTGCATGCGGAAGGCATTGCTCCTCGCAATAGTCTGGAACGGATTCGATCCCAGATCCGGGTTTGCCATGGCGCTTACGGTTACGAGGGCAGAAAATGCAAACACGGCACAGGGCCAGAATTTCATGACGATACCAACACCACGCGGATTCCTTGGTTGCTCGCCAAAGCGAAACCGCCGCTGGAACTCCAGCGGCGGTTGACAGATTTCGCGATTTACAGGCTGCGATCAATAAGCGGCCTGCGCGCCTTTGATCGAGCGCTTCTTCATCCACGGCATCATGGCGCGGAGGCGTTCGCCGGTCTTCTCAATGGGGTGCTGTTCACCCTTCTTGAGCAGCGCGTTGTAGCGCTTGTAGCCGGTCTGGTATTCCTTCACCCACTGGCGGGCAAATTTGCCGGACTGAATGTCTTTGAGTGCCACCTTCATCCGCTTCTTAACGCTTGCGTCGATAATTTTCGGTCCGACGCTGACGTCACCCCACTTGGCGGTCTCAGAAATCGAGAAGCGCATGCCGCTGATGCCGGCTTCATTCATCAAATCCACGATGAGCTTCAATTCATGCAGGCACTCGAAGTAGGCCATCTCCGGCGAGTAACCCGCTTCGACGAGCGTTTCAAAACCGGCCTGCACCAACGCGCTGGCGCCGCCGCAAAGCACCGTTTGCTCACCGAACAGATCCGTTTCAGTCTCCTCTTTGAAGTTGGTTTCGATGACACCGGCACGAGTACCGCCGATGCCGTGCGCCCACGCGAGGGCAATTTCCTTCGCCGCTTTGCCGCCTTGGTAAACGGCGATCAGGCTCGGCACGCCTTTGCCTTCCGTGTACTGCCGGCGAACGATGTGGCCCGGCCCTTTCGGGGCGACCATGATCACGTTGACATTCTTCGGCGGGACGATGGTCTTGAAGTGAATCGAAAATCCGTGCGAGAACAACAGCGTCTTTCCCGGGGCGAGGTTTGGTTCGATGTCCTTCTTGTACGCCGCCGGTTGCTTGGTGTCGGGCAGCGCGACCATGATCACGTCGGCGCGGCGGACGGCTTCGGCAGTGGGATAAACCTTGAAGCCCTTCTCCTCGGCCACCGCAATGGACTTGCTGCCTTCATAGAGGCCGATGATGACTTTAAATCCGGACTCTTTGAGGTTTAGCGCGTGGGCGTGGCCTTGCGAGCCGAAGCCGAGCACGGCGAGGGTTTTGTTTTTGAGGACAGCGGGTTTCGCGTCCTTTTCAGTATAGACTTTTGCGGGCATGAATGAGTTGGGTTGGCTTGGTTAAAATTATTTCCGCGGCATGGCGACCTTGCCGGTCCGGGTGAGATCCAGGATGCCGAAGCTCTTCATCAAATCGATGAACTTCTCGACCTTGCTCTCGTTGCCGGTGATTTCAATGGTCAGGCTCTTCGGCTGCACGTCCACGATCTTGGCGCGGAAAATATCCGTCACCTGCATGACTTCGGCGCGCGATTTGGAGTCCACCTGCACCTTCACGAGCACCAGTTCGCGGTCCACGTATTCGTCGGAGCGGAAATCCCGCACCTCGAGCACGTCGGGGAGCTTGTTGAGTTGCTTGACGATTTGCTCCAGCGTCGCTTCGTCTCCCTGCGTGACAATGGTCGCGCGCGACGCGGTGGAATCGTGGGTGGGCGCGACGTTGAGGGTGTCAATGTTGTAGCCGCGGCCGCTGAACAGGCCGGCGATGCGCGTGAGCGCGCCGAACTTGTTTTCCACCAGCACTGAGATTGTGTGTCGCATAAATTCCCGAGTTTGCAGGGAGGCGAAAGCTAGCAATGCGCCCGGGCCCGGTCAATTTGCATTTTCTGCCCTCGGGTGTGTCTCCGCCAATCTCTTGTTGACTCCCGGAGGCGCTTTGCTAAAAAAATCGCCTGTCGTTCCAAGAATAAAAAGTGTTGGTGTCAGAAAGACAGATTGTCCCCCAAAGTGAAAGCGACATCAGTGATCCTGCCTGTGCAGTCCTCCCACTCGGTTTCTTGAGCGCGCAACATCCCATCGTATGAGCAATCCAACCAGGCTCTTCGTAGGCAACCTCTCCTACCAAACGGGCGAAAACGATCTCCAGGATTATTTTGCCCAGGCGGGAGCGGTGACCTCCGTCAACCTCATGCTCGACAAGGTCACCGGCAAATCTCGCGGCTTCGCATTCGTGGAATTTGGCTCCCCCGAAGAAGCCTCCAAGGCCGTGGAGCAATTCCATAACAAGGAATTTCAAGGCCGCTCCCTCACCGTCAACGTTGCCCGCCCGCGCGAAGAGCGTCCGCCCCGCCAAAATAACTGGGGCGACCGTGGCGACCGGGGTGATCGTGGTCCTCGTCGCGATCGCTATTGAGGGCTCAAAGCCCATTCTGCGCCGGGCCCGGCCGCGAGGCCGGCCCGGTTTTGTTTTTGGAATTACAATTTGACACCACCCCGCCGCGACTTATTCTGACTCAAGAATTTTATGGCCGAAAACATGCCCAACATTCCCGCCGGTGCCGTTCCCCCGAAAAAGGAAACTGGCAAGGTCCAACCCAAGAAGGAAACGGTCCGCATCAATTTGCCGCCCAAGCCCACGGCTGCCCCCACCATCAAGCTGCCGACGCTGCCGCCGGGTGGACCGACTGGTGCCTCTTCGGCCCCCGCCGCTGCGCCCGCGCCCGCCGCTCCGGCTGCGCCTACTTTGCAACGCGCCACCTCCGCCCCCGTCGCCCAAAAGCCCGCTGCTGCCGCCGCGCCCGCTCCACGACCCGCCGCGGCCCCCGCCGCCAAGAGCGTCAGCGGACTCGATGTCGGCTTGGCCCTCGCGGCTGCGATCGTCGGTCTGGTCGCGGTTGGTTCCGTGGTTTACCTCCAGTGGTTCATTCAGACCAACTGAACTATTTGTTGGTTGCAACCTTTACGCTTTAATTCGAGTTACGCATGGCTTCTCCATTGATTGTTACCCTCACGCAGGAAAACTTTGACGCCAACGTATTGAAATCTGCCAGGCCGGTGCTGGTGGATTTCTGGGCCGAATGGTGCGGTCCCTGCAAAATGATCGCGCCGCTCCTTGACGAACTCGCCGACGAATACAAAGACAAGGTCACGATCGGTAAAGTGAACATTGACGATCATCAGGGCCTTGCCGCGCAATACGGTGTGCGCGCCATCCCCACGCTGCTGCTGTTCAACAAAGGCGAAGTCGCGGATCAAATCGTCGGCGCGCGCGGTAAGCGCGACCTCAAAGCCAGCCTCGACCGCGTTGCGGCCTGAGACGACGAACGGCGGTTCCCATGCCGCTCATCGTCACGCCCGGACAATTCACCCAGCGCTCCGAGCTGTACCACCAGCTTGCTCAACTGACCGCCGCCGGCGTGGACATTCTCCGCGCCCTGGAAAATCTCCATCGGCATCCACCCTCGTCGGCCTTTCGCGTGCCCTTGCGGGAAACCGTGCTCGCGGTCGGGCAGGGGAGCACACTCACGGAGGCGTTGCGCCAGGGCGGAGACTGGTTGCCCGAATTCGATTACGCCCTCATTGACGCCGGCGAACGTAGCGGGCGACTCGACGGTTGCTTCCGCTTGTTGGCCGATTACTATGCCGACCGCGCCCGTATCGCCCGGCAGGTCATCGCGGACCTCGCGTATCCCGTGGCGCTGTTTCACTTCGCGGTGTTCATCTTTCCGTTCTCGCAATTCTTTCTCACCGGCAACTGGGTTGTGTACCTCGCGCAAACCTTTGGCGTGTTGCTGCCGGTTTATGCGGTGACGTTGGCCATCATCTACGCGGGACAAAGCCGCCACGGCGAAACCTGGCGCGGCTTCATGGAGTGGATCACGTTGCCGGTGCCCGTGCTGGGCACGGCGCGACGCTACCTGGCCCTTGCGCGACTGGCCGCGGCGCTCGAAGCGCTTATTGCCGCGGGCGTAACGATCATTGAAGCGTGGCAACTGGCGGCGGCGGCGTGCGGATCACCCGGCCTGCGACGCACGGTAAATTCCTGGAAAGCGGATCTGCTCGCGGGCATGACGCCGGCGGACGCCGTGAGCCGCAGCAGTTGGTTTCCCGAAATGTTCGCTAACCTCTACCACACCGGCGAAGTGAGCGGCTCGCTCGACGATTCGCTGAAGAAACTGCGGAAGTATTACAGCGAGGAAGGCACGCGCAAACTCCACGCCTTCTCGCAATGGCTGCCGCGACTCATCTACTTCGGCATCATGCTCATCATCGCGTGGAAAATTATCGGGTTCTGGATGGGCTACTTCCAGCAAGTCAATCAAGCCATCGGGCCGTAGTTCACCGCCGAGACGCCGAGGCAGATTCCGAATAGCTCTGCGCCTCTGCGGTTAGATTGTCAGCTTGTGGCAAAGCCTGATTTGCCTTCGGTGCGCGCCGGGTTTGCAGGCAGTCGGAAGCGTAGTGTGCTCCCGATCTTGACTGATATATTCATTTAGGTCGCCCGACATTTTGCTTTTCCAACGAATAGGCTCAACGCAGCCAGAATGAATAGCAGGCCAACGCTTGGTTCAGGGATTGATTGATCCGAGAATTGGATGCTGTCGAAGAAAGCTCCCATTTGTCGTTTGGTCTCGAATTTGAGTTCGCCGTATTGGCCTGCCAACATCGAAATGTCTCCGCCCATCCAATCATAACTGCCGAGGGAGCCGAGGGCGGTCATCGGGATAATCTGTCCGTTGAAGCTCACTTCCATGATCGACCCCGGCATCCACAATAATCGAATGGACTTACTTCCGATGGGAATCGTGCCGGATTGCGCGATGTAGGCGCTCTGCGCAAACAAAATGGGACCGTTGCTAGGTACGTAAATCGAGGGACCTTGAAGCCCGAGTGAATAGTTGCCTTGAATCGGCGGCGAATACCCTGCCGAATCGTGCAGTGATACTCCTGCTGCGTCTAAGTTAATGGTGTCAAATATCACTTGGGCTGCGCCGTCTAAAGGATATGCACTCCAATAAGGTAAAGCCTTTGCAACCGGAGCATGATAGAGATCAGTTGCATTGAAAGGCGTGATAGCGGCCTCAAAGTTCAGATTTCGAAAGGTTCCCTGTGCAAAGAGGCATTGAACAAACAATGAAACGAGAATCATGAGACCGTTTCTAACGAGAGAAGCCACCCAAAATGTTAGCCCTGCATTCACAACAAACATTTAACATCGGCCTCTTTCCAAAGCAATTCCCCCTTTGCCCGTGCTGTTCCCAAAGTTAACCTCGCGCCATGACAATTGCCGAAATCCTCGCCGATGAAGCGTTGCGCCAGCGGGAGTTTCCCGTGGCGCGCGGGAAGATTTTCCTCGCGCACGCCGGGGATTGCCCGCTCACGCAACGCGTCGTGTCCGCCGTGGCGGATTACGCCGCCCAAGCCGCCGCCAGTGATCAGGAGGGCGTGGTGTTTCCCGCTGTGCTCCACGAGGGCCGCGCTGTGGCCGCGTCGCTGTTGCATTGCGAGCCGGAAGAGGTTTCGTTCGTCGGGCCGACGTCGCTCGGGCTGAGTCTCGTAGCCAGCGGGCTCAAGTTCCGGCGCGGCGATAACATCGTCATCTACCACGACGATTATCCGTCGAACGTGTATCCGTGGCTGGCGCTGGCCGAGCGCGGCGTGCAGGTGCGGTTGCTGAACATCCGGCAGCTCGGCGTGATCCGCCCGCGCGATGTGATGGGACAGGTGGACGAAAACACGCGGCTCGTGGCGCTGGCGTCGTGTCATTTCATCAGTGGCTACCGGCTGGAGCATGAGGTGATCGGGAAGTTTCTGCGTGAGCGCGGGATTTTGTTTTGCGTGGACGGCATCCAGACGCTCGGGGCCTTCCCGACGTCGGTGGAGCACGTGGATTTTCTCGCGGCGGACGCGCACAAGTGGCTGCTCGGTCCGTGTGGCGCGGGTGTGCTTTACGTGCGGAAGGAAGTGCAGGCGCAACTGAATCCGCCGCTCTACGGCTGGCACAACGTGCGGTGCCCGGACTTTGTGTCACAGGAACAGATCGTCTGGCGCAGCGGCGCGAAGAAATTCGAGGCCGGCTCGGCGAATTTGCTGGGATTGGTCGGCCTGGTTGCGGCGCTGAAACTCACGGCGGAACTGGGCGTGGAAAATATCGCGGCGGAGTTGCTGCGCAAACGCGCGTGGCTCGTGCCGGCGTTGCAGGCTAAGGGCTACACCGTCTTGAATGGCGATGCGACGCCGGTGAACGCGAGTGGCATCACGACCTTTTTCCGTGCGGGTGCGGACGTGGCGGCGTTGCACGAGAAGTTGCTGGCGGGAAATGTGGTGGCTTCACTGCGGATGGATCGCGCCGGTCAGCGTTATCTCCGGTTCTCGCCGCACTATTACAACACGGACGCCGAATTGCAGCGAGCGGTGGAGTTGCTTTCCCCTTAATCGTAATCATCATCTTAATCTTAATCCGACTGCAGGATTAAGATTATGATTAGGATCATGATTAAGACGGTAGGCTAGGCTTTCTCGGCGCGAACGAGCAGGATGGGAATGGTGGTGTTGTGGCGCACGTGGTGAATCGTGCTGCCGAAGAGTAGATCGCCAATCAGCCGATGGCCGTGGCTGGTCATCGCGATGAGATCGCAATGCTCGGTCTCGGCGGTCTTGAGAATTTCCTCCGGCGGGTCGCCGAGGGCGAGTTTGGATTCCACGCGCAAACCCTGCGCGCGCAATTCGGCCGTGATCTTCTCCAGGTACGCCCGGTCTTCCTTCATTTCCTGCGACTCGGTGAGTTTCAATCGGTCGTAATGCCGCGCCGCCCAACCATCGGCGACGTGAACGAGCAGGAGTTCGGCGTGAACTTGCGTGGCCAACTCTGTCACGTGCGGTAGCAACGTCTGGTCCGCGCGGCTGTTTTCGAGGGCGACGAGGATTTTGCGATACATGGCGGGGAGGGTTGGCGCAGTCAGTCGCGTAAAGCGGCGAGATCATTCCACCCACCCCAGGCACGCGTCCAGACGTTTGTTTTCCGGCGGTAGATCAGGTGCAGGATCGTGCCTGCGGTTGCGAGGCCCGCCAGTGTCCACCAAAACCAAGACCGATCGTGATAGCGTTGTGCGCCGACGATGATGCAGCTCCATTTCACGACGCGAAACCAAACCGGCTGCGCGCGCCGCGAGAAGGCAACGCGTGCTTCAGTCCGCAGCATGGCCTTCAGGGAGTTCATGTCAGTTGAACCATCCACGGAATTGATCGAACAGCAGCTTGGCGTTCAGAGCCGCGATCGCAATCGCCACGGTCCAAGCGAGACTCTTGAGCCAAAGCGGATTGGCGAACTCGCCCATCTTGCGGCGGTCGCTGGTGAACAGCACGAGCGGAATCACCGCGAACGACAGCTGCAAGCTCAGGATGACCTGGCTGAGGATGAGCAGGTTGTTCGTGCCGCGTTCGCCATACATGGCGGTGACGATGACCGCGGGCACGATGGCGATGAGGCGGGTGATCAAGCGGCGCAACCATGGGCGCAGGCGCAAATTCAGGAAGCCTTCCATCACGATTTGCCCCGCGAGCGTGCCCGTGAGCGTGGAGTTTTGTCCCGACGCCAGCAGCGCCACCGCAAACAACGTGCTCGCGAAAGTCACACCCAACACGGGCGAGAGCAGTTTGTGAGCGTCCTGAATTTCCGCGACCTTGTGTTCCGTGCCGTAAAACGTGGCGGCGGCGACGATGAGAATCGAGGCGTTGATGAACAGCGCGAACATCAGCGCGATGGTGGAGTCAAGCGTGGCAAACTTGATGGCTTCGCGTTTGCCTTCGGTGTTCTGCTCGTATTTGCGCGTCTGCACGATGGAGGAGTGCAGGTAAAGATTGTGCGGCATCACCGTCGCCCCGAGGATGCCGATGGCGACGTAGAGCATTTCCGGGTTGCGCAGGATCTCGAATTTCGGAACGAACCCGCCGAGGATTCCCGCAAGACTGGGTCGCGAAAAAATTATTTCCGCAAGGAAGCACGCACCGATCGTCAGAATGAGCGCGATGACGAGCGCTTCGATCAGCCGGAATCCTTTTTTCTGGAGATACATCACGGCGAGCACGTCGAGCGCCGTGATGCATACACCCCAGATGAGCGGAATGCCGAAAAGCAGATTCAGCGCGATCGCCGAGCCAATGACTTCCGCGAGATCGCAGGCGCAGATGGCGACTTCGCACAGCAGCCACAGGACGATGGTGACGGGCTTCGAATAATGGTCGCGACATGCTTGTGCGAGATCCCGGCCGGTGACG
The DNA here is from genome assembly GCA_964456685.1 of uncultured Bifidobacteriaceae bacterium. GTDB lineage: Bacteria > Verrucomicrobiota > Verrucomicrobiia > Limisphaerales > JADLHS01 > CAYWCK01. The sequence goes on along the minus strand of CAYWCK010000013.1, from coordinate 15,192 downwards.
ATGCCGAGTTTGGCGCAAAGCGATTGCAGGAGAATCGCCATCAAGTTGGAAATCAAAATGACGGACAGCAGCGTGTAACCAAACGACGAACCGCCCGCGAGATCCGTCGCCCAGTTGCCCGGGTCCATGTAACCGACCGCGACCAGGTAGCCGGGACCGGAAAAGGCGAGGAGCTTGCGCCAAAAGCCTAATGTGCGGGGAACAGTTACGGTGCGGTGAGCCTCGGGCAGACTGGGCGACGAAGTCGAGAGCCGCCAGCCCGAGTCAGAATGCTTCGGGGCGGCGGCGTTTTCGGTGCTCATGGGGTGGAAGGTAATTCAATAAGAATTCGTGTCAAAGAACAAAGTTAGTCAAAGCTAACACCGGCTTGTTATGGGGGTTCACATCCTGGAATCCGGGATTGGGCAGTTGCTCTTTGTTTTTGGAAGCCGACTTGTAAGATGGAGGCATGCGACCGGTGGACATTCAGCAAATCGGATCTGAACTCGCGATCAAATGGAGCGATGGCTGCGAGAGTTTCGTGGCTTTGGAGCAACTGCGGCGGGCTTGTCCGTGCGCCGGCTGCCAGGGGGAGGTGGACATTCTGGGACAACTCCATAAAGGGCCGGATCGGCCACTGACGCCGCCGGCTTTCGAGTTGCGCAGTTTCTTGCTGGTGGGAGGTTATGGGCTGCAGCCGACCTGGGGTGACGGTCACGCCAGTGGTATTTTCTCGTTCGATTACCTGCGTAAGCTGGCCGGCCCGGCGGACTAGAGCGGTTTCAATGAAACTGTAGCCGAATAATGCGTATGGAAGCTTCTCCCTCACCCCGGCCCTCTCCCGCCGGGAGAGGGAGAACTGCGTGCTGCGTCCTGGTCAAGGGCTCGCTGCCAGCGGCTCGCTGACGCCAAAATTTTCAGAAATTTTCCAAAATGGCTATCCCCTCTCCCAGCGGGAGAGGGTGAGGGTGAGGGCGAGTGCTGCGTCTCGGCCACACGGCCACAGTTTTAGTTAATTCGCTTTAGCGGATTGCTGCGGGATGGAACCGGCAGCGACCGGAAACTCCAATCACAAAAAGAAAAGCGCGAACCGAAGTCCGCGCTTTGAGTTTGAGGTGATTCAGACTATTGCGCCCGCACGCGATAGAAGCGGGGGTTGCTGCCCGTAGCGCTATCCTGATACTGCATATCCAAGCCAGTACCGCTGTTGGTGCTGATGGCCGTCCAAACAGGGGAGTAGAGGGAGGTGGCCCGTTCGACGACATATTGCTTGCCTGCAACGGACGGCCAGCGAACCACGACTTGTTGATTCTGACCCTTGCCCGTTTTCAACTTGAGCATGGAAGCGGCGTCGTTGGGATCCGTGCCTGCGAGATATTCATGCTTGTTGTCCACGCCATCGCCATCGGCATCAGCCGTGGCCGCGCTGAGCAGGTTGTTGATGCTGCCGAAATAGCGCAACCGCCAGGCGTCCGAGATGCCATCGTTCCAAGACGAGCCAGAGCGGTCGGCCAGTGTGACCAAGCCGGTCTTCGTTCGTTTGGGGAACGAAGCCAGGCCGTTGGGCGAAGCCGAGGCGTGTTGGAAACGAACTGCATAGGCTGCGGAGCTCGATGCGCCCGCCGGAATTTGGATGGTGAGCGTACCCAAGGTAGCGTCTCCGGTCAGGCCGCTGGTGTTGTTGTTCAGCCAAGTGGCCGCGTACTCGCCCTTGGTGCGGGAACTCGTGAGAGCGGGTGCACCGAGCGCGGGATTGGCGCTGAATTGAACCGGCGCGGTCAGGGCGGGAGCACCTTCCAGCGGCTCCACCGAGAGACTGAGCGCGAGGCTGCGAACCGGATCAGTGCCGGCAATCGAGCCTTTCACGGGAATTTGCACCATTTGTCCCGCAGAGGCGCTGGCGTCAGCACTGCTGAAGCTGACGAAGGCAGTCCGGGACAGGGCAGGGGCGGCCAGGGGTGCTGGCGCCACGCCACTCATCATTTCGGCGCCACGAACGCCGTTGGTCCAAAAGCGCCGGAATCGGGCCAGGCTCGGATCCAGCGAACGGCGGAACGTCACATAGATGTCGCATACATCCAATTTGCCGTCACCGAAGCCGATGTAGTTGATCATCGAGTCGTTGCCATCGAACAATCCGTTCAAGACAGCGACGTCCGTGATATTGGTGTCGGGCACCAGATATCCACCGGGCGCGATGGCATAGGTGTAACCGCAAGAATCCATGGCGTCGAAGAAGTCGCTGACGTTGGTGTAACCCGTGCCATTCCATGACTTCGGGTCGTAGGGCGGATTGTTCAAGCCATAGATCGCCGATTGGAACACCTGCATAACGTCACTGTTATCGAGGTTGGTGTTGCCGAAATCGCCGGCGTTGAACCAGCGGAACGGCGCGCTATCGCCGGCCAGATATTTGCGCTGACCGACGGTGACTTCCTTCACGGCGTTGATAGTACCGGAGGCAAGCGATCCATTTGTGGGCGTAGAGATGAAAACCGCTCCACTGGGGCCACCAATACCGTCGGCGGTGGCGGAGGCTTCTCCAAGTTGGATGCGATACGTATTACCGACCAAAGCTGTGGTCGGCACTTCGAACGCATATCCGCCAACAACTACTTTGCCGTTGTTACCGTCGAAGAGGGTATCGTGTGGCTGTGAATACTTAACCAGGTCCTGCTTCGTGGTGTCGTAAAGGTTGGTCTGGGTGAGGCGTTCCAGCCAGCCAACGCCCAGAAGATTCACGTTGGTGTTAATGAAGGACATGTCCACGAAGGGCAAGCCATCGTAATAAACAATGGAGGAAAGCGGTGGCGGATTCTGGGCATAGGCCGAGAAACTCAACGGCGGAATCCGCTCATAGATGGGTGGCGACGTGCCCGGGATGGGTTTTTCCAGGAAGGAATTGAAACTCATCGCGCCGGGGCGGACCACCGGACCAGGATTCGCACCGGCATTGGTGACAGTCATGTTGAATTGCAGGCTGTAAATGAGAGTGCCGGGCAGACTGCTCAGCGTGACCGGCGCATAGAAGTACTGGCCGGGCGAGGCGATGAAGTCGCTGGATGCTTCACCGGCGGCGAATCCGAACGTAAGCTTGTTCGCCTGGAAATTCGTCACCGAGAACGTGGCCGTGACCACCGCGCTCGGCTGGTAGTTGTTACGAAACGCCCGTACTTTGAAAAGCGTATTGGTGGTCAAGGACAGGGAAACCGTCCACGAATTTGTGGGGTCGGGCAAAGGCGCCAATTCGAACGCGCCGGCGTTGGTGGCCGACGGATCCGTACCATCCAGCGTGTAGTATAATTGTGCGCCGCGGGTGATATCGCTGATGCGGAAGAGCGCGGCGTTATCCCCGGTGATAACCGGATTGGCGGTGACAAACTGGAATCGCGCTTGAACGGTTGCGCTGTTGGGGCTGCCGTCGCTCTTGTGGCCAAAAGCCTTGATCGTCAGATCGGGCATGATTTGGGCAACGGCGTAATTGGCGTTCACGGTGCCTTCGCTCAGTCCATCGACATAGCCCGACGGGGCAGACGCGGAAGCCGTGGTTGGATTCGGAATGCCGTTCGTGGAGGTGTTGCCGAAGGTGTAAAAGGTCTGGCTGCCAAACGCACCAACGATGACGATGTGGGCATCATTGTTCAACACCACGGATGAGATCGGATGGAAAACCGACAAATAGTCAAACGGCGGAAAATCGACGTAACCAATTTGCGGGTCTGGCACCGGGGGCAGGGGAGGAGTGGCGACGACCTCGGCTGAGTTCGCGCCTTCGCCGCCCGTGTTCGAGGCAGAAACCACATAGTAATACGTGCTGCCATTGATGACGGCGGTGTCGTTGTAGCTGGTAAGATTGACTGCGGCGATAATCGTGTAGGGGCCGCCACTGGTTGTGGAGCGCTTTACGAAGTAATTCGTCGAATTCGGAACGGCTGACCATGTCAGCGCCACCGATCCCGAGTTGGTCGTCACCGAAATAATGGTCGGTGCACCCGGCGGTGGTGGCGGTGGCGGCGGAAGACCGGTGCTCGTGACCTTGCGGATGAGGTGGTAATAGATTTCGGTCACATACAGCGTGCCATCTGAGGCAAGCGCCAAGCCGACCGGCTGACGAGCTTCAACGCCACCCTGCGCATCAGGAATCGCCACAGTGCCGTCATACCAACCTGGGAAAATTCCCTGGCTGACATTCAACGGCCCAAGCCAGTAATTAGAACTCACGCCGTAAAGATTCGTCACTACCCCGCTGGCCAGAACGTATTTCACGCGGTGATTCCCGAAGTCCGAAACCACGAGGTTGCCGTCACCTGCCTCGATCACCCCGTATGGCTGGTTGAACTTGGCACTGGCGGCGGACGCGGTGTTGTTTGGCAGGCTGAAATCGCCGGCGCCATGGAAGCCAGCATTGGTGGTGATCACTCCCGTATTGGGGTTGATCAGGTAAATGCCGTGCCGCCCGGAGTCGCACACAGCGAGCAAGCCGTTGTACTTGACCGTCAAACCGCGCAACACAGCTCCCGCATGCGGCACGGTGGCGACGACGGATTTGACGCCTGCCGGAGTGACGCGAATCACCGTGTTGTTCTGGACCGTGAGGTACAGGTTGCCGTTGATATCGCGGGCCATCCCGTTGGCGTTCGTCAGCGCGACGGCATTGGTCGCCACGAAGTCGCCGTACATGTCGAACGTGAGTACGTTGCCGTTGTTGCCATTTCCACGGTTCAAAACGTAGATGTTGCCGGAACTGTCCCGCGCGATACCCACCGGCTTGTTCAGCCATTGGGTGATCATGGTGTAGGTCTGGCCGGCATCTGCATCAATGAAGCGGATGGCGTTGTTATCACGATCGGCCACAAACATACTCTCACCGGAGTCGTCGAGGACGAGCGCATAAGGGGTGTGGAACTGGGCTTCGCCGGCGGTGCCGCCGTCAACGTAGCCGTAGTAGAGCGGGTTGCCCTGCCACGGTCCACCCGTCATGGTGTCAACCGTCGGCATCGCCGCCATCGGCAGCGTTGCTGCGAGAAGCAATCCCGCCAGCGCCGCCACCTTGCAGCGGGCGGCCAGCGCTCCCAATGCGCCGTCAGCCCCGAGGTGCTGTAAATACTTGTTTTTCATACGCGTCAACTAATTGACTTGGTTGCTGGGTCAACACGGAGGTTAAGGCTTCGCGGTGGAACTCCGCGGGGGAGGGGTGGACCAGGTGGCAGCGTCGTCAAACGCCGCTTGATCGTAGGGAGTCGCCTCCGGATTGCTCCAATCGAAGCGGCGGGCACTGTTGTAAGGATTGCTGGTGTCGAGACCCCCGCGGGCTTCGGTCGGCCGGCTCTTCAAGAAATTCGACTTCGCCGGTTGATAGTCACTGTCCTTCACGACCGTGGGAGTGATGAAGATCAGGAGGTTTTGCTTGTCGCGCGACTTGGATTCGGAACTGAACGCCCGGCCGAGCAGCGGCACATCGCCGAGAATCGGCACCTTGGTGTAGGCATTGCGGGTGCGTTCGGACATCAGGCCGCCCATGACCAGCGTGTTGCCGCTGGGAATCATGACCTGCGTCTCAATCTTGCGGATGTCATATTCGTCGGCCTGGCTGACCTGGCCGTTAACCGTGCGCGAAACCGTGCGGAAGACGCTGGAAACTTCCGGCACAACTTTCAGCCAGATGTAATCGTTGGCCGAGATGCGCGGGGTGACTTTAAGAATCGTGCCGAGGTTGGTGTATTGAACTTCGCTGCCACCTTGCGAACCTTGCGTGCCAGCCGTGTTCTTGAAGATCGGCACAGCGCGCGTGACGGAAAGGTCGGCGGTTTCGTTGTCCAGCGTGACGGCGCGCGGAGTGGAAATAACCTGGGTGTCTGCGTCGGCATTCAGGAAGGAGAGTACCGCGTGCACGCCGTCCGCGTTGAGGAATCCAATGGCCGGAGAAAGGCCGGCCAGCGTGTTAACAGAAAGCATGTTGGGAACGGCGCCACCAAGGATGGTGCCACCACCCGTGCCGCCAGACCCGCCACTGGAACCGCCGCTGCTGCCGCTGCCCGCGCTGGCGCCACCAGCAGTTGTGGCGGTGGTGTATTCAGGGGTAATGGTGCGTCCTCCCGGCAGGGTGACAGGCGATCCCGGGGCTTGGAATACGGTGGACGCCTGCTGCGGACCACCATTGCCAAAGTTAAAGCTCTGCGCTTGCAGTGTGCCGGACCAATCAATGCCTTTCAAGCTGCTCGGGTTACTGTTGACTTCCATGAGGCGGGCTTCGATGAGCACCTGGCGGGTGGGGAGATCAAGACGGCCAACGAGTTCTTCGACCGAAGTTAATTCCTTTTCAGTGCAGACGAGCACGAGTTGGCTGGTGCGTTGATCACCGACGACTTTGCTGCGTTTGTCCGAGAGTGTGCTTTGCACCGGACCAATCATGTTCGTCACGCCGGTGTACTTAAGTTGAATGGTGCGGGTGATCAGTGGTTCGAGCGCGTCCGGGCTCTTCTTGGCGATGCGCGAAACGTGGGTCTTCGGGTCGTCAACGAGTTGGAGCTTGTAAGTGGTCAGCAAAGCGGCGAGCGCCTGCTCGGCCGTGATTTTCTCCCAGCGCACCGAGATGTTCGGTTGGGGCACGGCGGGTTGGCCGGGGGCTGCTGGCTGACCGTAGGGCAGGTCGGGGTCCAAGATGTAATTGAGCTTGGCCTGCCGGGCCAGGTTCTCGATGGCGCTGGTGAGCGGCAAGTCTTGGAACTCAATCAGCGAGATTTCGGCTTGCGGGTCCGCGGCCACGGCGTTGGTGGAGGCGGATTCAGTCGCCGGTTGTGCCTGGGCGAGGCAAACCAGTGTGCACAGAATCAGACCAATGAAGGTAGGGAGTACAGGTTTCGCTTTCATTGTAGGTGGTAGTTCCGAAGTTGTTGCCATGGTGTCAGAAATTCGTTGTGCGCGCCAGCGGTTAATTGCACATCGAGTGCCAATGGGCGTGCGTTTCTCTAATCGTGCGTTTCGCATTTTTGTTGCCTTACACTGAATGAATTCTGTCCCGCTCCGGGACAGAAATTGTTCTCGCACCGCAGGCGGACATCCACTTAACGGACGCCGCTGTCCTGCCGGGCTGGTCACTTGGCGCGGCGCAGGCGCAATTCGCGCCGCTCGCCATTTGCTTCGATGACGGCGATCTCTTCCGCCGGACGGATTTCAACGACCCGCACCCGGCTCCGGCCCTGTGGGGTCACCACTTCCTTTTCCTCATTGAGGGCAAGGGTGCGGCCGTTGATCGTCACGTAATAAGTTTGGTTGGGCGGATTGCCCGTCACGGAAAAGCCGTTGATCACGAGTTCCACTACCGGCGGGGGTTTGTTGGTCGATGTGCTGGTGGTGGTCCGCAATGCGCGGAACCGTTCGCTGGTGGGGAAGAAAGGATCAATGCCATCCTCGCGGGCCTTCGGAATCATGAAGACGGATTGCTGAATGGGCAACTCCACCGCTGCCGTGCTGGCGCCGCTCTTGCCGCCGGATTTGCTGGCGGTGGCGTTGGTGTCCGTTTTGGATCCGGGCGGATTGGTGGCGGCCTGACTATGATTGATCAGCAGCGCCAGCGCCAGAAGCGCGGGAGCCAGTGCTTGCATCAAAAAGGTGCGCTGCATAAATCTTAACTCTGATTGGGGCGGACCAGCACGATCACATCCATCTTGAACTCGAGCTTTTCCCGGTCGTCGGTTGCCAGACCGGTGATGGGGTCCAGGCTGAGGTTTAGCACGCGGATGTGCGGGTAGTGATTCTCAAAATCGGCAATGAACTTTCCGATGTCATGGTAATAACCCGTGCCGGATAGCGTGAGACTGGCCTGGCGATAAGGAAACTTCGGCAAAAGAGTGCATTCGCCGGGGACTGGTTGGGTGACGGCGGGAATTTCCACTTTGTAGCCCAGCGTGAAGCGCCGGATCATGTCGTAAACCCAGGAGTAAATATCATTGCCGGACGCCATGCCTTCTTCCTGGGCGGCGAGCGTCTTGGTAGCATCGGCGAGTTCCGACTCAATCTGGTCAGCCCGCAGAATGGTTTCCTTCATCAAGCGCAGCTTTTTTTCGGCCGCCTCGGTGTCGCTGGCGATGGCTTTGAGATGGTCATATTGAAACCGTATGAGGCCAAAACCGATTCCTCCCAACGCGATGGCGGTCAACAACGCCACGAGGACGAGGTTGTTGCGTTTCTCTTTGGGTAACTGGCGGAATTTCATCGCGAGTTCTTGGGGTAATTGCACTCCAGCGTGAACAGCCGAAACGGACGCGCGTCGGGAGGGGTGTTCAGCGGACTGACATTTTTCAACTGCACCGCGTTGGATTTGCTCAGCAACGATTGGAAATAGGCAAAATTGGCCAGGCTATCCTTGTACTTATTTACCTGATCGCCCGGTTCACCCGGCTTGGGCGTGGAATCCTTTGCGTCCACCGTCAGCGTAATGCCTTCGGTGATCGTAGCGGGTTTGCCAGCGGTCACGCGGCCTTCGCTGTTGGTCTTCGGTTTCACTTCTTCGGTCGGGACGTACACCTGATCGACTTTCACGCGCATCAGCTGCACATTCTCCAATGAAACGTGTTGGAGGGCATCCAGAAGATTGCCCTGCAGAAAGCGATTGTTAGCTAGCTGGCGCAATGCGCCCAACTTTCGCTTGATGTCATCGGCCTTCTTCTGGCTTTCGGTCACGACTTTGAATTCGTTCGAGCGAACGGAAATCTGTTTCTCGACCAGCGCCAGGCTGTGCTTGGCGACGAGAGTTTGGGCGTACACATAACCGGCCCAGGCAAGCGCCACGGCAACCAACAGGCTGCCCACCCAGATCGCGCGCTTAACCGGGTCGCGGCGACGCATTTCCTCCATGGCTTGCGCTTCGGCCAGCAAATTTAGGCGTATCGGCATAGCATCAAAGGGCGGCCAACGCGGCGCCGAAGGCGGTGGTAAGTTGAGGTGCGACCTGTTCGAGTTCGGCGGTCTGCTGCGGCGACAACGCCATTTGCGCGAATCCAGTCGGCAACCAGGTGGCGCATTCAACCATCATCTCGTTCTGGAGCGCCTGCACCACAAAATCGGACCGCGTCGAGCCACCGGACACAAAAACCTTCGAAACGGGCCGGTCTTGTTGGTGTTCGAAGAAATCAATTGAGGCGCGCAACTCGCGGCCCAGCGGGGTTAGTAGTGACTCCAAGACGGGTTGCACCTCACCGGCCATACCAACTTTTATTCCCTCCGCCTCGGCGTAGCTGATTCCCATGTTTTCGGCCAATCCCGCCGTGAGACGATCACCACCCAAAGCGACGGCACGGCTCAGGACGAGTTCCCCTTCGGCAATTACGGAAATGGAGGAATGTCGGAAACCGACATCCACCAGAGCGCTGATCGAGCGGGCGTAGGCCTCAGGTTGAACCAACTCAAAGGTGTTGATCGGGCCCAACAGACCGGGGATCACGCAGTCCGCCACCATGCCGGCTGCCTTAATCGCCGCCGAATAATCCTCGATCGCCTGGCGTTTCGCGCCCGCCACCAAGACCTTCTGCTTCATCACCGCAGTGTTCGCGATTTTTGCGGCGTCGGCCGGAGTCGCGAGGGTGTTGGCGGGAATGACGAAGCAATCAAACACGTAATTGGGCAGGTCCTGCTGCAAATAATTCTTGGAATTGTTTTTCAGCACCAGCCGCATGTCTTCAATTGGCATGCGGGGCATGTCCACGTGCCGAACCATGGCTTCATTCAATCCGACCGCAAGCGCGACCGGTTTGCCTTTCGCCTCCAGAGATTGGCAGATGGACTTGAGGTGCTCGGTCAAAAGTTCCACCGAAAGGGTTTTTTCGTAAATCGGGGCATCGAGAACCGCGTAGCGGCTGAGGACGAAGCCTTCACTCCGGCGTTGGAGGAAAACGGCCTTGGTGGTGCGACCACCCAGATCGATGGCCACTATCTGGTCTCGCTTTTTCTTTGCTCCGCTGTCAAGAAATGGCAGGGCCATGCGCGTTGTTATCTCGTTCCTAAATTGTTTGCAAGCAGCATCTCAGTATTCCATCCGACAACAGGATGCATGAGTCAGTCGGTTTTCGGTTAAGCAGCACTCGCGCCACTCGGGCAAATTGCGTGGACTTCCCCTGCTTCTCGCGGACCAAACTGCATTTCAGCCTCCTGGTCGCAGCTCGGGTTGTGTCCCGACTCAAGGCGTGCGTGTCCCGGAGGGTGTCGCACCTTCCAGCAAAGCCCTGGCTCGCACTTGCGCTTCAGCCAGACAGGCCTGCAAAAGAGGTGTGGTCTTGCCGCGCCACAGCGCACCAATGACTGCCGGCGGGAAGCCGGGCAGTGGCAGGACCCGGACATTGGGGTTAAGCGGTTTCTTCGGTACCGCCACCGCCACACCGATACCCAGACCCCGCGCTACGTAAGTTTCCACCAAATCCACGGAACTCGCTTCGATGCCGGGAAACCATTCCACTTCCAGCTCCTCCAGGCGCTCCAGAAAACTCCGGGTCAGTTGTTCACCGGCCGGCAGGCAGATCAGGGTTTCATCAATCTTATCCCGTTTCCACAGCTGCTCGGCGGAAGTCAGCTTGCTATTCTTCTCCACCAACAGCACGGCCGGCAGCTCCACGAGCGCCTGCATGCTCACGCCGGCAGCTTGCTTCTTTTCGATCAATGTGAACACGAGATCCACTTCGTCTTTGAGCAGCAGGCTCTCGAGTTGGGCCGGGTAGCCTTCACGGAGCGAGATTTTCAATCCGGGAAACTTCCGCTTCACACCCTGGACGAGGTCAGGCACGTGGTCGCGGAGGATGATCAACGACGCCCCGATGCGGATGCTGCGAGCCTCACCGCCCTGCAATTCTTCAGCCATTTTGTCGAGCCCGGAGAAGAAGGGGTAAATGAACTGATACAGCTTTTCGCCGTGGGGCGTGAGTTGGAATGGTCGCCGCTGGAATAAAGTTACGCCGAGAAACTCCTCCAATTGCGCCACCTGGGCACTGACTGCGGGCTGCTGGATGCCGTACGGCATATTGCGCACCGCTTCCATGATGCCCCCGTGTCGTGCCACGTAATAAAAGAGTTCCAAGTGGTGAACGTTCATAGAAAGCCCCGGGCCGTTTTACCAAAGGGCGGGCGCCGGTCAAAGAAACAATTGACCCAATCGCAGCCCCTTCCTAATTTCCCGCCGCCCGCGCGGCGCGGTGCAGTCAATGTCATTGCTTCCGGCAGTCAAATTCTGGATCTGGATTTCGGTGTTCGCGAGTTTCGCGGGTTGGACGCTCTCGCTTTTCGGCCAGCTCAACCGCATTGGCTACTGCGTGCTTGGCGCCGTCGCGCTCCTGATCTTGAACGAAGCCCGCGCCCGGGGGGCGGTGACCTTTGGCCAGGGATCGTGGCGGTGGCGAAAACATTGCCGCCGCTTTCGGCGCGGATTTCCGCTGATGTTCGCGGTCCTCGCGGCGTTGGTGCTTGTGAGCGGCGTGCTCTATGCCCCGAGCAATCACACCGGCTTGAGTTACCGCCTGCCGCGGGTGCTCCACTGGCTGCAAGCCGGCGAGTGGCACTGGATTTTCACCCCCAACATTCGCATGAACACCCGCGCTTGCGGCATCGAGTGGCTCTCTGCGCCGTTGCTGCTGTTCACCAAATCCGATCGCGGATTGTTCCTGCTGAACTTCATCCCTTTTCTCCTCTTCCCCGGCTTGCTTTTTAGCGTGCTGACTCGGCTCGGTGTTCGTGCACGCGTGGCCTGGCCTTGGATGTGGCTCATGCCTACCGGTTACGTCTTCGTCATTCAAGCGGGTAGCGGTGGCAATGACGCGTTCCCGGTCGCCTACGCCCTGGCCGCCGTGGATTTCGCCTTGCGCGCCTGGCAGTCACGCCGGGCCAGCGACCTGTGGCACTCGCTGCTGGCGGTATCGTTGCTGGGCGGCGCGAAAGCCAGCAACCTGCCAATCATGCTCCCTTGGTTTCTATTGGTTGCGCCGCTCTGGCAAGTTCTCAAGGCGAAACCGGCAGCCACGGCGCGAATCGTTTTCCTGGCTGTGATCATTTCCTTCCTGCCGACGGCATTGCTCAACATCCACTACATTGATGATTGGTCGGCACTGAAGTACGAGCGGCCGGGAATGGGGATGAAAAACCCCATCGTCGGCGTTTGGGGCAACAGCTTGCTGCTGCTGGAGAATAATCTCTGTCCGCCCTTTTTCCCGCTGGCGGGCTGGTGGAATCAAAATGCTTTGCGGCTTTTGCCCGGCTTCATCGTTCAACCGATGCTGAAATACTTCGAAGATGGTTTCCACATGCTTTGGGAACTCCCGACCGAGGATTGGTGCGGGTTGGGTCTGGGTGTCACGCTGCTCATGATCGTCTCCGCCCTCTGGGGCCTGAGGCTCCGCGCATTGCGGATCGACTCGCTTTCAACCAACGGCGCGGGCATCTTCGCATCACAACTCAAGCGTTACGCCACGCGTTACTACTGGTTCGTGTTGATTTCCCCCTGGCTCGCCTTGCTGGCGTATTGCGCAAAATCTGGCATGGTCACTCCCGCTCGGCTGATTGCTCCCTACTATCCCTTGCTGTTGCCGATGCTGCTCGTGGGCGCCGGTCAAACCCAGCTGATTCGTCAGCGATGGTGGCGCGGGTTGGCGTGGGCGAATTGCTTTTTGGCTCTCGGCGTTCTGGTGGTCACACCGCCGCGACCACTCTGGCCGGCCCAAACAATTTTGAAAAAAGCCGTTGCGGCGTACCCCAACAATCGGCTGCTTCAACGAGCTTTGCAGACCTACGCGGTGTATTCCATCCGCTCCGACCCCCTGCCTGAGCTGCGCGCCAAACTGCCGCCCGACCTCAAGGTCGTCGGCTTCCTCGGCACGCACGATGATCTGGACATCTCTTTTTGGCGGCCGTTTGGTAGCCGACGGGTTGAGCAAATCAGCCACATCGCCAAGCCGGAGGATATTCGCACACGCAAACTTCAATATGCCGTCGTTAGCGGTATTCACTTCGAACTCGCAAACCGTTCCTTCGACGACTGGCTCAAGGAAATGCGCGCGGAAGTCGTCGCGGAAACTACTGCGACCATCGTGGTGTCGGTGGGGCCGAAGAAGTGGTACCTGGTGCGCTTTCTGGATTGATTGCCACAATCAATCCGCAGTCGGTTTTATCAATTCATTCCCCGACGGTGGCCTGTGTTAAAAACTCGCCGTCATGAAGAAACGATTTGGTTTGCCCAATCTACTCGGCTGGATTGCGCGCGGGCTGGCGCTCTGCCTCTTGCTCCTCTGGGGTGCATTCTTTGTCGAACACATTCAGGAATGGTTCATCGCACCATTTCCGCGCCATCCGCCGCTGAAAGTCTGCCTGCTCGTGGGATGGCACGGGTTGTTGCTGGTCGGACTGCTGCTCGCCTTGCGGTGGCAACTTACGGGCAGCCTGATCGTGCTCGTCGCGGGCGGCCTGTTCTTCTTCAGCGTGGCGGGGAAATCGGCCCTGCTCTTTTTCGGGATCACCGCGCTGCCGGCCCTGCTTTCGCTCTATTGCTGGTGGCATCGACGGCATGAGACGGCTGATCCCGCTGAGGTAGGCATGAAGTGATCTGTGGTCCCACCCACACTTTTCCAGGAAAATCGAAACTTGTAGTGGATCGGAATCCGATCGCCGGCCCGCACCGGATCAATGTCGCTCCCGTTTTATCAATTCGCCTTCCATACCGCGGTTTGTTTAACATTCGCGACCAATGAATCTGAGTCGTGCCTGCATTGCCGGTCGCGCGCTGTTGGTGGCGCTGCCCGCGATCCTGTTTGCCACCTCCGGCTGCTCGATCAAGCGGCTGGCCGTGAACAAGCTGGGCGATGCCCTCGCCGGCGGGGGGACGACCTTTGCCGCGGATGATGATCCGGAACTCGTGAAGGCCGCGGTGCCGTTCAGTTTGAAGCTGATGGAGAGCCTGCTCAACGAAAGCCCTAGGCACAAAGGGCTGTTGTTCGCGACGTCGAGCGGTTTTACGCAATACGGCTACGCGTTTGTGCAGCAGGATGCGGATGAACTGGAGGCGAAAGATTTCGCCGCCGCCGAAGCGCTCCGTGCCCGCGCCAAACGGCTTTATCTCCGGGCGCGAAATTACGGCCTGCGCGGACTCGAAGTGGCGCATCGCGGCTTCACCAATCAACTCGCCGCCGATCCGCACGTGGCCGTGGCCAGGCTGACCAAACGCGATGTGCCGCAAGCTTACTGGACCGCGGCGGCGTGGGGTGCGGCGGTTTCGCTGAGCAAGGACGATCCCGCGATCGTCGCCCAGATTCCGCAAATGGAAGCGTTGATCGATCGCGCACTTGCTCTGGATGAAAGTTGGGACAGCGGCGCGATTCACGGTTTCCTCATCAACTACGAGATGAGCCGCCAAGGCGCGGAAGGCGACGCCGCGGCCCGGGCGCGCAAACATTTTGACCGCGCGCTGGAATTGACCAAGAGCCAGCAGGCCGGGCCGTTGGTAACGTTTGCCGAGGCCGTTTGCATCGAGAAACAGGACGCGAAGCAGTTCGAGGAATTGCTCCATCGCGCTCTCGCCATCAATCCCGACGCACAGCCCGGGACGCGACTCGTCAACCTGGTGATGCAGCGGCGCGCGAAATGGCTGCTCTCGCGCCAGGAGGATTTGTTTTTGACCGTGGAAAAGAAATAAACGCAACACCCCCATCGTCGGTCCAAGATTGATATGAAGAAAATTATTCTGCTGACGGCCGCGCTCACCGTTGCTTTCGGAGCCGTTGCTGCTTCCACACGCGTCAAACTCGGTACGCTCGCGCCCGTTGGTACGTCGTACCACAAGTCGTTGATGAAAATGGGCGAGTCCTGGCGCAAGGATTCAAATGGCGACGTGAACATGGTGATTTTCGCCGGAGGCGCTCAGGGCGGCGAGGCCGAGATGGTCGGCTTGATGAAGGCGAATTCGCTTCAGGCGGCGATGCTCACCGCGGTGGGCCTGATGGAGATCGAGCCCGCGGTTGCCGGGCTGCAAAATATCCCGATGGGTTTCCGTACGCTCGACGAAGTGGATCATGTCGGTGCGCAAATGCAACCGATGCTCGAAAAGCGGCTCGCCGCTAAAGGCTTCATCGTGCTGTTTTGGTCCGATGCCGGCTGGGTGCGTTTCTTTTCCAACAAGCCCGTGCAACGCCCGGACGATTTGAAGAAGCTCAAATTGTTTTCCTGGTCCGGTTACCCCGAGCAGGT
>CAYWCK010000012.1:9993-30195 GCA_964456685.1 uncultured Bifidobacteriaceae bacterium | reverse complement strand
GCCACTCCGTGGCTTTGATCGTATAGGCGGCGGGGCCACCGGAAATATTGACCGCCGAGAGGAACCATTCGCCCGGCGAGAGAATCACCGGCGCGGAATTCGTGAACAGCATGATCAACTCGTCGTTCGTGCCGGTGTTGGCGCTCTGGTAATCGAAGGTGGCCAAATCCGGCAGCGGCAGCCCTTTCCGCGCCACGAGCGTGACGTCGGCGCTCAGGCCGTAGATTTCAAACTGCGCCCGGACCGCAGTGGACGAGACGACGTAACGATAGTAATCCGTCGCGCCGCCGGTGGCGTCGTTCGTGTTGAAATACGGAATGGCGTTGGTCAACGTGATGATTCTGGGCAGGCCGACATACTCGGTCGCCAGAATGGTGTAAGTGACCGGGGCCACGTCCGCATTAAACACCCCGAGATACCAGCGACCGGCAGACAAGGCCACCGGGGTGGAGTTGGTCAGCACCACAATATCTTCATTGTTCGTGCCCGGATTCAACCCCGCGTAATCATAGCTGGTCAGAATCGGCAGCGGGAGGCCCTTGCGCACAACCAGATTGGCGTTGCCGCTCATATTTAAGAGCTGGAAGGAAACGCCATTGGCATTGGTGGAAACGTCGAAGGAGAAATACCGCGGCAACGTGCCCGCAGCCAGTGTGCTCGTCACCGGAACGGCATTGGTCAGCGGCGTGATGTCGAAGTCCACCCGGATGCCAAAAGTGACTGCGGTGGCGCCAGGATTATGAACCCCGAGATAATAGCGTTGGCCAGGCACAAGGGGCGGCACAGTAGCGCCGTCAAGTGTGACCACGCCGCTGGCGACCGGGCCCATCAGGAGGAAATCACCCACATTGGTCGCGCCGATTCCCGGTGGAATGATCTGGTTGAACAACACATTCACCGGGCTGGTGGCAAAGATCAGCGTATTGGTCGCAAACTTCGCCCAATCCGGCACATCCACGACGTAGTATGCGATCTGACCCGGGGGAATTGAATTGGTCTGGGCCACACCGTGTTCGAGCACACCGGGCACAGCGGTGTTCTGGAAAACGATGCTGAGCTGCCAGCTTTCCAGCGAAATCGAGTTGGTCTTGCCAGTGCGCGAATCCCAGACCTCCAACTGCCACGTGCCTTTGGCGCGCTCACCGGTGAGCTTGCTGAGGGACTGCTCGGGGAGCGCGTAGAGTTCGCTTCCAGATTCAGCCAGGGTAAATGAGTCCAGCAACACGCCGGGTTGCACTCCCTTGATCTGGAGTAATGTCCCCGTCTGCGTTGCCTGGAAGATAACCGTATTCGTTTGCCAGGTCGTATTGTCTCCAAAGACGATGTTAGTCTTTGAAAGATCCGTCACCACTTGCGCCTCAGCGAGACTGGCTGGTATGGCTGCCGATGGATCGTATTTACCCTGACCGCCCGCGGCATAGATCGCTTTTACCTCGCTCGCGGAAAGCGCGCGTTTGTAAATGCTCAATTCGTCCAGCAGCCCTTTGAAACCGTAGGGCCAACTTGGCGATCCGGAGTGGTTCCCGAGCCCAACTCCTGGATTATCCGGGCCGGTTAATGGCCCCAACGGCCGCAAGGGCGTGACGACGCGGTTTGCGAGGACACCATTAGTGTAGAGACGCATTTCGCCACTGCTGCCATCCAACGTGCCCGCGATGTGCGTCCAGTTTCCTAAAGGAATGTCTGCTAACAGATCAACCGGAGTGTCCGTAGGATCGGAGATTCGGAATTGTAAATAACCAGACGTACCCCCAGGAAGGGCGGCAAGTGTGTACGGATCGAATCCTGCGCCCGTGCCACCACGGAATACAATCATATCCACGTCGACCGGTGGATTTGTCACATACATCCACCCTTCGATTGTCAGAGAGTTCGAGAGTGCCAAGCTTGGCACATTTGGCACGTTGATGCCGCTATAGTCATCTCCAGTTAGCCGAAATCCGAGTCCGACTCGGCCTGCCTCAGTATTTACGCTTCCAGCAACCACGCCATTAGCACCGCCAACAGAATCGGTGTAATCCCCCTCACCGCGCCACCAACTCACAATATCCGGGCCACGGTAAGCGTAGCTAAGGCTGTATGTCCGGCCATTCACCGTTGGAAGCGTTCGCTCGATCGTGGCGGATGCGAGCGCCAGAAAGCCGTTCCCCGAGGCTGCCAAAGCCGGGTCGTTGATGACAGTGACCTGGTTCGTCAAAACGGACCAGCCATCCACTAAAGCAGGCGCGACTGTGTCTCCGGCTGCAACCTCAAACCCGCTGATAAACACCGGCGGCGCGGCGGGCGGCGGCACATACGGCGGCGCGAGGAACTTGATCGGCGTGGTCGTCCTGTTGGTGTTCTCGGTAAAGGTCAGGTAATTGTGCACCTTGCCGATATCGCTGACCGTGTAGGCATAGGCCGTGGTGTTGCTCGGATTTCCGCCCTCGTTCATCACGATGGTAACGTCAGTGGAAACGCCCGGACCGTAAGTAACCCGTAGGGTTCCCTGACCGTTAATGAAGCCGGTGTCCAGCAACAATGCGTTCTCGTAGTACACCGTCATGCGATCCGGCACGGTGAAGAAGTTGTAGTCGATGCGCAGATTGCCGGAAGTATGACCGGTTGGGATGACATTCGTCACCGCCTGCGGGCCGGAGTTAGTCACCACCACCGGCACGACATTGGTGAAACTAAACGTGGTGCCAATCCCGGCGTCATTCGTCATGCCCCGGTTCTCCATCAGCAGCACCCGCGTCCCGCGCGGGCTGATCAGGGTGAAGGCCAGGTCGGAAATGCGCGGATGATTCACCCGCAACCCGACCTCGACACTCGCGACGGTACCGTCGTTGGTGACCACCACGCTCGAGTTCGTGACGGCGTCATCCAGGAGCGAAAGACCATCGCCGCCCTCGAAGCGCACCGGCACAATGCTGTTCGGATCAATCATCACCGTGGCGGTGACCTGGATGGTCTGCAGCACGGGACTCGAATTATAGACGCCGATGAAATATCGCCCGGCGGCCAGCGGCGGCAGATCGGACGGCGTCAACGACAGGCAGCCTCCCGGCGGCCCCACGACGCGGAATTTGTCGTATTGGGTTCGCGTCGGAAACGCGCCGCGGCGGACGTAGAGTTCCACCGGCTGCGTGTTGCCCGCGATACAAACTTCCAGGTTCGTCGCCCCGGCCGGCACATTGATCACGTTGTAAAGCCAGCCGCCGGGCAGGACGTCGCGGGCGGCGGCGTTGGTGCTCAAGTCTTCCTTCTCGATCTGGAGGGCGGCGAAATTCACCAAACCGGTGGCGGTGAGCGAATCATCCACGTACGTGAAGATCCACGGGCCGATGCGTTGTTCCCCCACGAAACCGCGCAAGGATTCCGGACCATCCGAGGGCAGCAGCAGATACGGCAGCCCGTTGTAAGGATTCACCGGCGGGAAGATGCTGCCCTCGCCGTTGTCCTCGTAAATAAATCCATAAGGTCCGTAGCTCGCCGGCTGCGCGGGTGGCGGACGGTGATTGTTCAAGACGGCAAACAAATCGCCGCCTTCGCCGGAATGATCGAGCACCCCGATGACGTCGCCGAAATGTTCGTGGCTGATGACGTTGGTGGCAATGACCCGCCGGATTTCGCCCTCGAGGACACACGGGCAGACCACGCGCGCCGCGTTATTCGCCCCCAACACGCTGTCCGGCGTGCGATCCGGAATCAGTTGCGGGATGTTGAAGCACGGCACGGAGCCCTCTTGATCACCAAAGGGCACTTCGCTAAAAACGCCGAAGATGGAAAACTCGGCGGCCATGTAGTCCTCCGACTTGACGGCCAGGTAATAGACGTCGCCGGCCGCGGAGTTGCTAAAGACCACCTGTTCGGTACCGCCGCGGCTGCGGGAGTTACTGGCGGCGGCCACGGTCGCCGGAGCCAGATTGGTCATGTCTGGGTCCAAGGAGACGTAGAGATCAATATCCGCTGACGTCCGCGAGCCGCGCGCGGCACTCGACTGGCGCACGCCAATGCGCGGCAGTGAAAGATCGGTCGGCAGGAACGTGATGAACGCCGCATTGGTGAAGGTGGTCGTGTTGGTCACCACAAAGAAGTGCCATTGATTGGTCATGCCGTTGGTGGTGCCCAGCAGCGGCGTGTTCGCCCCCACGCGCTGGCCATCGAGCAGGAAGCCGGCGGCTTTCGGCTGGCTGAACGTGTTGGTGAGGTAGCGCAGGCGGCGCGAGTCGGGCGTGGCAATGGGAATGGTGTTGGTGACGTTCAGCGCGCTCACCACCTGGCCTTCCGCGCTGGAAATGACCAGCGCATAATCCTGCACCACATCGTTCGTATGCGCGGTCACCGCATTCACGTTCACCGCATGCGCGATCACGGTGATCGAGTAATTTGTATC
The DNA here is from genome assembly GCA_964456685.1 of uncultured Bifidobacteriaceae bacterium. Lineage (GTDB taxonomy): Bacteria > Verrucomicrobiota > Verrucomicrobiia > Limisphaerales > JADLHS01 > CAYWCK01. Next base: position 25,817 of record CAYWCK010000012.1, on the reverse strand, counting down.
CAGCGGATCGAGGAGATAAACGTTCTCGACGTTGTTGACGGAATCAAGGTTGGGCGGTGAGTTGGTATTCCACGGGCTGTTGAAGGCGCTGCCCGCGAGGATGTCGTTGCCGAAATAAACATCGCCGGTGTCGAGGTTGGTCACAACCAGATCGAGGTCGTTCACCAGTTTCACGCCCGCGTTGGGATTGCCGGCGGGATCGGTCCACACGAGGCTCACGCGCAGCGGGCGGTTGCGGGCGCCGGTCTGCGGGATGCGGAGCAGCCGCGTCTTGCTCTGGCCAGTGGCGAGCGCGTTGGTTTCCGACTGTTCCTCGAACCACATCGAGGACGGCAGCCCGTTGGCAAAGTTGGTCAAGCCGGCCGGGAGCGAGTAGTTCAGCCGCGGCAAACCCCAGCCCTGGAAGTTGCGCGTGTTCTGCACCTGGAAGTCGTACACGCCATCGCCCACCGAACGGGCGCCGTTGATCAACAATGCTTTCATCAGCGCGGGACTGTTCGTGCGATGGAAATACGTGGCGAAATATTCCTGCATCAACGCCAGCATGCCGGACACCGCGCCTGCCGACATGCTCGTGCCGGATTCGAAGCGATAGTAATGCGGCGTGACTTTGGAGTCCGGATCGCCGCTGATCTTGTTGTTCAGGTTGCTCAACACCTCGAAGTAATTGCCCAGGTCATTCGTCGTGATGAGGTCGCGGATGATGGTGTAGGAATTGGATTGCTCGCCGCCGGGTGGCGGATTGCCCACAGCCCACGTCCACGTCGTCTCCACCGGCGCGAAGTTGGGCGCATTGTCCGGCGGAGCGGTGACCACATTCGTCCGCCAGAAGGACGGCGGCGTGCTGGAATAATCCGTCCCCTTCCAGACATAAATCGGCATGTTGGTGGTGTTGTCGAGCAGGGTCAGGTTCAACCCCACGGCGTTGTCCGGAACGAAAACGCTGTAAGAATGGAGATTCGTGCCCGTCACCGACTGGTCGGGGCGGATGAAGACGTGATGATTGGTCGGGTTGTAATACTCCTTCTCGTCCCACTGCGCCGAACGCGTGGAGACGACGAAGGTCCCAGGCGCCACCACGTCCGGCTTGAACCGGCCGAAATCGCCTTCCACGCCAATGCCGACATTGCCGCGGCTCGAGAAACCGGCGACTTCCGTGTCGGCCGTGGTCATCCCTAGCCAAGGCTGGTTTGTCGTACAGACGAGAACTTCATTCCCGTCAATATTTGTGGAGACGCAATCCACGACCACGTCGTTCGTAATGTTGCGCTGCTGCTCAATCGCCCCGACGGTGATCACGTTCTTGGCCGTGCCGGGCGACATGATCGTGTCCGAGTTGCCCGCCTGCCCGTCGTCATCGCCGCCGCCAGCATTGCCGGCGGCAAATACGAATATCACCGGCTGCGACCCGGTCACGCCCGGCAAGGCGTCGCGCACCGCGGCGTCATAGCTTGCAGCCGCGATCGAGTAGAGGTTTTGGTTCGCGTAATACCAACTGTTGTTCGAGATCAGCGCATTGGTCGCCGCCGCGCTTTCCTGGAGGTAGGCATCCGCGCCGCCGCCCGTGTCCAGGCCGGGCCGGGAACTGCTGAAGCCGGCCGGCAACACGAACAGGTTCGCCCCGGGCGCCTTGCCGCGGAACGTCGCATTGCTGACCGAACCGAAATCCATGGAAGCCAGCATCGCGCCGACCGGCGTGGGATTGGTGGACGCCACCCCGCTCCCGAGGATGATGCCCGCGATGTGCGTGCCGTGGCCATTCGAGTCCACCAAGGACGAAGCAAAATCCGTGTAGAGCCGGTTGATCAAATCCGGATGCGTGGCATCCACGCCGGAATCCACCAACGCCACCATCACATTCGAGCCGGTGAGGTTGTAGTAGTTGGTTTGCACGAGCGTATCCGTGGAGACGTTCATCCGAACGCGCGTCTTGTCGTTCGCGGCCAGGCGGGGCTGCCAGGATTCGATCGTCTGCACGCCGGGCATCGCTGCGAGCGCATACCAGTTTTCCGGCACCGAGCGGACGCTGAGCATCGGCCCGAAGGGCGTCCGCATTTCGCTCACAATCTCGACGCCGGCATCGAGAAGTTCCTGGCGCGTCGCGTCCGCGGCGCCGGCAAACAACACCAGATTCAAACCGAGTCCCGCCGGCATCGGCGCCTTGGCCACGGCGGCCGGCAACAGGGGTTCGCTGAGTTTGTAGTAAGGCTCAAAGGGCAGGACGCTCTGCGTGCCGGCAAAACGGGCGAGCTGTTGCGCCGCCGCGGCGGAAGCCCGCACCAGGCACGCGTTGTTCGGAATATACGAAACCCACTCGGCGCCGGCGTCCTGCAACGCCGCGCGGAAGGCGGCATCCAACGGACCGCGCGCCTGCACCACGTAACTGCCCGGGTCACCGGCGCTGCGCAAATGCGCGGGGATGTTCAGACTGACGGGCTGGCGGGTGTCAATCAACGCGTTCGCCAGATGCAACGCATGCGGATTGCGCAACAACTGGCCGACGCTCTGGGTGGTGTTGCGGAGATGATACTTGAGGCGGTTCGTCCGTTCCGTGGCTGCCACGGCGGCCGCCTGTTCGGGCGTGGTGAACAGAACCATCGGGGCGGTGGATTCGGGAAAAGCGCCAGCGGCCGGGCGGACGGCGGCTTTGCCAGCGGCGCCTGCGCGCGCGGCCGGCGATTGCGCGCCGCGCTGTTCCTGCGCCCACCGGTCACCCAGTTTCCAGAAATAAACGAAGCCTGCCAGGCACAGCAGGCAGATCACCATCCAAGTCGTCGGACGCTTGAACATAAAAACTCTTTCTCCAACTGCTCTTTCAAATTCAATTCGCGCGCGGCGTGGGGCGTCGGCAGTCACGCTGCCGTGTCACCCGTCGGCCGGCCCCGGTCACCGCGGATCAATCCGGCGGCAACACGTTGAAACTTTCCACCACCAGACGCGGCGGGTAATTCAATTCCGGATCCGTGTGGCCGGTCTGGCGCGGGTCGGGACTGCCCACCACTTTCACCACGGCGCGGGTGGCGACTTCCGCCGTGATCTGGTAATTCGTGCACAACTGGGAATAGGCGCCGGACAGCTGGATCGAGCGCGCCGCCGGCTTCAGCGTCTGGCCAAAGGAATAAATCACGAACCGCTGTTCCCCGAGCCGCACGAGGGACAGCATCTGTTGCGGCAGCCACTCCACCATCTGGTCATTCAAGCCCTGCTCGATCTGCGTCTGGCTGCGGTTGAGAAACGGGGATTGCTCGGTCAATTCCGGCGTGGCCAGCAGATCGCCGAGCCGCGTGAAGGTTCGGAGCGCAAATTGGTTCGTGTCCGCCCGCGTGCGATTGATGCCGGCCGCGAGTTTCACGACCGCCGGCCAGGAATTGGTGGCGGCTTCATCGTAGTAGCCGGCCGGATCGATGATCAGCGGCCCGGCCACCGGCGGCGTCGCGGACGTCTGGTCAAAGTTGTCGATGACGTCCTGGTCCGTGGCGGTGTTGGTGAGCGCCACGATGCCGCTAAACACCGCCGACCACGCGGCCAGCCCGGATTGGTTGATCGGCAACTGCCCGCGCGTGGCGTTTTCATTCAGCGCCGTCGTGAACAGGTCGAGCAATCCGCGATCGAGTTCCGGCTGCGTCAGATCGGCGTCGTTCAAGAAACTCCCGGGCGTTTGCGGGTTCGCCCAAAACTGGCGGTTGCCCGTCCAGTTGCGCCAGTCATTGGCCTTCATGGCGTTGGCCCGCACCGCATCCACCACGCGCGTCGATTTCAAATAGACCGTCTGCCACGGCGTGCCGCGATGCAACCGCCCCAACCAGCCGATGCCGGGCAGGTTATTCGTGGGAAACTGCCAGCCGTCGGAACTCCGCATGCCGGGATCCTTCACGGCCATCTGGAATTTCAACTTGTCGTCCTCGGCGCCGGCAAATTTGTTTCCGCCCCACGGCTTGTAGCGTTTGTTGACGCTGCCCAGGTTCTCCAGCGTGTTGGTGTTCGCCGTCGGCGGCGTCCAAGCCACCGCCACTCCCGAGCGCTCCAGGTATTCGAGGTCACCCGCGGTGTAATGCACCAGGGGATCGTTCGCCTGCCAGATCATCGGCACCGACCACTTGCGTGTCGGCGTGAACGGCGCGGTGGCGGTGAGATTGAAATTGGTGCCGAGGAAGCTCGCGCCGCCGCCGGGCTGATACGTGTACAGATGGCTGGGCTCGAAAAAGGCCAGGAAGTTGGCGATGGCCTGATCACGCGTCTGTCCCGCAAGCTGGCCAATTCCATGATTCTGCCAGTTGCCGCCCATCTCGACTTCCCCGCGGGAAATGGCGATTTGCTGAATGATGCCCGGCAGGCCGGTCAGGCGGGCGTTGCCGCTGGCGGCCACGTTGGTGCCCCACACCCCTGCGAACCCGATGCCGTTGTGCGGTTGCGCGAGATACAGGCTCAGGTCCTGATAGCCGACCATGGCGTTGAGCTGGACGTAATCAATGATCCGTCCGCTCGCGCGGTCCTTCACAATGGCAATCACGCGATTCGTGATCGCCAGGCCCCAACGCGGGAAGGCATTACCGCTGGGCCGCTCGAAATCCAGGGTCCGCGTATCGAATCGGTTGCCGGAAAACCGGTACGCCAAATCCGGCAGGATCACGTGGTTCGTCCGCAGCGGCACGAGCAGCGAGTTGGGATCCTTGATCCCCAAGGAAGGCCGCCACCGCGCCCAGTTCACGATGGTGGGCGGTTGCGCGCCCGCCAGGAAGTTGGACGAATGGGTAAAGCCGTAATCGTTGGTCAACGCGAGGATGGAGAAATTCGTGACGGCAATGTCCACCGGGCGGGCGTAGTTGGCGCTGTAAGAATTCCAGAATTCCGCGCCGAAAGTGTTCGAGATGCCGATGACGAACATCTGGTTCGTCTGCACGATCGTGTTGCCGCCGCCCGGCGCGGACTTGACCAACTCCAGCTTGCGGGTGATCTGCACCACAGCCTCGGCGGAAAATTCATTGAAGTTCGGCAGTCCCTTGCGGGCGCCGAGCACCAGCGGCACGCCCAGCACCAGGTCATCCGGCTGCAGGGCCTGCACATCATTGGTGAAACTCAAATCCCGGAATCGGCCGCTGGTCTGGGCGATCAATTGCGGATAGTCCCTCACCTCGACAAAATCGTTGATGTAAACGTCGTTCCCTTCGCGGACGAAGCGCGGGCGAAACACGGTTGGATACGGACCAAAGTTGTCGCTCTGGCCGTGCAGGCCGTCCCAGATGTTGGCGGCCAGCTGCAATTGCCGGTGCAAGCTGGACGAATAAACAAACTTGCCGCCGACCAGAACCGGAATGCGATTCGCTCCGAACGGCTGGTTCGTGCGGAAGGCGTTGGTATAGGTGACAAAACTGCCATCCCGCCATTCGGTCGAGAACTTCCGCACCAACCGGTCCACGGCGTTGCTGAAGAAGATGCGTGCGGCCTGACGGGTGGAACCGGCCGGCGGCGGCCCGAAGGTCGCCTGGATGGCGGTCTCGTTCGTCCAGGAAACAAAGTTCGTGCTGCGCAGTCCGCCCACGTTGACGTAGTTCACGTTGAGCTTCGTGTCCGGCTCCGGGGCGGAGTCCGTGCCGAGTTGCGACAGCAGGCGGTAGAAGGTGTAGGAATCATACTGCGACGGCGAGAAGCGCGTGGCGCCGCCCAGCCGGTTGGTAAAGTTCGCCGGCAGCTTCGATTGATCGAAGAAATCCTGCGTGGTCCAGAGATGATTGGGCTTCTCGCTGCCCCCCCACGGCGTCCGGGCCGTGTTCACATTGTCGTAGTCCGAGGTCAGCCCAAAGATGTTGCTCATGAGCGGACTCAATGCATAAGCGTCCACTCCATCCCGCCACATGGCCTGCGCCGGGCTCAGCGGATAGGTGTTTCGAAAACTGTATCCCGGCCAGAGCGCCCGGTTGTTGCCGTAGCGATAGCGCATGAAACCCACGGCATCGTCAAAGGCGGAACCTTGATTCGGCAGGTCTTCCGGATCGGGATTGTATACATAAGGCGCGCCCAACGCGTTCGCCAATTGATACGGGCCGGGCCAGGCGTTGGTGTTCAAATCCACCAGAAAGCCGGCGAGATTGATTTCATAACTGGCCACGCCTTGATTGCGCCGGAACAGATCGCCGCCGGACAGATCCGCACCGCGCGTCAGGCGGGTGGCGTTGTGAATGTAATTCACATCGAGCGTCTTGCCCGCCGGCACCACAATGAAGGCGTAGCGGGACAGGAACTGATTGCTGGCCGAATGCGGAAATTCCGGCCGCAGCAACAAGCCGATCCATTCCGGATCGCCGGTGAAGGAGCGCACCAGCACGTTGTTTGGAAGCGGCTGGTTGGGATCTACCCTGAAAGGCAGGATGGACTTTCCGTTCAAGTCGTAGAAGCCGCCGTTTTCATTGGTGATAATCTCCCAGCCATTCCGCGTGTACTGGCGGTCCCGATTGAGATCGAGGTAAAAGCGAAATTCGTTGCTGCCGTAAATCTTGTTGGTGATGTAAACCGGCGGGCGCGGGTTGTAGAGGAGGTGACTGAGATTTTCGAGCGGCTGGTTGCCGGCCAGCGCCGCGTTGGCGATGGTGTAATCGAAATTAACGTTGGTGCGCGGATCCACCGCACCGGGATCATAGCCGGCGCGATTGATGAAGTTCGTCGAAACCAGCAGGTCAAAATTGAAGGCGTTGGTGCTGGAAAGAATCGTGGCCTGCAATTCGGCCAAGGCCCGCTCGTACGCGGTGTCCGCCGCGAGTTTGGCCGTGGTCTGTTCCACCGTCACGGTCACCTGCCCGCGTTCGCGCCGCGCCAGCGCGAGGAAAGTGATGGCGAGGAAGGTGATGACGGCGATCAGGATCAGCGTGATGACGAGCGCGACGCCGCCCGAAGGTGACGGGTGACGGGTGCGGGCGGCGGCGGCGGAAGCTCCGGTTCCCATCGGAGCGGCGTTGCGGAAAAGTCTGGGGAGCGCGGCTTTCATTGGTAGGCGAGCGGGTCAACGTTGCGAATCTGGACGCGCTGGCGGAACAGATGCACGCGGCCGACCACGTTGGTAACGTAATTAAATTTGGCGATATCCGTCGGCAGGCTGTTGAACCGTTCCCACGCCTTGTCCTCCAGAATGCCCACTTCCAGCTCCACCGCGGCGGGCACGGCGTTGCTGTAGAAGCGGTACTGCCCGACTTCACCCGGCACGCGCGTGGACATGAGGTTGGTGGAATTATACTGCGATCCGCTGTAGGAGACGCCGTTCACGCCGAAATCATTGGTGATCCAAAAATTGTTGGTGTTATAGGCGTGCACCTTGAAGTTCACCACGCCGTCCACAATCTTGGCCACCGGCAGCGTGCTCAGCGGCCAGAAGTTGGTATAGGCCGCATTGGCGTAAAGCGCGTAGAGATATTCCGGCCCCCGCGAATTGGCCGGGCTGGTTGCCAGCGGCACGCGCGCCTCGAAACGATAAAGGGTGCCGGCGGCCAGGGTGTTCGGCCCGGGCGGAACATTCATGCTCGGCGCTTCCACCGCACCGGTGGTTTGATCGTGGCGCCGCACGAAATAGCCAATGCCAATCCACTCGCGATTCTGGCGCGTGATGAAGAAAAGATCCTCCAGCATGTTCGTGCGCTTGTTCGAGCTGCCCGGAAGCGCTTGTTCGAGCGGGCGGAGATTCGGATACCAGGCATCGAAGTTGACAGTGCTGTAGCGATGCGTCGGCGTGATCTGTTCCAGTTCCCGCAAGATCATGTCGCTCACCACGCGCCCGGACTGCAACACGTCGGCCTGGGTCAGACCGGTGCGGAAGGCTTTTTGTGTCTGGGTGAACATCGTCAGCAGCCCCAGCACGATGATCGAGAGCAGCGTGACGACAACGAGGATTTCAATGAGGGTGAAACCCCGCGCCCGGCGGTCCCGCCCGGCTGGCGGCAGGCCCTGGCTCCGATTGGTTGTGGCAGAAAAATTTTTCACGGCGCAAAGGCAAAGGCTCGCGGTTCGAAGAAATACAGCGGATGACCCAGGTCGTTGGTGCGGGTGACATCACCGCCCACGATCGTGCGAAAACTCTGCCGGCCATTGCCCACCCGGCCCTGCGCCGAAAGCGGCCAGCGGAAGGTCAGGCGCAAATCGCGCAGATTGTTCGTAAGTTGCTTGCCGTAGGCCGAGGTCCCGTCGCCGGAGGGCAGCGGTTGGTTTTCCACAATCATCCGGTAGGCAAACGCGCCGCTGACCACATCGGGGTTGTCCTGCGGCGCTTTTTCCGCGGCCAGGCCGCTCAGCGCACGCACCGAAGCCACCACGTAATTGCTGCGGAAGCCGCCGCCCAAATCAATATACTTCGGCGTGCTCAACAAACCGACGATGCGATAGCCGTTGGAGATGCCGAAGCTGAAGGGAACATTGCCCCCGGCGGGCTGACGGCCGCTGGCGCGGGTGTACGTGTACCAATTGACCCCGGTGCGATCCACGTTCGTCGCCGCCGGCGTGACCTCGAAATCCGCCCAGTAATTCGTGATGGTCGTGACATAATTGGTCAGCTCGTCATAGCCGCGCGCGCCGTTGCGGATGGCGCTGACCAGCACGGCCGCGTCCTGGTTGATGATGGTTTCCTCACGGTTGTCCCGCTGGGTGTTCATGCCAATCGGCATGACGCCGATGATCGCCACCAGCGCAAAGCCAATGACCGCGAGACTGATCGCGATTTCGATCATCGTGAAAGCCGCAGTGGCGCGGGCGGGAGTTGAAACGGCGGAAATTTTCATCACTGAAGCTCCTGCTGAATGAGCCGCGCCCGGCCGGTGAGGCGGTCAATGTGAATCAAGTTGATGATGTTCGTGCTGTTGCCAATCGGCGATTCCGTCAACACCGGCAGCGCCTGCCGCGCCACGCGCGTGGCCTGATCATGACTGTGCAGCACCGGGCCGCGGGCCAGCGGGATGTACTCGTCGCCCGTGCCGGAAACCAGCTGGCCGAGGTAGTTGAACGCGATGTACGGCAGCGAGGCGAAGCGCTTCGTGGCGCTGGCGTTCCAGGAGTCTTCGTCGGGAAACGGGACGGAGGTCGTGAGGTTGAAGGGATTGATCCGATACGTGCGCGTTGGACTGGCCGAACCGGGCGGATCCGTGATGTTGAAGAACGGCCCGTAAAACTTGTTCGAGGCAATGAACGTGTCCTCGGGCATGGTATGCCAGGGGCCGATGTACTCCGGAGTGAGTTCGCCCGGCTGCGCGCCAATGCTGCGCAACGTGGCGAACGCGTAGCCGGTGATTTGTTTGTCGTAGAGATTCGTGCCTTCGGCACGCTCCGCCGCGGGCAACGCCGTGAAATTGGGATCGTTCCAGAATCCCGGCGGCACAAACACCATGTAAACCGTGGTGTGCCGGCTGATGGCAAGCTGCCGCGCCCGGCCGACGTCGTCGAGCAACTGCCGCGTCGCCGCCACCATGGCGTCGGATTTCTTGATGCTGTTGATCGCCGGCACGGTAATCGCCGCCAGCAGGCCTACGATGGCGATGACCACCAGCATTTCGATGAGGGTGAACCCTCGCTGAATCCGGGGCAGTTTCACTTCACTATCTCCAAGTCACGACGTTGTCCTTGTTGGCGCCTTGCGTGGACTTGCTGCCGGTATCCACTTTCTTGTCCGGCCCGGCCGACCAAATCATCACGCGCCCGGCAAACACATAGTCGTCGCTGTTACCCGAGGTGTTTTTGGTATTAATCAATCCGTTGAGCCCGTTGGGGCTCCCTGTGTCCCTTTGGCTGACCGCCTGCAGGCTGTAAAAGGGATCTTGGGTCTTGTCGTCGCCATTGGCGTCAATCGTGATGATGTACGGCGTGCCCCACGGGTCGCGATACACCAGATCCGCCCCCACGCCGCCGGGATCCGTGCCGGTCACCGTCTTGGGTTCGAGAAACTTGGTTTGCTGGGTGTTGAGCACGTGATCGCGATTGCTCGTGACGATGCTCGTGCCGGGATAGGTCGTCGCGTCCATCAGGATCGAAACAATCTCGGAGTTGAGCGCAATCACGCTGCTGCCCGGCGTGTACGGCACCGTGACAACTGGCGCGGTACCAATGCTCGCACCAAAAGTAAAATCCGTGCCCGGCGCGGCCACCGCCGGCGGCAGCACGTCCTTGAGATGGACCGAGCTGATGGGCATGCGGCTGTACTTCGAATCGTATTGTTCGATCGCCTTCTTGATGTCGGCCATTTCCATGAGCGCCTTTTTCTTGAGCGTCTCCGTGCGGGCCTTGGTTAGCACCGGCAGGAGCATGGCCGCCAAAATGGCGATGATGGCAATCACCACCAACAACTCAATCAGCGTGAATCCGCGCCGAAGGCCGTGTAGGTTGAAAGTTTTTCGTTTCATAGGTTTGGGAATTGTTGAGCGGCAGGAAGGCAAGGAATCGCGCACGGCCAGCGGAGTGACGTTTCCGGCGGCCCCACAAATGGCCGGACACCACTGCCAATCACTCCAAGCAATCGGCAGGGTGCGGGTCTGTTTGTGGGCGGGGCGGGCCATAAGCAAATCGTCGCCATCAATAGTTCATGTAAACCGTCTCGTAGGTCGGGTTCCAGTTGCTGATGCGGTTGGTTTTTCCCCGCACCACGATATCCACCCAGAGGTCGTAGGTCTTGGGGTTATGTTTGGGACTCGAGGAGTTGTAAAAGAACGGGCTCAACTCGCTCGGGTAACCCGCCGTGGGAAAATAGGGCGACCGATCCTTGGGCCAGGCGGCGGAGGTTTTCAGGACATAAACACCGCTGTTGTTGGTGCCGTAATACGCGGGCAGCAACCCGGGCAGAAAATTCTTTCCCGATCCGCTGGTCGCATCATCTCCGCCCGGACGGGAGCAGTTGATGAAGCCCGAAACTGAGGCTCCAAAAAGCGTGGGCAGCTGGCTGGCTTGCAGCCGGGAACGTCCGTCGAGCGTGACAAAGTCCGGCCCAGTGTTGGTCGTGCCGAGCAATTCGTAAAAAAGCTGCGGAAAGCCGTAGCGGCGGGGATCCGTTACCGCATAAGCGGCCAACGCATTGTCCGGCGGGTAGTGACTGTACTGCGCGTGGTAGCGGTCAATGGCCGCTTGAATCTGTTCCAGTTCGTTGCGGGCCTTTTTCCGCGCCGAGTTCGCGGTGACGGCGTTGAAAGACGGAAAGAGCAGCGCCGCCAGGATGCCGATGACCGCGATCACCACCAGCATTTCCACCAGCGTGAAGGCGGACATTCGTGCAGGCCGTTGCGAAATCAGTTGCTTCATAGTTCAATCCTCAGCGCTCGCGAAGTTCGTGCTCCATGCGCTCGCTCATCCATTGTTTGATCATGCTCTGGTAATTCAGGAAGCGGGACCGGGCCAGCCGTTTGATCCGCGCGAGCATCCGCGGATCCATGCGCAACGTGATGGTCACCGATTCGGATACCTCCGCCCCGCCCGCCACGGCCGCTTCCATGAGCCGCAAGTCCGGCCGGTTCTCCGCCCAGAAATCGGCCTCGGCCTCTTCGCTGTCGAAGAGCGGCACGTCTTCCCAGTTGGCAATGGTCCGCATTGTTGTCGCTCGCATCCGCCTCGAGGGCGAAATCCCAAATGTTTCGTGGCCCGGTCATTACGCCAGCGTTTGATCCATCTTCCGTTGGTAAAAAAACCGTTCTTCCGGTTGGAAGGGACGGGCATGGATGACCCGCACCAGCTTGCCGTTCGTCCGATACACGCTGAAAATGCCCAGCCCGTTGGCGGACATTCCCAGGTTGAAAAACCGCGCCTGTACCCCAAACCGGGGGCTGTCCGGCAGCAGCTTCACCGCAAACGGATCTTCAAAGGATTCTTCCACTTCCCGCTGACTCAAAGAACTGTCCAACTCAAATGGCAGATTATTCCAATCGAACTCCATATCGAGCTAGTTGTAAATAATTCGGCCATGCAATGTATTTACGATGTATTTACGCATGGCGGTTTCAGTTGTCAAGGACTTACCTCAAAATTGCCCGGAATGGCCTCAAACCCCATAGAAAGTTCGCCAGTGGCGTCGGGTGGCCCAATTCGGCCGGATTCACCCGCCCGCCGGGTAAACAAACCGCCACCGAGGGTTCCTTCGGTGGCGGTGCCAATACCGGCCAATTATTCCTTGTCGCCGCCGCTGCCTGGCGAGTCGCCCAGCTTGGTCATGAGGTCAATCAGCGGCAGGAACATCGCGATTACGATGCTGCCGACGATGACGGCCAGAAAAACGATCATGATCGGTTCGAGCAACGAAGTCATGGCCGCGACCGCGTTGTCCACCTCGTCGTCATAATTATCGGCGATCTTCAGAAGCATTTCCGGCAACGCACCGGTCTGTTCACCGACGTCCACCATGCTGATAACCATGGGCGGAAATACGCCGGAGGCTTCCAGCGGTGCGGTGATCGTTTCGCCTTCTTTGACGCTCTCATGCACCGCACCGACCGCATTGGCGATGACGACATTACCAGCGGTCTCCTTGACGATGGTCAGCGCTTGCAAGATCGGCACACCGCTGCTCACGAGGGTGCCGAGGGTGCGGGTGAACCGGGAGATCGCAACCTTGCTGACCACGGGACCGATGACGGGCATCTTCAGCTTGAACTTGTCGAAGACATGCCGGCCGAACTTGGTGCGGACGAACAGCATGAAGAACACGACAAAAATGGCCACGCCAATTGCCGTCATGAAAATATGGTCTTTCACGGCTTCGCTGATGCCGAGGACCAGTCGTGTAAACGCGGGCAGCTCGCCCGTGCCCATGCCTTCGAACACCGTGCGGAAGGACGGCACGACCTTCACCATCAGCAGGATCAGGATCGCGGTCGCCACCACCAAAACCGCCACGGGATAAAACATGGCGGCGATGACCTTGCCTTTGATTTTCTGCGCCTTTTCCATGAACTCGGATAGACGCTGCAGCACGACTTCCAACACGCCACCCAGTTCGCCGGCTTTCACCATGTTGACGAACAGCCGGTTGAAAACTTTCGGGTGCTGTGCCAGGGCCTCGGAGAACGTGCTGCCGCCTTCAATACCCAGCGCCAGTTCCGCGATGATGGACTTCAAAGTGGGATTACGCTCCTGCTTCTCGAGCACGCGCAATCCGCGCAACAACGGCAAACCAGCATCCACCAGCGTCGCCAGCTGACGCGTGAAAGTAGTGAGGACTTTGGATTTAACTTTTCCACCCAGGCCGGGGATCTTGATGTTGATGTTAATCGCCCCGCCCTTGCCCTTTTTCTTGCCGGAGGGCTTGGCGGAACTCTTGGCCTGCTTGTCAGGTTTGTCCTTGGCCTTGTCCACCTCGACAATCTTGGTGGGGAAGAGACCCATCTCCTTCACGCGGTTGATGGCCTCGTTCTGGCTGCCGACTTCAAGGGTGCCTTTCTGCTCCTTCCCCTTCTGATCCATCGCCACGTAACTGAATTTCGGCATAAAAATCGGGTCCTAGGTGTATTTTACCACTTCTTCGATAGTTGTATCACCATCGAAAATGCTCCGCAAGCCGTCCTCCCGCAGCGTGACCATTCCGAGTTCGACGGCTTTCTGGCGCAGCACGACCGTGGGCGCGCGCTCATTGATCATGGAACGAATGGCATCGTTCACCACGAGGAGTTCGAAGATGCCTTTCCGTCCCTTGTAACCGGTATCATTGCAGGTGGAACACCCGCGCCCGTAATAAAAGACTTTGTCACCCAGGTCGTGTGGCGAAAGGTTCAACAACGACAGTTGATTTTCCGTGGGTTCAAACGGTGTGCGGCAATTCTTGCAGATCGTGCGGACCAGCCGCTGACCGAGCACGCCCATCAACGTGGAAGAAATCAGAAACGGTTCGGTGCCCATGTCCACCAGACGCGTCACGGCGCCGGGTGCGTCGTTCGTGTGCAGCGTGCTCAACACCAAGTGGCCTGTCAGCGAGGCTTGCACGGCAATCTGCGCCGTCTCCAGATCGCGAACTTCACCAACCATGATGATGTCCGGATCCTGACGCAAAAAGGACCGCAACGCCTTGCTGAACGTGAGCCCGACGCCTTCGTTGATCGCCACCTGCATGATGCCTTCGATGTCGAATTCAACCGGATCCTCGGCGGTCAGGAGCTTCGAATCAATCGTATTGACCCGGCGCAGCGCGGAATAAAGCGTGGTCGTCTTGCCGCAGCCCGTCGGGCCGGTCACGACAAAGATTCCATTCGGCCGCTGGATTACCTCGGTCACAAATTCATAGACGTACTTCGGAAACCCGAGGGTCTCCAATTCGAGATTCACGGAGCTGCGATCCAGCACGCGCAACACCACTGACTCGCCAAATTGCGTCGGCAACGTCGAAACACGCAAATCGATCTGCTTGTTGCCCAGGCTGAAATTCACGCGCCCGTCCTGCGGCAGACGGCGTTCGGAAATGTTCAGGTTCGCCATGACCTTGATACGCGAGATTACCGGCAGGGAGAGGTGCTTGGGCGGCGGGGCCATTTCGTAGAGCGCACCGTCCACGCGGTAGCGGATGCGAAACTCGGTTTCGAACGGCTCGAAGTGAATGTCGCTGGCGCGGTCCTGCACCGCCTGGAACAAAACCAGGTTCACGAACTTCACGATCGGCGCTTCATTCGCCAATCCGGCCATCAAAGCGGCATCGTCCGTGTCCTCGGCGGCAGAAACCTCCTTCGCCATGTCCTCATCGGCACCCAATTGCTTCAGCAAATCGGAAACGTCCGTACCTTCTTCGCCGTAGTACTTGTCGATGGCATCGCGAATATCCACCGGATTGGCGATGACCACTTGGACCTCTTTCTTGACCACGAAGGAAAGCTCATCCGCGCGCCCCGGATCGAGGGGTTCGACAAAAGCCACCTTCAACGACCCGCCCGTGTCCTCGATGGGCAGGCATTGATACAACTTGGCCGTGTTCGTCGGGATCTTGCTGAGGAGGGTCTGGGGAAATTCGCGCCCTTTGACGGCGACCACTTCCGTGCCCAGCTGGTTGGCCTCGACTTGCAGGATCGAGTCCAGATCCATGATGCCAAAATCCTGAAGGATCTGAATTGGCGGCGTGCCCGTGCGCTTGAACTCGGCGGCTACCTCCTCGTACTGCAGGTCGTCAATCAACGCCTGCTCCTTCACCAGCGACAACAATGGATTGGAAATCTCGTCGGCCATGATGCTTTACCTTAAACCTTGCCTTTCGTGACCGTCTCCGCGTCCGCTCCCACGGCGGCCGCCAGTTCGAGTTCCTGCAGTTTCGCCTGGATCGTGGTCGGATCCTGCGACTTGGTGATGACCTCTTCGCGCGCAATCATGCCGGCCATGTATTTGTCCAGCAGGAAGCTGTCCAGCGTCACCATGCCGTACTTCGCGCCCGTCTGGATGTCCGACTGGATGCGGAAGGTTTTATTATCGCGAATCAGTGCCGCCACGGATGGCGTGTTCATCATGATCTCGAACACGGCCACGCGGCCCGGCTTGTCCACGCGGGGAATCAGCAGCTGCGAAATCACGCACTGCAACACCGTCGAAAGCTGAATGCGGATCTGCTCCTGCTGGTTGGTCGGAAACGCGTTGACCAAACGGTCAATCGTCTTGGCCGCACCGGTCGTGTGCAGCGTGCCGAACACCAAGTGCCCCGTTTCCGCCGCCGTGATGGCCGCGTCGATCGTTTCCAAGTCGCGCATTTCACCGACCATGATGATGTCGGGGTCCTGGCGCAGCGCCCGGCGCAACGCTTCGGCGAAATTCGGCACGTCCACGCCGATCTCCCGTTGCGTCACCAGCGCCTTCTTGTGCTTGTGATAGTATTCGATCGGATCCTCGATCGTGATGATGTGCGCCTCGTC
>CAYWCK010000012.1:0-9983 GCA_964456685.1 uncultured Bifidobacteriaceae bacterium | reverse complement strand
TCGTCGCGTTCCTCGTTGATGATGTTGATCATCGAGGCCAGCGTGGTGGTCTTGCCGGAACCAGTAGGGCCCGTCACCAGACAAAGGCCGCGCGGTTTGTAGAGCAGTTCCTTGGCGGAAGGCGGCAGGCCGATCTGCTCGAAGGTGAGCATCTTGTTCGGAATCTGCCGCAGGACCAGGCCGAAGTTGCCCTTCTCTTTGAACACGCTGACGCGGAAACGCGCCATGTCCCCGAACGCAAAACCAAAGTCCGCGCCGCCGCGCTCGCGCACATGCTGGATGTGATCCTCGGAAGTGATGCTTCGCATCAATTCTTCCGTATCGTCCGGTCCGAGGGCGGGACCTTCCACGCGATGCAAAATGCCGTGCACCCGGATCGTCGGCGGGGTGCCACACCGAATGTGAAGGTCGGAGCCGTTTTCCGACACCACCATCTGCAACAAATCCGACATCGAGTATGACATGCTAAATTCTCCGGGCGACCTTGGCCGCCATATATTCCTTTGACCGGGCTGTCTGGGTTAAGTTTCGTCGCCGACCGTGGCACGGATGACCTCGTCCGCCGTGGTGATCCCGGCCAGCACCTTGCGCACGCCGTCTTCGCGCAGCGTCCGCATCCCCATTTCCCGCGCCCGCGCCCGTAGTACCGAGGAGGGCACTTTTTCGTAAATCAATTTCCGCGCCTCGTCATCAATCGTGAAAATCTCGAAGATGCCCATACGACCGCGGCAGCCGGTGTTCGAACAATCGGGGCAGCCCTTGCCCTTCCGCGGAGTGGCTTTCTCCATCATTTCGGGCGTCAACTTCAACTGCCGCATCTCCGCCTCGCTCGGCATCGTCGGGGCGCCGCATTTCTTGCAAATCTTGCGGACCAGCCGTTGCGCCATCAGACAGCGCGTCGAGGAGGCGACCAAGAACGGCTTCACGCCGATGTCAATCAGACGGGTCACGGCACTGGGCGCGTCATTCGTGTGGAGCGTGGAGAAGACCAGGTGACCGGTCAGCGACGCGTTGATCGCGATCGACGCGGTTTCCAAGTCACGAATTTCCCCAATCATGATCACGTTGGGCGCTTGACGCAGAATCGAGCGCAGCGCCGCCGAGAACGTCAGCCCGACCACGTCGCTCACCTGAACCTGGTTGATGCCCGCCAATATATATTCCACCGGATCCTCGACCGTGATGATCTTGCGGTCCGGCCGGTTGATGAAGTGCAGGCAGGAATAAAGCGTCGTGGTCTTGCCTGAACCGGTCGGTCCGGTCACCAGCAGGATGCCGTCCGGCAGGGCGATCAGTTTTTCAAACGTCTGCTGGTCGTCGGTAAAGAAGCCCAATTCCGGCAAACCTAGCTTCAACCCTTCCTTGTCCAGAATACGCATCACGATGCTTTCACCGTGATTCGTCGGGAGGCACGACACGCGCAAATCAATCACCTTGCCGCCGACGTTGGTCTGAATACGACCGTCCTGCGGAATGCGATGCTCCGCGATGGACATGTTGGATTGAATCTTGAGGCGCGCGATGATCGAAGGCTGCAGCCGTTTCGGCGGCGACTTCATTTCATGCATCATGCCGTCAATCCGGTACCGAAGCCGAAAGCGTTTCGAGAGCGGCTCGAGGTGGATGTCGGACGCGCGCATCTTGAACGCGTCCACGATGAGCTGATTCACCAGCTTGATCAGCGGCGCGTCGGCATCCACTGTCGCGCCGTCACCCAGCGCCGCGGCTTCCACCTCGACGTGTTCCTCCGTCAATTCCTTGATGACATCCTTGAACCGCTCGTCGTCCACGGCCGACCGCTGGCCGCCGTAATACCGGCTCAGGGCCGACTCGATGTCCGGCTCCGATGCCACCTGAATGACGATTTCCGCATTGAGCAGATGGTTCAGCGAATCAATCGTGGCCAGGTCCGACGGATCCGAGATGGCGACCGTCAGGGTGTTCTCATGTTTGAAAACTGGCACCACGCGGTACTTGCGGGCGATGTGCCGCGGGATGGCGGCAATGACATCGTCCTCAATTTTCAGGCTGCCCAGGTTCACCACCTCGGCGCCGAAATGCGCGGCCTTGGCCTGCGTTACGTCGGCCGGGCGGATCGCCTTGTTGGCGAGCATCAAGTCCACCACGCCTACGCCAGAGGAAGCTGCTTCCTGCCGCGCCGTCTCGACTTGCTCTGAGGTGACAAAGCCGAGATCGACCAGAAGGTCGATCAGATAATCATCTTTTTCAGCCACAACAAAATTTTCTGCGGGGGTTTACCGCGTGAAAAACTTGGCCAGCCTACCGGCGAGCCGGCGGACTTGTCAATGCAGAGACTTGCCCCAACCGCCATATTCCTCCCGCGACCCCCGCCCAACCTTCGGGCCATCTGGTAACTCCGGACCTCTTGGAAATCTGGGTGCTTGGGTATTTGCCGTCCGTGGTTCACAATTCGCGCCGCGATGAAACTTAACTCCGGCCAGCACCTTGCCTACTGCACCAACATCCATCGGGGTGAGTCATGGGCGGAAACTCTGGCCGCTCTGCAAACCCACACCCTGGCCGTGCGCGACCGCGTCTCCCCGCACGCGCCCTTCGGCCTCGGCCTGCGGCTCAGCGAACGCGCGGCCCGCGAACTTAGCGACCGCGCCACGCTCCTCGCCTTCCAACGCTGGCTCGGGCAGCAACATTGCTACGTTTTCACCATCAACGGATTTCCCTACGGCCAGTTCCACGGCACGCGCGTCAAGGAACAGGTTTATCAACCCGACTGGACCACGCCCCAACGACTCGCCTACACCAATCTCCTGTTCGACCTCCTCGCGCAACTCGTGCCGCCCGACGTCGAAGGCAGCGTCAGCACCCTGCCCGGCTCGTTCAAGGAGTTCGTCCACGATCCCGAGGCCGCGCGGCAGATTCGCACCAACGTCTGGCATTGCCTCGAACACGTCGCCCGCGTCAGCGCCCAGACCGCGCGCAAACTTCATCTCGGCCTCGAACCGGAACCGCTGTGCTTCCTCGAAACGAGCGGCGAGGCGATTCATTTCTTCGAGCGCCTCCGCGCCGAACATCATCACGACCCGCGCATTGATGAATTTCTCGGCGTAAACTACGACACCTGCCATCTGGCCGTCGAATTCGAGGAAGCCGCCCACGCCCTCGCTGCGCTGCAACAACACAAGGTCAAGCTCAGCAAGGTTCACTTGAGTAACGCGCTGCGCGTCACGCCCACGCCGGAAGTCCGCACCCTGCTCCGCGCGTTTGCCGAGGACATCTACCTGCACCAAACCGTCGTCCGCCGCGAAGATGGCGCGCGCGTCATTTACCGCGACCTCACCGATGCGCTGGCGTTTGAACCCGCCGCCGCATCGCCGGCCGCCTCGGAATGGCGGATTCATTTTCACATTCCCCTGCACTGTCCGCCCACGGGGATGCTCGGCAATACCTCCGATCACCTGCTGCAAACGCTCGACGTCCTGGCGGCCGATCCATCGCGCTGCCCGCATTTGGAAATGGAAACCTACACGTGGGAAGTGCTCCCGGCGGAAATGAAGAACCGCAGCGTCGTGGACCAGCTCGTGGCTGAATACGAATGGACCCTCGCCGCGCTGAAGCAACGCGGGCTTTAGCGCCATTCGCGAGCCATCTCCCTCTCTTCCGCATGAGCGGAGGAGAGGGCCGGGGTGAGGAGGCGTACTCCGACCGCTGACTTGCTCGACGCGCTCACGACCAATCCAGTCGCACGATATTCCAAAGAGACGGCGAACGATTCTCCCTCTCCCGGCGGGAGAGGGCCGGGGTGAGGGAGAGTCGGACAAAACATCTCGCGGCTATGACATCATTTGAACCGCGCTAGTCCGCTTGCCATTCTTCTTTCCAGCCAACAATCTCTCCCGCGATGCCGTCGCTCCGCACCTTGCTCCTTCTCGGCCGCGTGTCGAATTTGCCGACCGTGTGGTCGAATTGTCTCGCCGGCTGGTGGCTCGGTGGCGGCGGGAACTTCGCCAAACTCCCGTTCCTGTTCCTCGGCACCACCCTGCTCTACGTCGGCGGCATGTATCTCAATGATGCCTGCGACGCCGACTTCGACCGGCAACATCGCCCGGAGCGTCCCATTCCGTCCGGCGCGATTTCACTGCCAACCGTCTGGCGCATCGGCCTGAGCCTGCTGCTGCTCGGCAATGCCGCACTCTTCTTATCCAGCCGCACCGCGGGAATTTTTGGCGGCGTGCTGGCGCTGAACATCCTGCTTTACGACGCCGCGCACAAAGCCGTGGCCTTTGCCCCGCTGCTGATGGGCGCGTGCCGGTTCTGGGTTTACGTGATCGCCGCGGCGGCGGGCACGGGCGGCGTCACCGGCGGCGCCGTTTGGTGCGGCCTCGCCCTGGCGCTCTACATCGTGGGGCTGAGCTTCGTCGCGCGGGTCGAGAGCACGCGCGGTGCGTTGCAATACTGGCCGTTGCTCCTGCTCGCTGCGCCGATTGGCCTCGCGCTCCTCCAGAACGTAGGTTCGTTTCGCGAATCGGCGCTGCTGATTGCGCTGGTGGTGACCTTCTGGGCGCTGCGCTGTTTGCGGACGCTGCTCTGGACCGCGACGCCGAACATCGGGCGCACCGTTTCCGGTTTGCTGGCGGGAATTGTTTTTGTGGACTGGCTAGCCGTGGCGCACGCACCACGCGAAATCAGCGGCGTGCTCCTGGGCCTGTTCCTGCTCGCCCTCTTGGGCCAACGCTACGTGCCGGCGACGTGAATCAGGCAACGGTAGAACTGAAGAATTAAACCGAACTAAACCTGTGGCGGAAGTGAGGGCTGCCTCCTCTACGGCATGCCCATTCGCGGGCTGCAAGCCCGCCATGTGATAGCCCGGGGTGAAGCCCCGGGAAAGGGAACACCCCTCGCATTTTCCCTCCGGCCTGTAAGGCCGGGACACCGGCGGTTGCATTGGGTTCGCGGTTGGGTCGGCCTTTCAGGCCTTGAAACAATTTGGGGAATCCACCACCCGACCCTTCAGGTCGGGCTATCACATTGCGGGCCTTCGGCCCTTTGTTCGAACGAGGTCGTCGCGGCAACATCGTCCCGACAATTCACGGGCCTTCGGCCCTTGGGCGGGGACACGGGCGGCAACAATTCGATCAATCCCACGCATATCGTTCGTCCAACGCCTTCCCGTTCTTCTCGCAAAACCGCCGATACTCGGTTTGGAAATCTTCCTGCCGGTGATGTTCCGCCTGGTTGCGAATGTATTCCCGCACCGCTTCGACGTGCATCGGGCTGACGCTGAATTCGCCGTAACCGCCCTGCCAGGCGAAATCGCGATACCACGGGTCGAGCGTCTTGATCCAACCGGACGAGGCGCTTTTGACCTGCTCCACAATCTTCGCCGGCGCATGGTTCTTGGATTGCGCGAATAGAATGTGGATGTGATCGCGCACGGAATTAATTTCGATCAGGGGTGAATCGTGGTTCTTGAGCACGCCAGTGATGTAGGCATGGAGTTGCCCGCGCTCATCGTCGCGGAGGAGCGGTCGGCGGTCCTTGGTGCTGAACACGAGATGCACAACGATGTTCGCGAGGGATTGGGACATGGTTGGGTCGCCCTTACAGGGCTGATGAGATGGTGGGCGGACGATTACCCGGCCCTTCAGGCCGGGCTATCACATGACGGGCTTTCAACCCTTTGAACCAAGACGTGATCGGAAAACGAAATCCATTTGCGAGGCGCAAATTCATTGCGGCGTTCTAGACGTGTCTGAGTTCACCGCGCCAAGGTTGCCAAGAATCCGGTCCGGGTTCAATCCGTGGAAATCCGCTCCGTCATCCCCATCTCGTGCACGGGGCTGTTACCAAACGTCGGTATTTGTGCGCAACTGCCGACGGTTTGTATCGGGCTTACGTAGACTGGCAAAGGGCCAACCCTCACGACTAACACTCGCCCAATCTGTAATAACGCGCCATTCCTCATAAACACTCACCGGCTCCCAGCCCACGCGCTGAAGTTGCGTTTCATGATGCCGTATTTCACCGCCTCCTTTTCCTTCGTCGGGTCCTGGTGGCAGTAAATCATCACGCCGTCCGCGGCGCGGTGGCCGGCTTGCATCGCTTCGTCCACGTATTCCGGCGTGGTCGCCCCCAGCTTGCTGTGCGCCGTGGCATAAATGTCCAGGACGATGGGAATTTTCCCGCCGCAAACTTGTCGCAGCCACTTGATTTCCAGCTCGATCAGGCTCGGATCTTTCAAGTTCGCCCCGGCGGACTCGTGCCGATAGGGAAACAAAATGCCATCGAGCAGCGGCACGTAGTTGGTGGCGAACGCGGCATTGATCGTGGGAAAATAGCAGCACGGCACAAAGGCCAGGCGCGGATTGATGGCGCGTGAGCGCTCCATCATCTCCTTCAGGTAAACCGGGGTGTAGGTTTTCAAATTGTGCGTGAAATCATCAATGCTCCACGCGACGAGGTTCGTATGTTCGAGGCTCAACTTTGCGAATTCTTCCGCCCAGCGCACGTAATCCAGCCGGAACGGCTCGGCGTAATTCTTCAAGCGCGGCGGCGATTCGCTCGGCGGCACGATGGAGCCCCAGACGCGGATGCCCTTCGCGTTCGCCGCGGGCAGGATCAGTTTCAAATCATCCCAATCCGTCGCCCAGTTGTGGATGCAGAAGCTGTAGGTGTTGGCGTGCAGTTCGACGAGTTCCGCGACGAGCCGCTCCACGTCCACGCGGTTGTCCGCCTTGCGCGGCGCGCGGCAATACGTGGCCCGCGTGCCCACGAGCACCTGAGCGCGGACCGCGGCCGCATCCGCCGCGGCGCGCGGGCCGGCGCAGCCGGAGAGGAACGAGGAAAGCATCACCGCAGCGAGCAGGCAGAGGATTCTGATTTTCATGTTTGGCAAACCGATTGAACCTGCGCGACGCCAAACTGGGAAGCGAAATTCAATCCAATCCAAAAAAGTTTCCGGCCGCGAGTCGGGGATTGCGCCGCCGTGTCGGGCTGGCATCCTGCGCGCATGAACTGGTTGTGCTTCGCTTCTCGTTTCGTGGTTGGGACAACGGCCTTGCTGGCCACCGCACGGAGTTTTCCCACCTTCGCCGCCGATGCCTTTGCCACCCGGGAAACCGTGGGCCGGCTGGGCGCGAATCGCTGGTACACGCCGGCAAATCAGCTGCTCACGCCCGCGGGCCTCCAGGTCGAGTTGCCGCGCCTGCGCCCGCAGGCCATCGCGCTGAGCCCGGACGGCAAATGGCTCGTGACGGCGGGCAAGTCGCCCGAACTCATCGTGCTCGATCCCGTCAGCGGAAAAATTCTGCAACGCGTCGCGCTGCCTTCGGACAAGAATCTGAATCCGGAGCCGAGCGCGACGGAAAATCTGGCGCCGGACAAGGACGGCCAGTTGAGTTTCACCGGCTTGATTTTTTCACCGGACGGCCGGCGGATTTACCTCGCGAACGTCAACGGCAACGTCAAGGTGTTCGACGTCGGCGCGGACGGAAAAATTTCCGGGCGCTTCACCATGTTGCTGCCGGAAGGCAGCGGCGCCGGGCGCCGGGCCGAGATTCCCGCCGGGCTCGCCGTTTCCGCGGACGGCAAAAAACTTTACGTGGCACTGAACTTCTCCAACCGCCTCGCGGAAATGGACACCGCCACCGGAAAATTGCTCCGCGTTTGGGAAGTGGGCATCGCACCGTTCGATGTCGCGGTGGCGGGCGAGAAAGTGTACGTGAGCAATTGGGGCGGGCGGCGGCCGGATTCGAACAGCCTGACCGGCCCCGCGGGCCAGGGCATCATGCGCGTGGATCCCGTGCGCCACATTGCCAGCGAGGGCTCGGTGAGCGTGATTGACCTCGCGGAAAATGAAGCCGCCGCGAACACCACCCTCACCCCGGCCCTCTCCCACAGGGAGAGGGAGAATTCCGCCCCGTCCTCGGAAAATTCCAAGGCCGGCAAGAACTCCGCGCGCTCAAGAAAAAAGAGTGGCACCCGGACAGCGTCACCTCTCCCCACGGGCGAGGGGCAGGGTGAGGGGCTCGCCGCAAAAACTGAAATCCTGACCGGCCTGCATGCCTCGGCCATCGTCGCTTCGCCCAACGGTCGGCACGTCGTGGTGGCCAATACCGGCAGCGATACGCTCAGCGTCATCGATACGCGCACGGACAAGATCGTCGAAACGATTTGGGCGCGGCAGAATCCCGGCGATCTCTTCGGCGCGCAGCCGACGGCGCTCGCGTTCGACAAAAGCGGCCGGAAACTTTTCGTGGCGAACGGCACGCAGAACGCCATCGCGGTGATTGATTTCAAGCCGGGCAAATCCGAACTGCGCGGATTGATCCCCGTCGGCTGGTTTCCCGGTGGCGTCACGTATGACGATCAACGCCGCGCGATTTACGTCGCGAATATCAAAGGCATCGGTTCGACCTCCAAAATTCCCGCCGGCGAACCGGTCAAATTCAATTCGCATCAATACTTCGGCACGGTGTCGCTCGTGAAGGAGCCGTCCGCCAAGGAACTCAAAGCCCTGACGCACTTGGCGCTGCAAAACCTGCGTTACGGCCTGCTCGAACAGGCCAAGTTGCCGCCGCGGCCCAATCAGCCGGCGCGGCCGGTGCCCGAGCGCGTCGGCGAGCCGAGCGTTTTCAAACACGTCATCTACATCATCAAGGAAAACCGCACCTACGATCAGGTGCTCGGCGATATCAAGGAGGGCAACGGCGACGAATCCCTGTGCATCTTCGGCGACAAGGTCACCCCCAACCAACACAAGATGGTGCGGGATTTTGTGCTGCTCGATAACACGTATTGCTCCGGCATCAATAGCGCCGACGGCCACCAATGGACGGACAGCGCCATCGCGTCGGATTACCTGGAACGCTCCTTCGCCGGTTTCCCGCGCAGCTATCCGTATTGGGGCGGCGATGCGCTGGCGTACTCGTCGGCCGGCTTCATCTGGGACAACGTCCTGGCCCACGGCAAAACGCTGCGCAACTACGGCGAGTTCACCCGCAGCGAAATCAGCTGGCGCGATCCCAACAAGTCCGGCAAGCCGCGCTGGAAGGATCACTACCAGAATTTCGTGAATCAGACCGACCTCATCAAAATCGAAACGCAGGCCTCGGTGGCGTCCCTCACCAAGCACGAATGCAAAACCACGGTCGGCTTCGACATGAGCGTCTCCGACCAGTTTCGCGCCGCCGAATTCCTGAAGGAATTTCGCGAGTTCGAGCGCAACGATAATCTGCCCAACTTCATCATCTTCCTGCTGTCGAGCGATCACACGAGCGGCACGCGCGCCGGCTCCCCGACGCCCGCCGCCATGGTCGCCGATAATGACCTCGCCTTCGGCAAGCTGGTCGAGGCCATCAGCCACAGCAAATTCTGGAAGGACACCTGCATCTTCGCCATCGAAGACGATCCGCAAGCCGGCTGGGATCACGTGAGCGGCTTCCGCACGACCGCCTACGTCCTCAGCCCGTACACGAAACGCAAAACGGTCGTGAACACGCAATACAACCACACGAGCCTCATCCGCACGATGGAGCTGATGCTCGGCCTGCCGCCGATGAATCAACTCGACGCCACCGCCACGCCCATGACCGATTGCTTCACGATGACGCCCGACTTTGCGCCGTTCACCGCGCTCGCGAACAACGTGCCGCTCGACGAAATGAATCCCGAGCCGAAGGCGATCAACGACCGCCGCCTGCGCCGCCATGCGGAAATCTCCGCGCGCCTGCCGCTCGACGAGGTGGACAAGTGTCCCGAGGACGTCTTCAACCGCATTCTCTGGGCGGCCATGAAAGGTCCGGACGTGCCGTATCCCGAGTGGGCAGTGCAGTTCGTGAAGGACGAAGATTGAGCCGAGCCTGATCCGCAGGTAGCCGCGCTCACGCTGCGAGCGCGTGGTTCATTTCCAAACGTGGTGACTCGCCGCGCGGGCCGCCACACCGAGGAGCTGGCTCGCCGTTGCCGCAACCGCAGAGTTGCCTCGCACCCGCCGCCGTTGGCATGCT
>CAYWCK010000011.1:15680-31180 GCA_964456685.1 uncultured Bifidobacteriaceae bacterium | reverse complement strand
AAATCGCCGAGCAGCTTCCACAGGTCCGCTCGCACCCGCTGACGCTGGCGCTGCCACGTCGCGCGTGATTTCGGAATTGAAAATTCCGGCACCGGCGGAGCGGCGGCCAGCCAGCGTTGCGCGACGGTTGGATTCGTTTGCGCCATGGCCGGAGTTGTAAGCGCTGCCGCCGACAACGCAAGCGCGATCAGACGGCGCGTAATCACAGCAAGCACTTCAATGACCCGGCTTTTGAATGTAGCCGTGGTAAAGCCCCATGTAGTAAGGCAGCAGGAAGACCGTGCCGGCGGATAGATAACTGCCGTTGCCGCCATGATCCAGGTGATACGGATCGTGATTCCAGTGGCCGACGTGGCGGTTTTCGATGGGGATTACCTTGCCGTTGACGCGCACACCACGACGCCCGGGCTCATCCGGATCAAGAATATCCACGGAGCGGGCCGACGGCAGAAACACGATGTCGAGGCGATGACTGTTTTTATGATTCCACGCGAGGCGATCAAGCGGGAAGCCGTAGAGCGTGGCCGCGCTGTCCGCCAACCAGTCGCCCTTCGGGGACAGGGAGAATTCCATGAACGGCGTTTCGCCCCGTTGACCGGTGTTGACGCCCGCGTAGGCGAAGTGAAAGAACGGATTCATCTCCTGAGCTTCGTTCAGGAAGTAGGTGAAGAACGAAATGCGCACCATGGATTTCAGCTGCTCGTCCTGCGAACAGCGGAGCAAGCCGTAGTAAGACATGATGGCCATTTCGTCATCCGACTGATTCCCGGAGCCCGCGCCGACCTGCACCTTGGCGAACATCAGGTTGTGGGCATAACCATGCTTCTCGATCAGTTCGCGCGAAGCTTGGGTGTACTTGGCGTCGCCGGTCATGTGCGCCGCTACGGATAGATAGCTCAGCATGCTAAGGGAATTGATGCCGCGCTCCTGCCACCACAGCGGGTCGTGATTGAAAGTTTGCGGACCAAACACGCCCCAACGGGTCGGCTTGCCGTCATGATCCACCAGTTGGAAATCGTGCGATACGAGATGATCCGTCAAATCCCGCACCACTTCGCGCACGCGTTCCTTTTCCTCCGCGGTATCGGCGACGAGATCATGGTAAAGTGGGTAGAAGAAATAGTGGCCATCGAGTTCGTCGCTGCTGGTGTCGGACTTCCAATACCACTTGCCGTCCGCGCTCTTCGGCCAGCGCGGTTCATAGACCTTCCAGAACTTGTCTTCCTTCTGCTTCCGGCGGTCGCCCTCGATGCGTCCGACGTTTGGATCCGGCCATTCCACCGGCCGGATGGTCCGGGCAACATAACCTTTCGGCGGAGAATGCGGCCCACCTTGCGTGACTTTTTGGAGGAAGCACAAGGCTTCGAACGCCATTTTCGCGCGCTCCTTCGCCTTCGGATCCTTCGTGGCCGCATAGGCGAAACATTCGCCTGCGCCATACATGGCCGTCCACAAGCCGTCATTGTCCGAGTCATCCGGGTTGGCCGTGCTCTTGTCCTCCGGCGTGCGCAACGGCGCCGCATCGACATAGCCGAAGGGCGTGCGCTTGATGTATTTCTCGATTTCCTCCTCGTAGAGTTCCGCCTTGGCCGCCAGCGTCATTGGCTTGCGTTCGATCAAGCCCAGCCCGCCCGCAGTCGCAAACCACGCATTGCCGTCGCTGTCCAGCGCAGCTTGGGCGACATCGTCGTGCGGCAACCAACCGTGGCCCTGGCGATAATGCCATTCGCCGTTCGCAAACCGGATTACGCCGAGGTGCGTGGTGAACCACACTTCGCCGTCGGGACCGGCAGCGATGCTGGTGAAATCATTCCACGGCAGTCCGTCTTTGCCCTCGTAAAATTTCCAACCGGCAGCGGTCTGGCAACCAACGCCCGCCTTGGTAGCAAACCACAGTTGGCCGTGCGAATCGAAGGCGACGCCAAGAACGTTGCGGGCTGCCCATGCCCGACCGCCGTCGTCGAACACCTGCAAGGTCTCCCAACTATCACCTTTCAAAGCCAGCAAGCCTCCACTGGTGGCGACATGCAACACCCCGCGGGGTGAGATCGCCAGTTGCTGGGCCAGCATCCCTTCCGGCAGATGCAACGCCGTGCCCGCGCCCCCGGCGGAGACCACGGCGCAGGAACGGGCGGTCAACACCCAGTTGCTGCTGCCCACGCGCAGGAGTTGCTTCACCTCATTCCACGGCACGCGCGTCGAGATGACGGTGCCGGAAGCGGAAGCGAAAAAGAACCGCGTGGCATCGTTTTGGGCGAGGGCGGCATTGGTTTGCCAGCGTTCGCCGCGCCACTCGAGCCATTGGCCCGCCACCAAGGCGCGCTTCACTCCGTCCGGAGAAATTTCGATGAGTTGCGCGGGCTGCCCCAGGGCAAAACGCCGCGCGATTTCCTGTCGAAATTGCTGCGTTGCCGGTTGAAACTCCGCCGCCACGCTGACACTAACGGCCAGCCCCAGAATGATCCCCACGAGGGAACGTGATGACATGAGCGCATTTTCAATCCTTCCCGCGAGGTGAGCAAGACGGAACGCATCCGGAACGTGATTTTTACTACCGCAGCGCCGGTCAGCTGTGGCAGGCTGCGCGGCATGAACAAGACCAAGGTCGCTTTGCTCGGAGCGGGATTCATCGCCGACATTCATATCGAATCGTATCAGCGATTTGTCCCGGAGGCGGAAGTGGTGGCGGTTTACACCCGCGATCCCAAGCGGGCACGGGCTTTTGCCCGGAAGCATGGGATCGCGCGCTCGTTCAGCGACCTCGACGCCGCAATCCAACAATCCGGCTGCGACGTGGTGGACATTTGCCTGCCAAATTTTCTGCATCATCGTGCGGTGCTCAAGGCCGCCAGGGCCGGCAAGCATGTGATCATCGAGAAGCCGCTGGCGTTGAATTTGAAGGAGGCGGACGAAATGATTGCGGCCTGCAAAGCCGCCCGCCGCAAGCTTTGTTACGCAGAGGAATTGTGTTTCGCTCCCAAGTATGAGCGCGTCCGCAAGCTGGTGAACGAGGGCGCCGTCGGAAAGATTTTCCAGATGCGCCAGTGCGAGAAACATAGCGGCCCGCACAGCGACTGGTTTTATGACATCAAGCAGTCGGGCGGCGGAGCGATCATGGACATGGGTTGTCATGGCATCGCATGGTTTCGCTGGATGCTGGGCGGCCGACCGAAAGCGGTGAGCGTGCAGGCGCATTTGCAGACGGGGCTGATTCACGGCAAGCGCACCCGGGCGGAGGAAAATTCGCTGGTGATGGTGGAATTTGAAAGCGGCGCGGTGGGAGTGGCGGAGAACAGTTGGGCCAAGCACGGCGGCATGGACGACCGCGTGGAGGTTTACGGCACAGGGGGTGTGGTTTACGCCGATTTGTTCATGGGCAACAGCGCGCTCACCTACAGCCAGGATGGTTACGGTTACGCGATGGAAAAGGCCGGTTCAACCAAAGGCTGGACGTTCACGATCTTCGAGGAGGCCTTCAATCAAGGTTATCCGCAGGAACTGAAACATTTCATCGCTTGCATACGCGATGATCGCGAACCGGTGGTCACGGGCGAGGATGGCCGCGCAGTGCTGGAGATCATGATGGCGGCGTATGCCTCCGCCGGCACGGGACGGAAGGTGAAACTACCGTTCCCCACCAAGGCGCAGAAGCCGATCGACCTCTGGCGATAGCGGTGATTTGTTCAAATTCTTCCAGTGGACTGCTTCAAAAGCCCGAACGAAGTCAGCGCACTAGGATAAAGTCACAATTCCGGGCTCATGGCGCGCTTCAGGGTAAGTGCGCCGCCCGAGACAAGACCGAAACAACCTAGACCATGCCACGCCAACGCCCTTCCCGTCCAATTCGTGCCTCGCAAGCGCGCGCGTTCACCTTGATCGAACTGCTGGTTGTCATTGCCATTATCGCCATTCTCGCCGCGATGCTGCTGCCGGCGCTCAGCAAAACGAAAACCAAGGCGATGGGAATTTCGTGCATGAACAACACGAAGCAGCTTGCTCTCGCGTGGTCGATGTATCCTTTGGACAATGATGATTACCTGTGCCCAAACCGCGACGGCAGCGGCACCGTTGGAGGAATACAGGGAAAGACGGCGAACTGGACCAAACCCATTCCCTACCAAAACCTGAGCTGGGCTCAAGGCTGGCTGGACTTCGCCGTGGGCACCTTCGACAATACGAACACTCTCAATCTCACCTTGGCCGCCTTGGGTCCTTACGCAGGCAAGAACGTTGGAATTTATCAATGCCCGGCGGACACCTATACGTGGAATTCCCCATATGGGCAGAAGCTACGCGTGCGCAGTAACGCGATGAACGGGTTTATCGGAGACCGGAATGACTGCCGCCGGACGGGCTTGAACGATTGGTACCCCGAGTATATTCAGTACATCAAACTGAGTGGAATTGTCCGCCCGGGGCCGGCCAACCTGTGGCTCTTCGTGGATGAACACCCGGACAGTATCAACGATGGCTGGTTGATTCCCGCCGTGACCGACACTTCACGGTTTGTCGATTTGCCGGCAAGTTATCACAATGGCGCTTGTGGTTTTGCTTTCGCCGATGGTCACTCTGAAATCCACAAGTGGCGCGGTGCGACGATTGTCCCAGTAAAGAAGACGCAGTATAACGGTTTCGCTGGCGACCCCAAGGACGTGCAGTGGTTCGTGGAGCGTTCGTCCGCGAAATTCTGAACGGCCTGAGCCGGCGAACTCTTCCGTCCTGGCGGAGCCTTTCGACATCAGCAGTGTTGTCCTTTAATAGGCCCTGCTCTGATTTCCCCCCAAGATTCGGAAGAATCCCTTAAGCCTATTCCTGTCTTCTCGGCAACCGGGAGCTCGCGACTTCACCGCAAGGCAGCTTGATTAATCACTCCTTGGTTCGTTGCCGATTCGCATTGCTGGCGGCTACCGCAAATTCGAGGCTAATGGCAGGGAATCCTCAGAATCATTCGGACTGACTAGAAGCGGTTTTTTAATTCGATTTGCTGTAAGTATTTTTCGCTGGCTCCTTTACAGCGATTATGTGAAAAGCTGGGGATGCCAAAGCCATTACTGACCGACCAACAATGGAAACGCATTGAACCGCTCCTTCCCAAAATCCCTCGCAAAAAACGCGGGCGACCACCCAAAGACGTGCGCAAAGTCTTTGAAGGGATTCTCTGGATCCTGCGCAGCGGCGCTCGCTGGCGGGATCTGCCCAAAGACTTCGGTGTCAGTGCCAGCGTGTGCTGGAAACGGCTGCGCCTGTGGGAAGAACACGACGTGTGGTTACGCCTCTGGCGGGCCTTTCTCTCGGAACTGGACCAGCGCGGCAAACTCGACTGGGACGAAACGTTTCTGGACGGGAGTTTTGCTCCCGCCAAAAAGGGGGCGCGTGCGTCGGCAAAACCAAACGCGGCAAAGGTACGAAGTGGATGGTGGTGGTCGACGGCCAAGGTGTACCTCTGGGAAGTCAACTGGCCTCGGCCAGCCCGGCGGAAGTGACGCTGGCCGAAAGCACGTTGCGGCAGATTGTCGTGCCCCAGCGGTGCGGTTGGCCGCGCACGCGGCCCTTGCGCGTGATTGCCGACCGCGGTTACGACAGCGACCCGCTGCGCCGGCGTCTGTTGCAACGGGGCATTCTTTTGATCGTGCCGCATCGCAAAGGGCGCCAGAAACCCTCGCTCAACGACGGACGGGAACTGCGGCGCTATCGCAGGCGTTGGAAGATCGAGCGCACGTTTGCCTGGTTGGGCAACTACCGCCGCTTGGTCGTGCGCTACGACCGTCACCTCACCATGTATCGGGCCTTCTTTCACGTCGCCTGTGTCCTGATCACGCTGCGCTTTCTTGATCTATGAATTTTGAAACCGCTTCTACAAAAGAAAAGGCCCGCCACGTGAGTGGCGGGCCCTGTCGAACTAAGTTGGCCTGCGCAATCAAGGCACGGTGGCCGAAGTCGCAAAAGGCGACGTCTGACCACCACCCGCGATGTGGCTTAATTTGTAGAATGAGGTCGGATTCGCATCTGCAAACACTGCCGGGTTGGCAGCCGCCGAGGCGAAGCTTGTGTACGGTCCCGAAACGATTGAAGACCGGAGAATATTGAACGGCGGGTTGCCACCCGCGATGTTCAGGGTGGTGTTACCACCACTCCGCGCCACCGAGGTGACGGTCGGTGCACCCGACGCCTTGAGGTAGTTCGCGGTGATTGTCAGCTTCATGCCGGAATGAACGCCCAGCGCTGAAGTATTCAAGGTGAAGGCTCCGGACGCACCGTTAGAATCCAGCGGTCCGTTGTCGGTGAAGCTGCCGAGCAGACGCTTGCCCTGCGGGTTGCCCGCGGTGTCGCCTTCCGGATCTGATTCATACACGTCGATCACCACGCTATCCACACCAGCCAGCGGCGTTCCGCACGTACCAGTGAGGGACGTGATTGTGGCCGCCGAAATGACCGGAGTAAACGCAGTGTTCATGTGCTTGTTATAGAGGTTCAAGCCGGTGGTCTCGTCAGTCGGCAGCGTCAGGTTCTTCACCAGCTTGTTCCCCCGCATCAAAAACCACGCTTGATTGTCAGGCGCAGCAGCGTTGAGGGACAAACCAAGCGTGTCATACATCGTGTTGCCTTCTACTTCATCATTCAGGCCACCCATGTCCGAGCCCCACCGCACCTTGGTCCGTTGATCAAGCCGGAACTCATCCAGCGCATAGGTGATCGCCGCCGGCCGCGTCCCGTCCCGTTCCAAACCAAAGATGTTACCCGAGATCGCATATACCTTGTTACCAGTGCCATAAAACGCGATCCCTACCGATGGGAACAAATTCCCCTCTTCCGCGTCGTTCACACCGTCTCCATCAGTGCCGTAAACAATGCTCGGCACCTGCGTGTCGTCATAACGTCCAATCTCCGGCGGATTCAACGAGCCCAGGAATTGATTGCCTGAAACTTTGCAGCGCGTCCCTTCTCCCGCAATCGTCAATCCACCCGAGATCGACTCCAGCACGTTGAACTGCGCACGGGCATCCCCAGCGCCGTTCTTCACGCCAATCGTCATGTTCTCCATGTTCGGCAATTCCGGCCGCGTCCCGCCGGTGCCACGATCCCGATGCCGGAACGCTGCCACAGCGCAGCCGCTCAAATGCTTGTTCCCCGTCGCCGGGTCCGTCCCAATCCAGCAACCCGCCAGATGGAATCCACGGCTCGATCCCTGGTCATAGGTCCAGCGATCCTTCACGGCCGTATCCAAGCCATAGTCCGTCGCCACGGCAATCGCATACTCCGTCCCGTCGTTGTTCCCAAGGAGCGCCAACCCTTTGATCGTCACGTTCGTCGCCCGATACACCCCCAGAATCGCAACTTCCCCGGGCACATACGGATTGTCCGAGTTCGGCGTAAACCCGCCCCGTTCCTCGTTGTCATACGGATTGGGCGAACCCGCCATGCTCGAGTTGTTGATCACGGGGTCCGAGGTCACCAGCGTGCCGTAAAACACATACGCCATGTCCCGGAAGTTGTTGTTCGGCGCACGCGCGTCCAACACAATCTTGATCACCGCGTTGTTCGATTGCGTGATCGGCGCCGTGTTCGGAGACGAACCCGGCTGGCTGTACCCATCAATCGTCAAGTTGTCCTTGATCACCAGCGGAAAGCCATTCGCCGGCGGCGAAATGTAGTGCGGCCCAGCACCAGGAATGTTGAACACAATCATCGGAGAAGGATCAGCGCTGGCGTCCGCGTTGCGAATGGCCTGCGAAAAGCTCCCGGCTCCATCGGCGGCAGTTGAGGTCACCGTGAATACTCCAGCGCCAGCCGTTACCGTGGCCGAGGTAGCGAAGGGAGAGCTCTGACCATTGCCGTCCGCCTTCAAATAGGTGGCGTTGATCGTTACTTTTGAGCCAAGCGTTAAACGCAAAGCGCTTACGTCGAAGGTGAAAGCGCCGGCGGCAGCATTGGAATCAGCCGGCCCATTGTCCACCAGACTTCCCAAATACTTCTTGCCTTGCGGATTACCTGCTGTGTCACCTTCGGGATCTGATTCATAAACATCAACCACCACTTGGGTAACTCCCGCAACCGGAGCGCCGCAAGTGCCGGTCAAGGTCCTGGTCGACACAGCAGTGATCACCGGCGTGAACGGAGCCGTGATGAATTTGTTAAACAGGTTCAAGCCGGTGGTCTCGTCAGTCGGCAGCGTCAGGTTCTTCACCAGCTTATTGCCACGGAACGAAATCCACGCCTGATTATCTGGCGCGGCAGCGTTGATGGACAAACCAAGCGTGTCATACATCGTGTTCCCTTCCACTTCGTCATTGCGGCCGTCCATGTTGGAACCCCAGTACACTTTGGTCCGTTGATCAAGCCGGAACTCGTCCAGCGCATACGTGATCGCCGCCGGCCGCGTCCCGTCCCGTTCCAAACCAAAGATGTTACCCGAGATCGCATATACCTTGTTACCAGTGCCATAAAACGCGATCCCTACCGATGGGAACAAATTCCCCTCTTCCGCGTCGTTCACACCGTCTCCATCAGTGCCGTAAACAATGCTCGGCACCTGCGTGTCGTCATAACGTCCAATCTCCGGCGGATTCAACGAGCCCAGGAATTGATTGCCTGAAACTTTGCAGCGCGTCCCTTCTCCCGCAATCGTCAATCCACCCGAGATCGACTCCAGCACGTTGAACTGCGCACGGGCATCCCCAGCGCCGTTCTTCACGCCAATCGTCATGTTCTCCATGTTCGGCAATTCCGGCCGCGTCCCGCCGGTGCCACGATCCCGATGCCGGAACGCTGCCACAGCGCAGCCGCTCAAATGCTTGTTCCCCGTCGCCGGGTCCGTCCCAATCCAGCAACCCGCCAGATGGAATCCACGGCTCGATCCCTGGTCATAGGTCCAGCGATCCTTCACGGCCGTATCCAAGCCATAGTCCGTCGCCACGGCAATCGCATACTCCGTCCCGTCGTTGTTCCCAAGGAGCGCCAACCCTTTGATCGTCACGTTCGTCGCCCGATACACCCCCAGAATCGCAACTTCCCCGGGCACATACGGATTGTCCGAGTTCGGCGTAAACCCGCCCCGTTCCTCGTTGTCATACGGATTGGGCGAACCCGCCATGCTCGAGTTGTTGATCACGGGGTCCGAGGTCACCAGCGTGCCGTAAAACACATACGCCATGTCCCGGAAGTTGTTGTTCGGCGCACGCGCGTCCAACACAATCTTGATCACCGCGTTGTTCGATTGCGTGATCGGCGCCGTGTTCGGAGACGAACCCGGCTGGCTGTACCCATCAATCGTCAAGTTGTCCTTGATCACCAGCGGAAAGCCATTCGCCGGCGGCGAAATGTAGTGCGGCCCAGCACCAGGAATGTTGAAATTGATTAAGACCGTGGGATCCGCGCTAGCGTCCGCATTGCGGATGGCTTGCGAGAAGCTCCCGGCCCCGTCAGCGGCGGTCGTGGTCACGGTAAACGTCGCAGCCCGAACCGAAGCAATGGAGCTGGCGACGGTCAAAGCCACGAGTAGGTGGAGTTTTCTAAGTTTCATGGTTGTGTCTTTGAGTTGGTCGTTATTTCAGAACAGTTCTACTCCACGAGAAAGAACCAGCACTCAGCAACTGACACTGGACGAAATAAGCTGAGACAAAATCCAAGGGGAATTGATGAGGTTTCACCAGGGCAGCACCAAGCCACGCCCAGCGGACTCCTTAACAACAGTTTCCGCCAAGTCTCATCACAGTTGACCGTCCACCACAGGGCTGGCTCTCACTCATGGATATAATTCTTATACTCGCTCGCCTCGCACACTGCGTTCAAAAATGTCCAGTGGACAATCCTGAAAGACTACAACACAAAAGTCATTACGTTGCAATTAGAGTCCTTGTGGTGGGTAAACGTAGGATTTGGTTCTGCAAGTAGGGTGATGACGTGGTCGCTCCCACGGGCGTGTTAGGTTAAAAAGCGCTTGCTTGCCCTCCCTACGCCCGTCCGGCAAAAGCAGACTGTGTCAGAAGTCGGCGGTAGTGAGTTTGAATTGGGGATCAAGAGAACATGAACTTAAAGCAGCTTGTAACATTACCCTTTCCGTGGCGCGCTCATAGGAGCCGGCGACCACAACCCGCAGGCAACCGCTCTGCGAAAGCAAACGGCCAACGCACCGGATTTACATTGATCGAATTGCTGGTTGTCATTGCCATCATTGCCATTCTGGCGGCCATGCTTTTGCCCGCTTTATCCAAGGCCAAACTAAAGGCCCAGAACACGGTCTGCGCCAGCAACGGCAAACAGATTGGTGTCGCTTGGCTGATGTATGCCGATGACAATTCGGACAAGGTTGCCAACGCCTTTGACTGGTGCCCAGGGTGGATGGATTACTCTGGCTCGATCGATAATACTAATTTGACCAACCTGATGATTGGACAGGTGGATGGCTCCGGAAATGTAAGACTGAATGCCAAGGGCGAAATCGATAAACCCGCCTTGTTAGGTCCTTACACAAAGAGTGCCGGCATCTATAAATGCCCAGGAGATTTGAGCAAAAATTTCGGCGTAACCGGCGCCCCACGCGTTCGCAGCATTTCGATGAATCAAATGTTCCGCGATTGGGTAGATGGTCATACACCAGGAAACATTTGGTTTATCTATCCGAAGAAGTCTTCAATTGTTCGCCCTTCTCCAGCCATGCTCTGGCTCACAATTGATGAGAATCCTGATAGCGTGAATGACGCGGGCTTCGCGGTTAAAATGACTTTACCGGGCTGGCAGGACGGCCCTGGCACCACCCAACACGGTGGGGCCTGCGGCTTCACGTTTGCCGACGGGCACTCGGAGATCAAGAAATGGCTGGATGGTCGCACCATCGGCAAGACCATGCAGACGACGTACCGTAGCGGTTTTAATTTTGGTCAAATCCAAGCCAATAATCGGGATGTTGCGTGGATTCAAGAGCGCAGCACGGCTCGCCAGTAAGGCGCAAACTAAAGCATTTCATTCAGCCAGTAATCCACTTATGCAAGAACCCCTCCACGACAAAAGCCACCGTGGCTTTACCTTAATCGAACTGCTGGTCGTGATTGCCATTATCGCCATCTTGGCGGCAATGCTCCTCCCCGCGCTTTCCAAAGCCAAAGATCGCGCCCAACGCACGCGCTGCTTGAGCAACATCAAGCAGCTCCAATTGGGTTGGATGATGTATTGTGATGACAACAATGACTGCATTCCCCCCAACAACCCTGGTGGATCACCAGGCATCCCAGGCGCAGAGTCCTGGGTTTACGGCTGGGTGCCCAACGATATTGACACCACCAACATCACTTTTGGCGTCATGTATAAGTACTGTCCGGCATTTCCAGCCTACGTTTGCCCGACCGATCGCTGGATGGTGGAACGGAGCGGAATAAAGTATCCAACGACCCGCAGTTTTTCGATGGTGAGCGCTATGTCGGGAGATGGCAAAATGAAGGCAGGTTCCATAAATGATCCCAAACCGGCAAAAGCGCTCGTTTTCGTGGAGGAGCAAGAAAATCGCACCAAAGCGGACAATTTCATCAACGATGGGAACATCGGTTTGCGCTTGTACCCCGCAACGGACTGGGGCGATCTGCCGGCACAGCGCCACGGCGGCGCGACGGTGAGCATGGCAGACGGCCACGTGGAGTTCTGGAAATGGAAGAGCAAGTTTCTGATCATTCGCGGCCGTCAGTCATTGCCATCGGAGCGAGCAGACCTCCTAAAAATTCAAACCGGCCTGCCGGGGTATCCAAATAATTAGTGGTGGATGCAAATACCCGCCGCAAAAGCCAACATACAGTTGCTTACGCGGTATCACCCACGGTGAGTTGATGCCTCCTCCAGCACCGTTGCCAGGCGTCCGTTCACAGCACCAATCCGATCTCCGGCGAAAGGCTGGCTTTACTTTGATCGAGCTCTTGGTGGTCATCGCCATCATCGCGATCCTTGCCGCCATGCTGCTTCCCGCGCTCACCAAGGCGAAAGGCAAAGCGCACCAGATTTCCTGCCTCAACAATTATCGCCAGCTTCAGCTCTGCTGGCAGATGTACCCTGATGAGCAGCACGACAATCTCCCGCCGAACGAAGCTCTCATCTATGTTGCCTCCCGAGTGGCGTTGACGACCAAGGCGAATTCCTGGCTGGCGGGCAACGCTTACACCGACACTTCACTCACCAACATTGAAACCGGCGTACTCTACCGCTACAACCAATCCGCCCGCATCTACAAGTGTCCGGCTGACAATTCAACCGTGCGCGATCAAAAAGTGATCCCCCGTACACGAACCGTCTCCATGAGCGTTTACATGAACGGGATCACCAGTTCGACCAAACCGGGTTACCGGGATTGCTGGCACAAAGCCTCGCAAATTATCAAGCCAGGGCCGTCGCGCGCGATGGTGTTTGTGGATGAACACGAAAACAGCATCCAGCAATCCACCTTCTGCGTGAATGCCAACGGCTACCGGCTGTTCGGCACAAAGCAGTGGGACTGGATCAGCTTTCCAGCCACGCGCCATAACAACGGCGCCGTCTTAAGTTTCGCCGATGGACATGCCGAAACTTGGCGCTGGCGCGAACCACGCACCATCGAGATAAGCCGCCGAAGTCCGCCACCGTGGAACTGGATCGCCTGGCCGGCGAATGCCTCGTCGGGCGCGGACGACCGGGATTTAGGCCGCCTCTTTCAGGCCGTGCCGCAGGAAATTCCGATCCCGTAACGGTACGCGGGGCGGGCTTTACTTCTTATCGCGCCGCTGCAAATCGCGCAACGGTCGGTAGCCAATCGGAATGATTTTCTCCTCCGCGATGATCTTTTTCATTTCCTCGTCGTGGGTGAAGACTTCGAACTCCGCATTGCGGGTGGCCCAGGAGCCGGTGATGGCTTTCAAATTATCCGTCGCGACCGCGGCGTGGATGTAGAGTTCCGTCACGCCGGGCTTCAAATTCTTCACGATGCGACGCCAGAAAGCTTTCACGTCCGGTTTGGCCTGATCCAATTCATCAAAGACAAAATAATCAGGAAACACGATTCCCTGCGCCGCAACTTGCGCCCGCAACCCCGGTTGCCCAAAACGCGCCATCGTTTCTTGCGACGCCATGCGCAGCGGCAGGTTGAACTCCAACCCAAGCTGCACATACACCTTGAAATAGCGCGGGTCGCGTTGCAGCGTACCCATGTGCGAATCCAGATGGGTGACGTCCACGCCCGCCGCGAGTGCCTTCTTGATTTGTGCTCGTGCCTCGATCAGCGCTTCCTCGGGCGTCGCATGCTGATAAACGAGATCCTCCTCCCGCCAGAGGTAACCGTCCGGATCAAGCAGTCCCTTCACCTGATCTTTGCTGGCCACCGGCCCCCAGCGGTACGATTTCCATTCCGAGGTGTGGCAAAGATGAATCCCAAAATCCTTTTCGGGACGCTCCTTGGCATACGTTGCGATTTCGGTAAACCACGGGCACGGCACCATCATGGTGGAAGTGCGCATGAAACCTTTCTCCAAGCATTCGATGGTGGCGAGATTGGCTTCGTGACACATGCCCACATCGTCGCCATTGACGATGAGCAATTTGTCCGTGGCTTTGTATCCCAGCCGCTCCGCCAGCGATTTGGTTTCCGCGCCGCTGCCACTGGCCACGCCCATAAAAGTGACGACCACAACCAAGAGGAAACAAAAGCAAGGGAACAGATTTGAACGCATGCCTCAGCCTAAGCAGGCCGCCACATGGGGCGCAACCGGGAATTCGCCGAGCTACTCCGCTGATGAAAACTCGGCCTGCCTGGCCATCTGCCTCGCTTGCGTTTCGCGCAAAAGTGAAGTCAGCAAAATGGATCCAGCTAACCCTCTTTGCCCTCACGCGGGACAAATTCCGGCCCCGCCCTTGACTGCAGCTGCCACACCCGCCAAGCTCCGCGCACTTCCCATGACGACGGAATCCAACCGGCGGTGGTTTGCGCTTTGGCTGCTCTTCGGCATCAACACGATGAACTTCTACGACCGCATGATCCTGTCGGTCGTCGCCGAACCGATTCGTAAAGAGTGGACGCTCAGCGATTCCGCGCTCGGCCTGCTCGGCACGGCGTTTACATTGATCTACGCCTTCATCAGCGTGCCCTGTGGCCGGCTCACGGACACCCGCCCGCGGAAATGGATTCTCAGCGCCGGCTGTGCGATCTGGAGTTTGCTGACTGCCGTGTCGGGAATGGCGCAATCTTTCTGGGCGCTGTGCGCCGCGCGCCTTGGAGTGGGAGTCGGCGAAGCGAGCTGCGCGCCCGCCGCAAACTCGCTGATCGGAGATCTATTCCCGCCCCAGCAACGATCGCGGGCGGTCTCGCTGTTCATGCTCGGACTGCCCGTGGGAATGTTTCTGAGTTTCCTGATCAGCGGCTTGGTGGCGAGCGCGTACGGGTGGAGGGCGTCGTTTTACGTCGCGCTGCTCCCCGGCCTCGTACTTGCGGGGCTGGCGCTTGCTCTGCCCGAACCGGCCCGCGGATCGAGCGAAGGCCGCGTTGACCCAACCCATCGTCCCGGCTCGCCATACATGGTGCTGTTGTCCGTGCCCACTTTCCTCTGGATCATCATTTCGGGCGCGCTGCACAACTTCAACATGACCGCCGCCACCTCTTTCATGACCGCCTTCCTCGCCCGATATCATGCGGTGAATCTCAAGACAGCGGCGTTCGCGGCTGCGGTAATCTTCGGTGTCTCCGGTTTGATCGGCCTGCTCGCCGGTGGCTGGGCGGCGGATCGTTTCAGCCATAAACGCAAGGACGGACGACTACTCCTGTCCGCCATTACGCTCGCCGCCGCAGTGCCGTGCGTCCTGCTTGCGCTGCGCCAGCCCGGTGGCGCCGTCGTATCGTTCGTGCTGCTGATGGGTGTGGGGCTGGTGTTCGTCTATGTTTACTACTCGTCGGTTTATGCGGCGATCCATGACGTGGTCGAACCTTCGCTCCGCGGCACCGCGATGGCGGTTTACTTTTTCGCCATGTATGTGCTCGGCGGCTGCTTGGGTCCGCTCGGCACCGGGATGTTGAGCGATTATTTCGCGCGCCGCGCCATGACGAACGCCGGTGCAACCGAAATGACGGAAGCGTTCAAAGCCACCGGACTGCACCATGCCATGCACTCGATTCCCATCTTTTGTCTGCTGCTGGCCGTCGTCTTGTTCGCTGCTTCGCGTACCGTGACCCGTGACGTGCATCGGCTCAAAGCCTGGCAGTCCGGGCAGACGGTTGGAGCAAGTTGATTTCGCCGGGCGCGCCTTGCCACGTCCCGGTGGCTGTCGCAGAATCGCGGTGGCTCTTATGTTCAACTTGGATTTCACTCAATCTCGCCGGGAATTCTTTCAACGCCTTGCCAGTTTGGGCATCACCGTTTCAGTGCTGCCCGCTGGGGGAAAACTCTTCGCGGCTGCTGCGCAGTCATTGCCTGATCAAGCGCTCACGTTTCCGGGACCGTGGGCCTTCTCGCTGCCGCGCCACTCGATCATTCTCGTCAGCGATCAACAGCTCGAAGATC
>CAYWCK010000011.1:0-15670 GCA_964456685.1 uncultured Bifidobacteriaceae bacterium | reverse complement strand
TCTCCAGGACCTGGACAAGGAAATCGACCTCAGCATCAGCGACAAACCGAATCTCACGACGCTCCGCAAAATCTGCGAGCAGGCGAAAGCCCAGCGTGCCCGCGCACTCATCGTGGCGTTCGACGAATTCTGGACGCAATACCGCAAAGGCCAGGGTGGCAAACCGCGGCAGTTGCTGCCGGACACCGAGGCTTACGTCAAAGTGCTCGGCAAGATCAGCGAAACCGTCAAGAGCTACGGCCTCGGTTTCGAATTGAGTTTGCTCAGCCCGCTCGAAATCGGCCGCGGCTACAAGGAAAAGACCGGCGAGTCCGGTCGCTGGGTGCAGTATCGCGAGGGTTATCGCGATCCCGCCACCGGCAATTACTCGGTCTCCTTGTGGGAGCAACGCCAGTGGACGAACAACAAAGGCGCGTTCCCCATCGAGCGCAGCGGCGTGCGCGTGTTCGCCTTCAAGGAACAACGCATCGGCGGCTCGAGCTTCTATCACGTCAAACCCGACGCCATCGTCGAACTGAAAACCGCCCCGGAACTCGAGACGGATGAATCCGCGCAATCCACCACCAAGTCACGCCGGCTGTTGGTCCGCGGCAAGGGCGACACGCAAGTCGGCGACCTCAACCGGGTGCTGATCGTCATCAGCTACGCAACGCCGGAGATGGATTATTTCAGCCCCAAGGCGCGGCCGTGTCTGCAAGCCCTCGTCGGGCAATACCACGCCGCCGGCGTGCCGCTGAATGGCCTTTACGCCGACGAGATGCACATCCAGCAGGATTGGAACTACAACGGCCACCACGACGAAGGTCAGTTCACCTTCCGCTATCTCACGCCCAATTTCGCCGCCCGCTTCGCTGAACTTTACGGGGCGGAGTTTGCCGATTTCGAAAAGTATCTCGTTTATTTCGCCTACGCGCAGCACAGCTTCCTGCCCTCGCTCGAAGCCCACTATCCGGCGCAACACGCCCTCGGCGCTGACGCCGATGGCATCCAGAAAACCTGGCTGCTCCGGCGACGCTACTTCGATCTGCTGCACAAAACCGTCGTGGAACTGTTCGCCACCGCCAAGGAGTTTGCGGAAAAGAAATACGGTCACGAACTCGAAGCCCGCGCGCACGCGACGTGGGCGCAGAGTCCGACCATTGATTTCTGGCATCCGAGCAAGAACACCAAGAAGTACGAGTACACGCCGGACTTCTTGTGGTCGAATACGGTTCAGCAAGCGGCCTCGGCGTGCGACGATTATTTTTCGTGGAACGATTTT
Organism: uncultured Bifidobacteriaceae bacterium; assembly: GCA_964456685.1. Taxonomy (GTDB): domain Bacteria; phylum Verrucomicrobiota; class Verrucomicrobiia; order Limisphaerales; family JADLHS01; genus CAYWCK01. The sequence continues at coordinate 14,409 of CAYWCK010000011.1, read as the reverse complement.
CTCACCGGCGGCGGCAACGACCACGCGGAAGGTGGTTGGTCGGATCGCAATTACTACGGCATCGCGCTTGCCTGCTCGACCGGCATTCTGAATCGGACGCCGTACGCTTACGCCGCGGCTTGGGGCATGCCGCACGCTGCGGGTCGCCGGCATCAAGCCGTGTGCGACGCTTTCGGCGCGTCTGCGAATCCTTGGTTTCAAACCGTGCAGGACTCGCAGCATCGCGATACCGATGTGCTCATGCTCTATCCGCTCTCGCTCGTCGCTTGCGAGGAGCGCTTCGGCTCGTGGATGGTGCAATACGGCTACGCCAACTACGTCACGCCGCAACGGTTGCTGCAACACGGCCGTGTCGGCAGCGATGGGAAAATCGAAATGGTCGGGCGCAAGTTCGGCACCGTGGCCGTGCTGTTCGAGCCGCTGCCGCCCGCCGGTTTGTTGGAATTTCTGGAACAGTTCGCCAGCGCGGGCGGGAAAGTGATTTGGTCCGGCCCACCGTGCCGCTTCGACATGGCCGGCAAATCCGTGCTCACGAAATGGCAGCAACTTTTCGGCGTCAAGGAACTGCGCTTTGATCGCGAAGGTTTTGGCTACGGAGGTTGGCAGATTCAATTCTCCGGCGTTCTGGCAAAGGTGCCGACGCAGACCATCCTGACTGATTTGCTAGTGGATTTGATTTATCCAGCCGAACCCGCGAGCGATGCGGAAGTCGTCGCGAAGGCCGGCAAGGAAATCATCGGCATCCATCGCAAGCTGGAAAAAGAAGGCAGCGCGACGTTCCTTGGTTTCCGCCCGCGCGACGACCAGGCCGCTTCACTAGGCGCGGAAGCGCGGACGTGGTTTGAAATCCTCCTCGCACTCGGCGGTTACCCGGCCAGCAAACCTGGCCTCGCTACCAACGACAATCCCAGCGTGATTTCGCGTCAGTCCCCGTACGTCGCCTGCCGCTTCCCGAATGGCACGACCACGGTTGCCGCGCATTATCGCAGCCACGAAGAGAGCTGGCCGGGCGGCTTCCATCGCGACGCGAAACAGGACGAGGAGGTTTTGGCCAAGAATCCCCTGCCCTCCGCGGCGCTGGCGCTCAAAGATTTTGCCGTGAACGGACACCGGGTGGATTACGACGGCGCGTTGACGGTCGCCTTTCGCGTCGCCAATGACGACGCGCTGATGGCTTTTGCTGGCCACACCTGTCAACGGATCAGGATCGATGGCCGGGAACACGTTTTCGCCAGTGCGCCAATGCACGCAATTGCATGGGCACCCGTTTTGCCCGAACGTCGGGTGCCGGGCGGCGCGGTCATGGAACTTTGGGTTCACGGCGAGGCGGACATCACCATCCCCCTGCCCGCCGGCGTCAAGGGCGGGGAACTTTACGGCCAGGGGCCGCGTCTGGATGCATTCGGGGAACAAATTCCCTGCGAAGTTGCAGCTGGAATGCTGCGGTTCAAATCGCTCGCCGGCTGGGGGCATCGGCATTTTTATTTTGTCGCTGCTTAAGTTCGATCCGAATTGGGGCCGGAGTCACAGAACGCCAGAGGGCTGACGCACTCCGGAACGCTTTGCGACTCTGAGAGCCATTCGAGTGGTTTCAACAAAGCCGTAGCCGTTGTTAAGGATCGATGCCTCTCCCTCATCCTTACCCACTCCCGCTGGGAGAGGGAGAATCGCTCGGCTGTCACCGGTGAAATGGGAGCGGCGCTGGCAGGAGAAAATCTCGAATGTCCCAACCTTGCCGTGGACTGCCCCCTCTCCCAGCGGGAGTGGGTAAGGGTGAGGGAGAACGCTGCGCTCGCGCCAGACGGCCACAGTCATCATTGAACTGCCCCAGCAGACGCGCCAGCGTCCCGGAGTGCGGCGGCCCTCCGCCGCTCTGAGCAGAATGCCGAAATGAGACAGCGAGCATATCAACCCTACCCTAACGCCCGGCTTGACCTTGCTCGTCCATCCGCGTAGCCCTTGTGCGGGATTTGGGGAATGAAAGCAGAAGACACACTCCGATACTCGTCGCCGGATAGCTTTGCCCGTCTCGACGCCGACAATTGCAACCAGCCGCTCACATCATGAAAACAAAACTTAACCGCCGCTCGTTTTTGAAGCGCTCGCTCGCCGGCACCGCCGGTATCGCGCTTGCGCCGACTATTATCCCCTCTTCCGCGCTCGGCCTTGGGGGCGCCGTGCCACCCAGCGAACGGATCGTTCTCGGCGGCATCGGCATTGGCGGCCGCGGCACGCATGTTCTCAGCACCATGCTGCCGGAGAAGGATGTTCAGTTCGTCGCCATCTGCGATCCGCAGAAGTCGCGGCGCGAAGCGGTGAAAAAACTGGCCGACGAGCATTACGGCAACAAGGACTGCCGGCTCTACAAAGATATCCGCGAGTTTCTGGCGGAACGCACGGACATTGACGCCGTGCTCAGCGCCACGGGCGATCGCTGGCACGCGCTCGCCGCCGTGATGGCCATGCGCGCGGGCAAGGACATTTACTCGGAGAAACCTTCCTCCATGACCATCGCCGAAGGCCAGGCCGTGGTGGAAACGGCGCGGCGTTTCGGGCGCGTCTATCAAACGGGCACGCAACGGCTCAGCGAAGCGAACTTCGCCTTCGCCATCGAACTGGCGAAGAGCGGCCGGCTCGGCAAGGTTCACACCGCCTACGCGCACATAGCGCCGTGGGACGCCGCGGAGATGCGACATGACTGGTTGCCCGCCGAACCCGAGCCCTCCAAGGATGAATCGGATTGGGATCTCTGGCTCGGCCCCTGTCCGTGGCGGCCCTACAACCCAACCTACACCCGCGGCGGTTGGCGGGGCTTCTACGATTTCCACACCAGTTGCATCGGCGAATGGGGCGCGCACACGTTCGCGCAAGCCCAGGCCGGCCTTGATCTCCTCGACACTTGCCCGGTGCATTATCAATACGTCAAAAACGAAAGCGGCGACGGCATGGTCACGACCTTTGCGAATGGCGCAAAGATGATCCTCTCGCGCGGCGACAAATACTGGCACGGCTCATGTGGCATGCGCTTCGACGGCCCGGAAGGCTGGGTATCCGTCGCCGACGGCTATCGCAAACCCGAGGTTTCCAACCCGGCACTGATGGCGGATTTCAAAAAGGTCGTTCACAACTACATGCAACACACGCAACGGCCGATGAGTCATACGCGCAACTTCCTCGATTGCATCAAATCGCGCCGTCAAACCGTCGCGAACCCCGTGGTCATGCATCGCTCGATGAGTTCCGTACACGCCGCCAATATCTGCATGTGGCTCAAGCGCGATGTGAAATACGATCCGGTGAAAGAGGAATTCATCGGCGATGCCGACGCGAACCGCCTGCGCTCCCGCGCGATGCGGGCGCCCTTCACGTTCTAACCGACCGCCAACACCACAACTGCCAAAAATTATGAAAGCCAAGAATCTCCTGCTGGTGCTCGCGCTGTTCGTCGCCCTTTCCGCCTACGCTCCGCCCCGAACTCCAGGCGATCCGACGCCGCTGCTGACTCGGCCGCAAGGCGAACTGCTCGCGGCGTTGCAATCGAGCACCGACCTCAAGACTCGGATGGATGCCTGCCGCGAACTGGCCGTCGTCGGCAACGCCAAAGCCGTGCCCGCACTGATTGCGCTGATGGCTGATGAAAAACTCAACCACAATGCCCGCTACGCGCTCGAAACCATGCCCGACGCGGGCATCAATGCGGCTTTGCGCGCGCAGTTGCCGCGATTGCACGGCCGCCAACTCGCTGGCGTCATCACCACCCTCGGCGTGCGCAAGGACACCGGTTCGGTCGGTGCGCTGAAAAAATTCCTTAGCGATGCGGACGCGGACATCGTTCAGGCCACGGCGCGAGCACTCTCGCGCATTGGCACCAGCGAAGCCGCCAGCGCGATCCAGGCCGCGCTTGCCACCACCGCTGCCGGAAACAAGCTGGCGCTTTACGAAAGCTGGTTGCGCACGGCGGATGGATTTGTCGCCAAGCACAACGCGAAAGCTGCCCAAGCCATTTACGACCGGATCCGCGCGACGTGCGGCCTGCCGGCGCAGGTCAAAATGGGCGCGGTGCGCGGCGCGATTCTGGCGCGCGGTCCGGACGCCAAGATCTTGCTGACCGAATGTCTGTGGACGGGCGATTACACCACCTTTGCGGCGGCGGTGCAGACGGCGATGGAATTGCCGGGCCCGCAGATCACCAGCATCCTGGCCGCCTGCGCCGCTCACCAAAGGGCGGACAACCAGATTCTGATCATTCAAGCCCTGGGCCGACGCGGCGCGGAGGCAGTGCCGGCGCTCGCGGATTTTGCCGACCCGACACCAGTCGCAGCAACCGCTGGCCGCCGCGGCAACCGAGCCCGGGCCGAGTCCAACCCGCAGTCAGCGTTGGCTGTGCGCATTGCCGCGATTCACGCGCTGGCGGAAACAGATCAGCAACCGGCGCTGACCATTTTGGTGGGATTGCTCGACGACGGCGAAGAAACGATCCGGCGCGCGGCGCTGGACGGGATTGCGGCCATGAGTTGCAAGGAAGCCGACGCGACGGTGCTGGCCATGTTGAAGAGCACCAACACCAGCGACCGGTTGATGGGTTTGGAACTCGCTGGCAGCCGGCGCATGACGGGCTCGCTGGGCGCGGTGGTCTCGGCCGCAAGCGATGCCGACGCCGGGGTGCGGCGCGCGGCGCTCAAGCGCTGGGGTGAACTTGCTTCGCCGTCAGACGTGGCGGACTTGCTGCTGGTGTTGCGCCCCGTGACGGACGCCGCCGACCTGGCCGCCGCGGAGGGCGCGCTGATCGAGCTGTGCGGACGCGCGGCGAAGCCGGAGGAAATCTGCGACGAGTTGATCGGCATCATGTCGCAGGCTCAACCGGGGCAACGCGCCTCGATCCTCAGCGTTCTGGGCTCGGTCGGCACCGCCAACTCCCTGCCCGCGATCCGCGCCGCCTTGAGTGAGTCCGGGGAGGTCCGCGCCGCCGCAGTGAAAGCGCTGTGTGATTGGCCGGAGGCGACGGTGCTCGCGGATCTGTTGACCTTGGCGAAGTCCGGTGGCAATTCCGAAAAGTCCCCGGCGTTCAGCGGCTACGTGCGCTTGGTAGGTGAATCCTCCGCAGCTCCGGCGGACAAGGTGAAGCAACTTCGCGAAATTGCCAGCCTCGCCGGCGGCGATGCGGACAAGAAGCTTTTGCTGGGCGGCTTGGGTGGAATCGTCTCGACTGATTCGCTCAAGCTGGCGGCGTCCTATCTGAGCGAAGCCGCGTTGGTGGAAGAAGCCGGCGCGGCGGTGGTCCAGATCGCTGGCAAACTTCCGGCCACGGACAAGGAAGCCATCGGCCCGGCACTCAATGAGGTGTTGAAGTCGGTGAAATCCGAAACGGTCCAAACCAAGGCGCGCAAGCGGCTGACCGACTTGGGGCTGTAACCGGATTCTGCCGAGCCGATCAAACGGAATATTTCGCGACGATCCAGTCCGGAATCGTTTCCGCACGACCGGTTTTGAGATTGATCATCGTGTAATCGAACCAGCCATCGCTGGCGAGCTTGCCGGTCTTTTGTTTCAGAATCTCGAAGTGCACTTTGACGGTGTGCTTCGCCAGTTCAGCGATCCACGTGCGGACGATCATTCGCTCGCCCAGACCCAGCGGGCGTTTGAATTCCACGTGCGCGGTGCGGACCACCCAGCCGAAGCCGTGTGCGAGAAATTCCTCCATCGGCATCTGGTAGCAGCGCTCCATCTGGTCGTAGCGCGCGGCGAGGACGTAATCGAGATAGCGGCTGCTGTGGACGTGGGCATTCATGTCCAGGTCGTCGGGCCGCACCTGCATTTCGGTTTCAAATTTCGTTCCCAGCATAATTGAAAAAGGAAGTCCGCTCGGGCGCGGAATTCGCGGCAGTGAAGCGGTTCAATCCGGCTGGCGCAACTCCTTTAAGCCGCCCGCAATTTCGATTCATTTACCTCAACTCCCAGCCCCGGGCCCGTCGGCATGTGCGCGAGGTCGTTCTGAACCGTCACCGGCGTTTGGAGAAAGGAGCCGTCGAGGAATTGCGGTCCGTTCAATGCGGCGGGATGCTTCAGCCCGTATGCGCCATACAAAAGCAACGTCGCCGCCAGCGACAAATCGGGATCGGTCAGGCCACTCGCAAAGAACAACAAGCCGTGCTGTTCCAGGTATTCGAGAATACGTCGCGCTTCCGTCAGCCCGCCACAACGCGGAATCTTCATGGCCACGCCATCGAGCAATTCGAGTTGGTGGAAGGATTCCAGATCGGCCAGCGACACGATGCCTTCGTCCATCAGAATCGGCAGCGCCCGTTGTCGGCGCAGTTCACGATAACCCGGCAGCCGGTTCGCCGGCAGCGGTTGCTCGAACGCCGCAATGCCCGCGTCAGCCAACTTCGGCGCGACGGCCAGTGCGGTTGCAACGTCGTAACCGCCGTTCGCATCCACCCACACAAACGCTTCGGGCGCGAGCCGGCGCAGCGCGGCGCAGAGCTTCACGTCCCACGCGGCGTTCAATCCGATTTTCACATTGAAATGCCGATAACCGCGCTGGCGCGCCTCGGCCACGGTGGCTTCGAGTTCCGCCTCGTCGCTGGCGTCCACCGTCCAACTGAGCGTCACCTGCTCCAGGCCGGAGCGTTGCCAGCGCGCACTTGCGGTCTGATTCAGCGCGCGTCCGGTCAAATCAAACAGGGCGAGGTCAATGCCCGCTTTGCAAATCGGCTGGCCGGTGGAAAACGACGGCGCGATCGCGCGGTTCATTTTGCGCCAGACCGTTTCCTGATCGAACGGATCCAAACCGATCAGCACCGGCGCGAGATGACGATCAATCGTGGTCCGCACGGTCTCGATGGTTTCGTAACTCCACGTCGGCGACGGCACACTCTGCCCCCACCCCACGTGCCCGGCGTCGTCCGTGATTTTGATAATTACCGTGTCGCGCGTGGGCTTTGCCTCAGCCGCCGCGGGCAGGAATTTGAATCGTCCCGTGATCGGATAGCGGGCGAGGAACGTCTCGATTGAAATGATTCGGCTGGTCATGGGACGGGGCTTTGCAATTCAACGATGCTTGCCGGTTTTTAGAATCGGCTTCACGCGCCAGTCCGCATTTTCGCCAAAGCGCACATTGTTGCCGCCCCAACGTGTGAATTGTCCCCCGTAAACCAACCGCACGCCGGCGGTGTAAAGCATCATTGCTCCCAGGAGGAAAACGCAATTCCACATTACCGCCTTGCGAATGAGCGAAGCATAATCGACGGCTTGAATCGGCGGCGTTTCCTCCTCTGACCGAACGCAAACGAGGATCAGTACCGTGCAGATGAAGGCGTTGAACATCACCGCGCCCTCGGTCGCAATGCGGCCATCCGAGAAGGCGACGACCGCTTTCGTGAAGTTGGCGATGAGGATCAGCCACAGGAACACGAGGTAAAACAACTGCCCCTTGCCGAGCCAGCTGCTCGGAAACAAGGCGACAGGACGTTTGCGATGCTGCACCAGCACCCAGACGGTGACCGCCGTGAACGCCAGCCAGAACAAGGTGAACCAGGTCCAGGTGGACAACGCGATATTGCCGATGAGCGGCACGCGGAGAAATTCGGCGACGGAACGGAACACGCCCGAGCCGACGTTGCGCGCATCGGTCCAGTCGTCCACGTTCTTCACGATGTTGATAAAGCCGACGATGTTCAGCACGAATACGACGGCGAAAATTTCCGTCCACGGCCGCGAGCGCGGTTCTTCTTTGCGCACTGGCAGGCGCGACGCGAGCATTCCGAGTGGCACAAGCACAGCCAGGCCGTAGAGGAAGCCGGCAAATTGTTCGAGCGCGATGCTGTGCCAGTTCGCGCTGCGCCAGTGTTTCCAGAATTCGATGACGGCAGCGTTATCAGTGAGCACCGGATTTCCCGGAGCCAGTAACAGCAGCTTGATGAACTGCGCGGTGGTCAGCGCGAAGCCACCAAGCGCGCCCGCGAGCAAGGCGGCAAAGACAATCGGCTTCTGACCAGTCTTCCAGAAGTGCAACACGAAGCCGATGTAGCAGCCGAGGATGTTTGCCCAACTGTCGCCGCGCGGCGGTGCAAGCCGGAAGCCGCCGACGCTTTGAAAGATCGGCAGGTTCGAGAGCAGGACCGGTCCGACGATGAACACAATCAAACTCCAGCACGCCATCCGCGCCAGCAGATCCGAGCCCGAGCGCCACGCGCCGTAGCGTTTGAAGTAGGCGACAATGCCCGCCACCGCGCCGAGCACCCAGCCGAGATTGGTCCCGAGTTTGGTGAAGAGCACCGGCCAGTTCGTGATCAAATTCTCCGCGGCGAACTTGGGTTCGTGCGTCGCCGGGTCAATCAAGGTCAGATCGCCCTGCGGTTGAACCAGTGCGTGAACGAGCGCCGTTTGCAGATCGAATTTGACCAGCAACATCTGGATGGCCCAACCGACCGCCGCACCGATCACGGTGAACGCCAGGAGTTGACCCAGTTTGCTGAAACGCCGATCCCACAGATCAAACGCGCACAGGGCGACGAGCGCGAAGATCGCCTCCACCCATTCGCAGTCCAGCCAGTAGAGCGGATCGCGTTGGCGGAAATCGGTGCGATCCGCCCCGAACGCGGCAAATATCTTGTTCTGAATATCGAATGGCGTGTCCTGCAGGATGTATTGCACCGCCCAAAAGCCGAAGACCCAGAGCAGCGGACGGAAAATGGCGGTGAGCTTCTCACGATCCTCGGCCGCGGCATACGCCGTGGCCGCGCCTCCCAAGCCAGCCCAGAGAAAGGCCTGCAAGAAAGTCGCGAAGAATCCATAGACCTGCGTCGGCAAATGACCGCTGGCCGTGTACGACGTCGGCACCATGTAGGCAATCGAGCCGCCGAACGCCCAGCCCAACGCGCCGAAGAACGCGAAGAACGGCACGCGCCGCCGCCAATCTTCGCGACCCGAGCACAGCGCGACCGCGATACCTGCGAGCGCACCAGGAATCATCGCCCCGGCCTCGTGACCGTAATTGCCGCGGATGCCCCAGCCAATGGAAAGCGACAAGAGAACCAAGAGCACCGTAGCGCTACGAAAAGATGGCGGCTTCATGAATTGCTGATTTTGATTACGAGCTGACCCAACCGGGAGACTTCCCGCCCAACCAAGGCCGACGCGTTATGAATTCCGACCAAAGTGTTATTGAGCCGCATGTGGAAGGCTAGACTGGAATCGTGCGCTGCCATGAGGCAAACTTCCGCCGTCGCCCAATGAATCTCGCGAACGAACTTGGCCAGCTTGCGCGCCAGCAGCAAACCCGGAGGGTTTTTCTGGGCCGGGCCGGACGCTCGCTCGGTTCGGTCGCGCTGGCGTCGCTGCTGAATCCCGCACTGCTGCATGCGGCGAAGGCAGTCGCGGCGGCGGACAAGCGCTGGCGCGGCGTGATTCAGCCGCTGCACCATCCGGCCAAGATCAAACGCGTGATCTGGCTCACGATGGCCGGCGGGCCTTCGCATCTCGAAACGTTCGATTTCAAACCCAAGCTCGCGCAGATGGACGGCCAGCCCATGCCCGCAAGCATGACGAGCGGCCAGCAGCTCGCGCAGTTGCAAGGGCAGGACCTGGTCTGCTGGGGGCCGCAGACGAAGTTCAAACGCTTCGGCAAATGCGGCGCGGAAATGACCGAACTCTTTCCGCACGTCGGCGGCATTGCGGATGAACTGTGCATCATCCGCTCGATGACGACCGACGCGATCAATCACGATCCGGCGCACACTTTCATGAACACCGGCTCGCAAATCGTGGGCCGGCCTTCGATGGGTTCGTGGATCACTTACGGCTTGGGCAGCGAGGCGGAAGATTTGCCCGGTTTCGTGGTTTTGGTCTCGCATGGCACCGGCCGTTCGCCGCAGCCGATTGCCGCTCGGCAATGGTCGTCGGGCTTTTTGCCGAGCCGTTTCCAGGGCGTGCAACTGCGCGGTCAGGGCGATCCGGTGCTTTATCTGACGAACCCACCCGGCGTCTCGCGCGAACAACAGGGCGACATCGTGCGCGCTGTGAACGCCATCAACTCCGGCTACGATAAGGGCGTGGACGATCCGGAAGTGGCCACACGCATCGCGCAATACGAAATGGCCTACCTGATGCAGGCCAGCGTGCCCGGCTTGATGGACACGAGCGCCGAACCGGCCAACATCCGCGAGCGTTACGGCTGCACGCCAGGCGACGGTTCGTTTGCCTCGAATTGCCTGCTCGCGCGGCGGCTGGCGGAGCGCGGCGTGCGGTTCATCCAGCTTTATCACCGCGATTGGGATCATCACAACGGATTGCGCGAATACTTCCCGGACAAGTGCCTCGAAACGGATCAAGCCTGCGCGGCGCTCGTCACGGATTTGAAGGAGCGCGGGATGCTCGATGAAACACTCATCGTTTGGGCCGGTGAATTCGGTCGCACGCCGATGGCGCAGACCAACAAAGGCTCGCCCGGCCGCGATCATCACAACAAGGGTTTCTCGATCTGGCTCACGGGCGGTGGCATCAAGCGCGGTCTCACCTACGGCGCGACGGATGAATTTGGTTACGCGGCCACCGAAAACGTGGTCAGCGTCCACGATCTCCACGCGACGATGCTGCATCTGCTGGGCATTGATCACACCCGCTTCACCCAGAAGTTCCAAGGCCTCGACGCCAAACTCACCGGCGTCGAAGGCGCGCAATTGGTGAAGGGCATCCTCGGCTGAGTTGGTCAGGAGAATGCACTTGGCGAGCGTCCCCGGTTGCACAAACATCAAGGCGCTCATGAAACTTACCCGCATTGGCTGGCTTGCACTACTCCTGCTCACCTCACGCACCTTCGCCGCGGATGAGGGCAAATTCGAATCGCTCGGCATCCCGGTGCGCGTCGGCGGACTGATGGGCTGTGTCGTCGGTCCGAACGGTCGCGGCGGCGATGCGTTGTATTTCAACTTCAATCAAACTTCCGGAAAACTTTTCCTCGTGCAGGTGGATCCGGACACGGGCGAGGCGAAGCAATTCGATCCGCCGGAAGGGCCGGGCGCGTGGGCTTTCATCACCGGGCCGGATGGGAAAATTTATTTCGGCACCTGGGATGGCGGGTTGGTGTTGCGCTTTGACCCGCAGCATCCGGAAAAGCAAATCGAAGTGGCCGGCAAACCTTCCTCCACCGAAAGCTACATCTGGCAATACGACGTGGGAAAAGATGGGAAGCTGTACGGTTGCACTTATCCCCAGGCCAAGCTCGTGAGCTTCGATCCCAAAACCGGCGCGATGGAGGACCTCGGCCGCATGCACCCGACCGAGATGTACGCCCGCAGCGTCGCCGTCGGGCCGACCGGAAAAGTTTATGTCGGCATCGGCACGACCATCGGCGATCTCGTTGTGTTCGATCCGGCCACGAAACAGCATCGCAGCATTCTGCCTTCGGGGCTCGAAGGCGCGAAAGGGTGGACGACCGTCGGCGTTTCGAAACGCAGCGATGGCAACGTGTATGCCGAGTTCGGCACGAATGTCTTCCGCCTCGACGACGAAACGCCGGTGCGCGTCACCTCCGCGCCGTCCGCGCCCGTGCGCAAACTGCGTGATGGCCGCGAAGTCGTGGCGTTCGAGCGCGGCAAGTTTTCGCTGAAGAACCCGAAGACCGGTGCAGTCGTCGAGCGCAAATTCAAGTACGCCGGCAATGGCGACGCGATCTTCGTCGTTGGCAACGGACCGAACGGCTGCATCTACGGCAGCACCATGATGCCCATGGAGATTTTCCGCTACGATCCGAAAGCCAATGCGAGCGAGCATCTCGGCAACATCCCCGGCGGCGAGGTTTATTCGTTCCTCGAACGCGAGGGCAAGCTCTACCTCTGCTACTACGGCGGTGCGATCATGAACCGTTACGATCCCGCCAAGTCGCACTGGAAATGCGGCAGCGAGCCAGACTGCAATCCCATTTCCTTCGGCGGCGTCGGCGATGGCCACTTGCGTCCGCGCGCGATGATCTACGGCCCGGACGGCATGATGTATGTCGGCAGCGAACCGCCGTATGGCCAACTCGGCGGCGCGATGGCGGTCTGGGATCCGCGCATAAACAAGACCGTCGAGAACTATCGGCACATCGTCACGAACCAGAGCGTCGTCTCGCTCGCGTGGGAGCCAAAGAGCGGATTAATTTTCGGCGGCAGCGGGAACTGGGGCGGCGGCGGGACCACTCCGGTCGAAAAGGAAGCCAAGTTTTTCGCGTTCGATCCGAAGAAGAAACAAAAGATCTTTGAGAGCGCGCTCGTGCCCGGCGCGCGGAGTTATCCCGCAACCGTGGCCGCGAATGGGAAAGTCTTCACGACGGTGGGTGATCAATTGCTCGTGTTTAATCCGGCCACCATGACGGTCGACAAGACGGTCAAATTGCCCGGCGGGCAGACGGAGATTTCCCTCGACCGGCACAAGAGTGGCCGGCTGATCGGGCTCGCCGGTCGGAATATCTACACCTTTGATCCGGAGAAACTTGAAATCGTCGCGCAAGTGAAAGCCCCGGTGGCCATCCGCTGCGGTTTCGCGCTCACTGACGATGCGGTTTATTTCGGTTCGGGCAAGGAGTTGTGGCGCTACCGGCTGCCGGCGGGATTATGAGGTCTCCAAACTCCCGGATGTTTCATGCCCACCTGCCCAATCTGCTCCCTGCCGCTTGAGAACGTGCGGCATCGGGAAGGTTTGTTTTATCGCTGCGCGCGATGCGATGGCCGGGCGGCGCCGATCCCGCACGTGCGGCGAATTGCGGGGGATCGCTTCGCCGCGAGGCTGCTGCGATTGCTGAGGCTGGCTAGAGCGCCCGGCAAACTGAACTGCGCGTTTTGCGCGAAGCCGATGGTCCCGGTGACCGCCGGCGAACCGGCGATCAGCGCGCATGGCTGCCTTGCTTGTAACGCGGTATGGCTCGATGGACCAACATTTGAGACTTTGGCCGGTGGCGTGGTTGAAACTACGAACTCGCTCGCTTCACAGGCCACGGAGATTTATGCGGAGATCAAGTTGAAGGAACTCAAAGATCAGCAGAAAGCGGAAGAGGCAGAAAAGCGGAAACGCAAAAAGCGCATCGCGGACTTGTGACTTACGAAGGACGCAAAATCGAGCCCCGGCAGGAAGCGACTACAGCGTCAGCGAGCTTGGTCGTTCGTGCTTCGTCATTCTTTCGTCATTTGACCTTCGTCATTCGTCATTTCGTCCCCACACTCCTCACCGTACTCCCAGCCATTGCCGCCGAGCCTTCTCCCGACATCACCGCGATCCAACTCACCTGTGTTGATTCGAACGCCACCGGCTACGGAACATTTCAAAGCCACAATCAGAAAGTCGTCAGCAACCGACGCGGCATTTTCATGACGCATCTGCGCTCGCGCAACGAAGCCTACACCGCGCAAAGCTGGCGGCTGTCCTGGAGCACGAATGCCGGCGAGAGCTTCGTCACGCTCTTCGCCGCCACCAACGCCACCAATCCGCCGCTGCTGGAAACCGATGCGGACGACAATCTTTATCTCGTACGCCCGGATTTCGTGGATAACCACGCCTACCTTTACCGTTTCCTCGCAACGGAGAATTATCGCGAGCCGCACCTCACCAAGCTCACCAATGGCGCCGCCGGCAAGTACGCCATGATTCTCGACGCACCGCGAAAGCAGCTCGCTTACTTCGCGCACAACAGCACGTTTCATCTTGTCGGGCTGGATGGCGTGGTTCGTAGTTCCACGAGTTTGCTGAAGGACGGCAAGAACGCCGCGCTGCAATATCCATCCCTGTCTCTAACGGAAGATGGAATGCTTCACACGGCTTGGACGACGGTGAAGCACGGCGTTTATCTCTACTGGGACATCCACTACATGCAATCGCCCGACGGCGGACTGACGTGGCGCCGCATGAACGGCGCGCCGCTCTCGCCACCGCTGATCGCAGCCGAGGACGGCCCGACCGATCGCATCACGCGCGACGACGAATTCGAATGCCACACCTGGCTCTCAAATTTCATGGTGAAGGACGGCAAGGCGCATTTCCTCTACCTCGCCCAGACGAATCCACCGCGGCAACACTACGTCCGCTACGACGTGAAGACCGCCCGGCGCGAGGCGGATGTGCAGCCGGATTTTCGCGGCGAGAAAATTTCGCTGCGCGGACTGGATGGTTTTTTCGCGTCCACTCACGCCCGTCCCAACTCGCGGCTTTTCTGCGTGAGCAAAGACGCCGAGCAATCCCGCATCGCCTGTCTCGCCAGCGACGACAACGGCCGCACGTGGCATGATTACGCGGTGAGCGGACCGGTGACGTCGCCGTATGCCATCGGCGGATGTCGCGAAGTGACGGCGGACGGCTGGGTGATCGGTTCGTTCACCGCCGCCGGCGCGAATCCGAACATTACCGGCCCCGTATCGCAGGTTTACTTTCTGAGAATTC
>CAYWCK010000010.1:0-31703 GCA_964456685.1 uncultured Bifidobacteriaceae bacterium | reverse complement strand
TTAGGAGGGAGATCTGTTGTTTCATATTCCGATAGCCGTTTTTACCCAAGCAGAGCTTTCCTGCGGAACATCTAGAACCCGATGGAACAGCCACACTTCTGAATTGGAGACGAAAAGCTTCTAACACCCCTGCGCCAAGCTGTCGAGGGTTCGTTTCAGAAGTGTGGGCTGGAAATTCCGCTCTTGTAGTCGTGGGTATTACGGAAGCGCGTGGCAAGGCAAACAAATCAGCGTGAATCTCGAACCGCGCGCCTGATTCACAATCGAGTCGTCCGACTTGAAACCTTGCAGAGTGCTCCGGCTGATAAGTCCCGGCGGCGAGTCTGGGCGGCGGCGACTCCGAAGACAGTGCCTTAACGACCGAACATTCCGGGCATTCCGCCGCCCATGCGGCCCATCATCTTCGAGAACTTGCCCATCTTCTTCATCATCTGCTGCATGCCGGAAAACTTGTTCAGCAGCGTATTCAACTCCGTGACCGTTGTGCCGCTGCCGGCCGCGATGCGGCGACGCCGGCTGGCGTTGAGAATTTGCGGTGACTTGCGTTCCTTGGGCGTCATCGCGCAAATCATCGCTTCCATGCGTTTGAACTCGCGCTCCTGCTTGCCGATGTCCACCTGCTTCAAAGCCTCCGCGCCGCCGGGTAACATTTTCATGATGCTGTCGAGCGGGCCGAGTTTTTTCATCTGGCGCAACTGATCGAGAAAATCTTCCAAGGTGAACTCGCCCTTGCGCATTTTTTCTTCCATGCGCTTGGCGTCCTCGATGTCCACCGCCTCGGCGGCCTTCTCGACGAGACTGACGACGTCACCCATGCCGAGAATGCGCGACGCCATGCGCTCGGGATGAAACGGCTCGAACTCGTCGAGCTTTTCGCCGACGCCGGCGAACTTGATCGGCTTGCCCGTGACAGCCTTCATGCTCAAGGCCGCGCCGCCGCGCGCATCGCCGTCGAGTTTGGTGAGGATTGAGCCGGTGATGTTCAACGCCTGATCGAAATGCGTCGCGACGTTCACGGCTTCCTGGCCGGTGGCGGCGTCGAGCACGAGGAGAATTTCCTGCGGCTTGACGAGATCACGCAAGCGAACCAGTTCCTGCACCAGCGGTTCATCAATCTGAAGCCGGCCCGCGGTGTCGAAGATGATCGTGTTGCGATTGTTCGCTTTGGCGAAATCCAGCGCTTCGCGCGCGATTTTTAAGACGTCCTTCTCGCCGCGCTTCACGAACGTCGGAACTTCGAGCTGCTTGCCCAGCGTTTCGAGTTGGTCCATGGCCGCCGGGCGATAAACATCCGCCGCGACGAGCAACGGCTGGCGGCCTTGTTTCTGGATGAGCCGCGCGAGCTTGCCGGAGGAGGTCGTTTTGCCCGCGCCGTGCAAGCCGACCATCATGATGCACGTCGGATTGCCGCCGAAGTTCAGGCCGGCATTCTGTGAACCGAGCAAGTCGGTCAGCTCATCCGCGATGATTTTGACAATCTGCTGTCCGGGCTGGACGCTCTGAATGACCTCGACGCCGATGGACTTGGTTTTGACGCGTTCGATGAAGTCGCGCGCGACCTTGAAATTGACATCAGCTTCCAGCAACGCCATGCGCACATCACGGAGTGCGTCGGTGACGTTGGACTCGGAAATCTTCCCGAGCCCGCGCAGATTGCGGAACGCGTTCTGGAGCTTGCTGCTGAGCGAATCGAACATCGGAGCAGACTAAGCGATGCGTCACAGCGGCACAATTTCAACTTCTTTTGGTGCGCATTCCCACGTTTGGCGTCGCGATCTCCCTTGGAAATCCTTTTGACTCGGCCCGGTCCATGGTTATCCTGTGCGGCCCTGAGGGGAAAAGGGAAGAAAGGGAAACTTTTATGGCAAAACTCACTGTTCGCGACATCAACGTAAACGGCAAACGCGTCTTTTTGCGCGTGGATTACAACGTCCCGCTGGAGGAGAAAGACGGGCAGATGGTCATCACGGATGCCACGCGCATTGTGGAGACTCTGCCAACCCTGCGGCTGCTGATCCAGCAGGGCGGCAAACTGATTCTCACCGCGCACCTCGGTCGGCCCAAGGGCAAGCGTGAGCCCTCCATGTCCCTCCGCCCGGTCGCGGCCAAGCTGGCCGAGTTACTCGGCTGCAATGTGAATTTCGCGGACGATTGCATCGGTGAAGCCGTCGAGAAGATGGCCAATGCCCTCCCGCCCGGCGGCGTGCTGTTGCTGGAGAACGTCCGGTACTACAACGAGGAAGAAGCCAACGATCCCGTGTTCGCCGAGAAATTGGCGAAGGTCGCGGAGGTTTACGTGAATGACGCATTCGGTGCGGCACATCGCGCACATGCTTCGACGGAAGGCGTGGCGCGCATCGTCGCCAAGCGCGGCGGCCAGTGCGCAGCCGGGTTGCTGATGGAGCGCGAACTGAAATTCCTCGGCGACGAATTGGAAAACCCGGCCCGTCCTTTTGTTGTCATCCTCGGCGGCGCGAAAGTCTCCGACAAGATCAAGGTCATTGATCGCTTGCTCGAGAAGGCGGACAGCATCCTCATTGGCGGCGCGATGGCCTACACGTTCAAACTCGCGCAGGGCTTCAAGGTCGGCCAATCGCTCGTCGAAAAGGACAAGACGGACGTCGCGCTCGCCGCTCTTGAGAAAGCCAAGAAACGTGGCGTGCAGTTTCTTTTGCCAACGGATAACACGTGCGTCACTCCGGTCAAGACCGACAAGCTCGACAAGAAGGGCCGTCCGGTTCTCGACCTGACAAATCCGCGCACCAATTCCGACGCCAATATTCCAGACAGCGAAGAGGGCGTGGATATCGGCCCGGCTACCGCCGCCAAGTTCGGCGAGGTGGCCCGTAACGCCAAAACGGTCCTGTGGAATGGTCCGATGGGTATTTTTGAGGACAAACGTTTCGCCGTCGGCACTAATGCCGTTGCGCAGGCGGTTGTGGATGCGACGCAGAAGAACGGCGCAAAAACGATCATCGGTGGCGGTGACAGTGTGAAAGCCATCAACAAGGCGGGCATGGGCGACAAGGTGACCTTCATGAGCACCGGCGGCGGCGCCAGCCTGGAGTTTCTCGAAGGCGCAGTGCTGCCGGGTGTGGCCGCGCTGAGCGAAAAATAATCGGGCCAATAACGCGGAGAATTTGAAATGAATAAAGCACGCAAACTCATCATCGCCGGTAACTGGAAGATGAACAAAACGGTCGCCGAGGCCCTGGCCTTGGTGAACAGCCTGAAGCTTGAACTCGCCAACGTGAAGGAAGTGGACATCGTCGTTTGTCCGCCGCACACCGCGCTCGAGTCCGTTTCCAAGGCCACGCTCGACTCGAACATCAAGCTCGGGTCGCAGAACATGAGCGAGAACAACGTCGGCGCTTTCACGGGCGAGATCGCGGCGGTGATGCTCAAGGAATTTTCCGTCCGCTATGTCATCCTGGGGCACAGCGAGCGCCGGCAGTTTCAAAAGGAATCCGATGCGCTCATCGCCAAAAAGGCGGCGGCGGTGCATGCCGCGTCGCTCAAGCCGATCGTTTGCATCGGTGAGACGCTGGCGGAGCGCGAGGGCAATTTGACGGAGAAGGTTCTCGAGACGCAGGTTCGTGGCAGCCTCGCGGGGTTGACGGCCGAGCAGATGCTCGAGACCGTGCTGGCTTATGAGCCCGTCTGGGCCATCGGGACCGGCAAGACGGCTACCACGCAACAGGCGCAGGATGCCCATGCATTTATTCGCGGCGTGTTGGTGAAGATGTTCGATGAAACCACCGCCCGCAAGGTTCGCATCCAATACGGCGGCAGCGTGAAGCCGAACAACGCCAAGGAGTTGATGAGCCAGCCGGATGTGGATGGGGCGTTGGTCGGCGGCGCGTCGCTGGAGGCAAGAAGTTTTGCTGACATCATCAAGAATTCCATCTAGGATAGAATCAAACCTATGATTTTCTTAATTGGATTGCTGACGGTTGTATTGGTGTTGGATTGCTTGCTGTTGATTCTGCTGGTGCTGATCCAACTGCCCAAGAAAGAGGCTGGCGCCGGCGTCGCTTTTGGCGGCGCGGCCACGGACGCGTTGTTTGGCGCGGGCACGGGTAATGTGCTCACCAAAACCACCAAATACGCGACCGTGACTTTCTTCGTGCTGTTGCTCGTTATCGGGCTGGCGCAGGGCAAAGTGTTCAAGAAGGATTCCAAAGGCTTCATCGAAAGCGTGGATCAGGCGGGCAAGACCGCCCAGACTACGTTGCCCGGCGCCGCGCCCAGTGCGCCGGCATCGACGATTGTGCCGCCCGCAACGAATCTCCTGACCACGACCGCCGCGAGCGTGACGAACGCGCTGGCGCCGGCTTCCAACGCTGCCCCGGCAACGCCGAAGTAATCGCAGCTGGTTTTTCGCACGCCGCCGCGGATTTTTCCGCGTGCGGCGTTTTTGTTTCGGCGATAGGTTGCGCGCGTGAACAAACCCGCCGTCCTTCCTTCTGCCCTGCGTGGCGGGTCAGTGTGGCTGGTGGCAACGCTCTTTTGGCTGGGCGTGCTGGTGAGCGGTTGTTTTCATCCGGAACCGCCCGCGGACATCACGATTGTTAACGGCAGCGAACCCGAGTCACTCGATCCGCATATCGTGACCGGTGTTTCCGAGATGCGCATCACGAAGGCGTTGTTCGAGGGCCTCACTCGTCTCGACGCCCGCACCGCTCAGCCCGTGCCCGCCCTGGCGGAGCGCTGGGAAATTTCTCCGGACGGACGCCTTTACACCTTTCACCTACGGACGAATCTCACCTGGTCCACCGGCGAAGCGATCACTACGGCCGACTTCATCTGGTCCTGGAAACGCGCGCTGGATCCGGCCACGGCGAGCGATTACGCCGGGCAACTCTTTTACATCAAAGGCGCCGAGGATTTTTACAACGGCAAGCTCACCAACGACGCGCAACTCGGTTTCCAAGCGACCGATCCGCACACCTTGCGCGTCGAACTGAATTCACCGCTCGCTTTCTTTCTCGATCTTTGCGCCTTTCCGACGCTGGCGGTCCTGCCGCAAAAAGTGATCGAGCAACACGGCGATCGCTGGCTGCATGCGCGCCCCTTGCCCGTCAGTGGTGCGTTTCAACTCGGCGCATGGCAGGTGAACCACCGAGTCCGCCTGATCCGCAATCCGCGTTACTGGGACGCTGCCAGTACGGCCTCGGAGATCCTCGATGTGTTGCCGGTGAACTCCGCGAATACGGCGTTGAACCTATACGAAACCGGTGTCGCGGACATCGTCTGGGACAAGGACCTCAAACCGGTGGAGCTGGTGGACGTGCTGAAGTCACGCCCTGACTTCCACACCTTTCCGTATTTCGGGACCTACTATTACCGTTTCAATGTGACGAAGCCGCCTTTCAACGATCCCCGGGTACGCCGCGCCTTCGCCCTGGCCACGGACAAGGCGCATCTCGTGCGCAAACTGACTGGTGGCGGCGAAACGCCGGCCAGCCACTATGTTCCCGATGGCGTGGCGAACTACGAACCGCCGGAAGGATTGCCGCACGATGTCGCAGCCGCGCGCAAGTTGCTCGCTGAGGTCGGCTTTCCCGGCGGAAAAGGTTTCCCGCGCTTCGCCTACACATTTTTCGCCGGCGGCGGCGGTGCGCAGTTGCAAGGCAAGATCGGCGTTGAACTCCAGCAGATGTGGCGGGAGGCGCTGGGCGTCGAACTGGAACTCCGCCAGATCGAGCGGAAGATTTTTTACAGTGCCCAATCCAAACTCGATTTCGACCTCTCCGCCAGCAGTTGGGTGGGCGATTACAACGATGCGAACACGTTTCTCGACATGTTCCTCAGCGCCAGCGGCAACAACCGCACTGGCTGGAAGAATCCGCGCTACGACGAACTCATCCGGGACGCGAACCTGCAAACCGATCTGAAGAAACGCGCGGCAATTTTGCGCCAGGCCGAGCATCTGCTTGTCGTCGAGGAAGCGCCGATCGTCCCGCTCTATTTCTACGCCGGCTTCAATTATTTCGACACGAACAAGATTTCCGGCCTCTGGCAGAACCTGCTGGATGAGCATCCGATGCAATACCTCAAAAAGACTGGTAGCAGCCGACGTAAGGAGGCTCATTCTGCATCGAAGAAAAGTCAGAGCCTCCTCACATCGACTGCTACAGTTGGAGAGCGATGAAACACTTTGCCAAACGCCTCGCCACGCTCCCGCTGCTGCTCCTCGTCATCAGTTTCGTGGCGTTCGTGCTGGTGCGTTTGACACCGGGCAGCCCGTTCGATCGCGAACGCAAGCCGGCGTCGCCGGAAGTCGAGCGTGCGGTGAAGGCCAAGTTCCACCTCGATGAACCGGTCTGGAAACAATACCTCCGTTACCTCGGCCTGATGTGGGAGCGCGGCCCTGATGGCAAATGGCACCACGCGCAAGCGAGCTTCGACGTCTCGCTGCGTTACCGGAATCACAACGTCACGGACATCGTCGCACAGGCCTTGCCGATTTCGATGACGCTGGGTGTGCTATCGTTTTGCTTTGCGCTGGGAGTCGGGATTCCGCTCGGTTTCATCACCGCGGCGCGGCAGGGACATTGGCAGGATTATGCCGGGAGTGTATCGGCCGTCCTCATGGTTTGTGTTCCCGGGTTGGTCGTCGGGCCGGCACTGGTCATGTTCTTCGCAATCAAGCTGCGTTGGTTGCCGGTGGGGATGTGGCTGTCTCCCTGGCACTTCATTCTGCCAACGGCGGCGTTGGGCCTTTACTACTCCGGGCGCATCGCCCGGCTGATGCGCGAAGGCATGCTCACCACGATGAAATCGGAATTCATCACTGCGGCGCGCGCAAAGGGATTGAGCGAAAATGCATTGTTGCTGCGGCACGCTTTGCGTCTCGCCATGTTGCCCGTGGTTTCATATTCCGGCCCCTTGCTCGCCGATCTGCTGACCGGCTCTTTCGTCATTGAAACCATTTTTCAGATCCCGGGCCTCGGGCCGCACTTCATCAACAGTTCGCTCAATTCGGATTACACGGTCACCGTCGGTCTGGCGTTGCTGTACGCCGCCCTGCTGGTCGTACTCAATCTGGGTGTGGACTTTGCCTATACGTTGCTCGATCCGCGCGTGAAGTATGAGTGAGCGCCTCGACAGCCCCAATCGCCGCGCCTGGCAACGTTTCCGGCGAAACCGGCTGGCGTTGGCCAGCGCGTGGTTCTTGTTCGCCATCATCACGCTCATAACCCTGTGGCCGTTGGTCACCACGCAGAATCCGGACGCCTTATCCGACGCGCAGTTTCGTCCTCCCAGCACGGCGCACTGGTTCGGTACGGATGTTCACGGGCGCGACGTTTTTGCGCGCGTGGTTTATGGTGCGCGGATTTCGCTCCTGGTCGGTCTCGTTGGTGCCGGGGTGAGTTTGGTCATAGGCGTTTCCTGGGGTGCGTTGGCGGGCTATCTCGGCGGCCGGGTGGACAGCGCGATGATGCGTGTCGTGGACATCCTCTACTCGCTGCCTTCGATCATCTTCGTCATCGTGCTGATCACGACGCTCGAGGGCGCGTTCAAGAACTGGCTGGAGCATGCGGGCTCGGCAACGCTCGTGAAATCCGCCCGTCTGCTTTTCCTGTTCGTCGGCCTCGGCGCCGTTTCCTGGCTGACGATGGCGCGCATCGTGCGCGGGCAGGTGCTTTCGCTGCGCTCGCGACAATTCGTCGAAGCCAGCCGCGTGCTGGGTGCGGGCCCGTTCTGGATTCTGCGCCGGCACATCATTCCAAACGTGCTGGGCGTGGTGATCGTTTATCTCACGCTCACCGTGCCGGCGATTATTCTCTACGAGAGTTTCCTCAGCTACCTCGGCCTCGGCATTCAGCCGCCGATGGCAAGCTGGGGCTCGCTGATTTCCGAAGGCGCGGATCAGATCAATCCGATCCGCATCTACTGGTGGTTGATCGTGTTTCCCGGCGGCGTGATGGTGACGACCTTGCTCGCGCTGAATTTTCTCGGCGACGGTTTGCGCGATGCCTGGGATGTGCGCGGCGACAGCTGATCAACGATTGCGCACAAAAAGTTTTCCGGGCAGTTGTTTGACGACGCGTTTCATTTCCAGGCTCAACAGGGCTACGCTGACCGCTGAACTCGGCAGGCCGCTTTTGCGGATGACTTCGTCGATGCTCGTTTCGTCGTCGGCCTTGAGCGTGTCGTAAACCTTCTGTTCATTCTCGGAAAGTTCCAGCGCAGGGAGCACGCCGGTTTCGCCGGGTGATGGCGGCTTGTTGCTGGCGGGAAAAAGGTATTCGAACTCGCTCAGAATATCCTCCGCACCTTCGCAGAGCTTCGCGCCCTTCTTGATGAGATCGTGACAGCCTTTGCTGCGGGGAGAGTCAATCCGTCCGGGCACGGCAAAAACTTGCCGGCCATATTCGGTGGCGAAATTCGCGGTGATCAGCGCGCCGCTGTGGAGGTCGGCCTCGACCACCACCGTGCCCAAGGTCATGCCCGCGACGATGCGGTTGCGGATGGCGAAGGATTGCTTGTCCCCATTGCGGTTGAATGGGAACTGCGACATCACCGCGCCGTTTTCCGCGATGCGATCGAACAAATCCTTGTTCTCCGGCGGAAACACAATCGCGAGACCGGTGCCGAGGACGCAAACGGTTCGGCCTTTCGCCGCGAGTGCGCCTTGGTGCGCGGCCGTATCGATCCCACGTGCGCCGCCGCTGACCACCGTTACGCCGACGTAGGCGAGTTGATAAGCGAGTTTACGCGCTGTCTCGACGCCGTAATGCGTCGTTTGCCGCGAGCCGACCATCGCGACGGCGTTTTTATCCTTCGAGGTGAGCGCGCCTTTAACGTAGAGCACAATTGGCGGATCGTAAATTTCCCGCAGCGAGGCGGGATACTCCGCATCACTCTGGATCACAATGCGGCAGCCAGAATCGGCAACGCGTTTCATCTCGCCCGCCAGATCAATGGATTTTTCCCAGTTGAAAATGGACTCCGCCGTGTCCTCGCCAATACCGCGCACCTGCATGAGCTGAGCTTTGGAGGCGGAAAGAATTGCGGGAGCTTCACCAAAAAATTCCAAGAGTTGCCGCACGCGCACCGGCCCGACGCCTTCGATGAGGTTGAGCGCGACGTGCGCTTCGTGGGAGTCCATGCGCGGCACTGTGCCGAATCCAGCGTGCCGCCGCAAGTCCCGCCGGAACTCAGATCAACGACGGTTGCGTGCGCTCGGCTTCGATGGAATCGCTCAAGCCCATGATGCGGCCATTGCGACGTTCGATGATGTGTTTGTCCACGGCGGGGTCGTAGGCGACCGGATAATTGCCGTCGTAGCAAGCCATGCAGAAACCTTCGCGCTTGTGCCCGGTGGCTTTCACCATGCCTTCGAGCGAGAGATAGTGCAGCGAATCGGCATTCAGATACTTCCGGATGTCTTCGAGCGAATGATTCGCGGCCATCAATTTGTTGCGGTCGGGAAAATCAATGCCGTACACGCATGGGTGCATGTGCGGCGGGCAGCTCACCATCACGTGAACTTCCTTCGCGCCGGCCTCCTTGAGATTATTCACCCGCGCCTTGCAGGTCGTGCCGCGCACGATGGAATCATCCACCACGATCACGCGTTTGCCTTTCACGAGATCGCCGATGAGGTTCAGTTTCACGCGGACGTTGAAGTCCCGGATCAGTTGCGAAGGCTGGAGAAAACTGCGGCCGATGTAGTGATTCCGCACGAAGGCCATCTCGTAGGGGATGCCGGACTCCAGCGAGTAACCCAGCGCGGCGCTGTTGCCGCTGTCGGGCACGGGAATCACAAGATCGGCCGCCACGGCGTGTTCCCGCGCCAGCTGCCGCCCCATTTCCACGCGCACCTGGTAAACATTCCGGCCTGCGATGTGGCTGTCCGGGCGCGCGAAATAAACGTACTCGAAGACACAAAACGCGCGGCGTTGATGATTCGGAAACGGTTTGATGCTCGTCAGACCGTCCTTGTTGATCACGACCACTTCGCCTGGTTCGACGTCGCGCACGAACTTGGCGTGGATCAGATCGAGCGCGCAAGTTTCGCTGCTCAGCACCCAGGCGTCGCCGATCTTGCCGATGGACAACGGGCGGAAGCCGTGCGGGTCGCGGATGCCGATCAGCTCGTGCTCCGTCATCAGCACGAGCGAATAGGCGCCTTCGAGGCGGCGGATGGCGTTGATGAGATGGTGATTGCCGTTGCCGACGCTGGGTTGGGCGAGGAGATGGACGATGATCTCGCTGTCCACCGTGGTTTGGAAAATGGAGCCGCGGGCTTCGAGTTCCTCGCGCAAGGCGGCGGCGTTGGTCAGGTTGCCGTTGTGCGCCACCGCGATCTGGCCGCGGGCGCAATCGGCCGTGAGCGGTTGGGCGTTGCGGATATTGGACGAGCCCGTGGTCGAGTAGCGCGTGTGGCCGATACCGATGTGGCCCACGAGGTCGTGGAGCACTTCGCCATCAAAAACCTGCGACACCAGCCCCATGCCGACGTGCTTGTAGAAGTGGCGGCCGTCGCAGGTGACAATCCCGGCGCTCTCCTGGCCGCGATGTTGCAGGGCGAAGAGGCCGTAATAAGTGAGTTCCGCCGCGTTCGGATGGCCGTAAATGCCGAACACTCCGCAATAATGCTTTGGGTAATCTGGTTGCATCGCCGCTCCAAGGATATGCAACAGGCGAAGCGTTGGCCAAGCAAGTGTGAAATGGAAATTCTTCGCGCCGCGCGAGGGTCAACCCGGCGGCGGCGACCTGGAAAGAAAAAAGCCCGGGCTCACGCCCGGGCTTTGGGAAGCCGGGAAATGGCTTTACGGAGTCTTGGGCGGGGCATTCGTGCCGGCAGTCGGAGCGGCTGCTCCCGCAGCGTCGGTTGCCGTCGTCTTGCCTTTCTTGAGGGCATCGGCAGCGGCGCGTTGATCCAGAACGGCTTTCGACGGCGGGTTGCCGTATTTGCTATCCGTCCACGTATAGAGGCGGCCTTGATCGTCGTTAAGGAACGACCAGATGCACGCCAGCACGAGGGCCACGATGGCCAGTTTGGGCAGGGCGGACGACTTCGGGGCGTAACGGTCAAACTGATCGACGGGCGCGCCGGGTGGCAGCTTGGCGATGTCAGTCAGACTCGTGCCGAAGGGCACGTTCACTTTCGCCCTGGCATTCACCGCCCAGCCGTTGGCATCGAGAATCGGGCCAAGGTTGCGCTTGCGGAGTTTCATGTAGGCGAGGATCAGCGACGGGGTGGAGATCGCCAGCATGATGGCCAGCACGATGAGCGGCAATTGCCAGAAGGGGATGCCCTTGAACAACCCGAGAAAATACGCCAGGGCCGTGCCGATGCTGCCAAACGCCACCGACAACGCGGCAATCATGCCGATGTCCACCTTGGGTTTGGCCTTGTCCGCGTTGGCGGCGGCGGTGGTCGCAGTGGAGAGATTCGCGTTTACCTCCGCATCTGCCGCCGCCGCGCGTTTGTTGATCTGCTCTTCGATCATGCGCACGAGCTTTTTGTAAGGCGACCAGAAGGCCTGCCGCAGGCTGATGGGATTGGCGAGAATCTTGGTGATCGTCGCATCGTAATCGAGGCCTTTGCGGTCGTAAAAGACGCCATTCCGGCCCACCATCAAGTTGTCGTCGTCCCCCTGCGAGAACACGGCCACGATGCTTTTCTTCTCACCTGTGCCTTTGCGCACGCAGTCGCAATAGGCGAGATACGCTCCCGCCAATCCCGCCATGACGCCATGCTTGCCCGCATCTTCCACGGTAATGCACAAATTGCAGGACCGTTGATCCAGATACAGCGTTCCGCACTGGAAAATGGACGGTTCACCGCCGTCGTAAAAGTCCTTGAAGTTGACGAAATTGATGCAGAGCCGATGCAGATCGCGGACAAACCGGCAGAGCTTTTCCACATTGGCGATGGAGGTCGCTTCCGGCTCCAGCGCCTTGTCCTTGGCGATGAGGGCGGCGACGTTTTCCCTCGCCTTGCTGCCGAGGATATCGCGGATGCGCTTGAGGCCGAGCTTCTCGACCGCGGCGCCGGCTTTGCCCGCGTTCCAACATTCGAAAGCGCCGAGTTTGGCCAGCAGTCCGAGCCAGTCGGTTTCGGTCAATTCGTTCTTGTCGCCCAGGATTGGTTTCACGGCATTGGCCTGCAAGGCCGCCACCGCCGCCGCGTGGGCCGGATTCACGCCGCCTTTCAAGGGCAGCGCCTTGCCGGCGGCAATGGAGGCGAGCGGGAAGCCCGCGATTTCCGCCGCAGTGATGCTCATGTCTTTCGCAGCAATGGCCAGATACTCCTCTTCCTTGCGATTCAGCAAAGCGAGGGCGCGTGGGTCGTAAGCGGCCAGCCGGCACCGGCCGAAATAATCGTCCACCTTTGCCTTGATCGCGCGCACAGCGGCGGCGGCGGCAGCCGTGGCGTCGCCAGCGGGCAGGATATTCGCCTTGTCGGCTTCGGCTTTCTTGTTCCAGTCATCGAACGCCGCGCATTCCGCGAAGAATGCGTCTGCCTTGGCCTGGTCAATGCCCGGTTTGCCGGAGCGATCCGGCACGGTGCCGAAGCAGGCCATGATGTCGTTGATCACCGCCTTGGTCGCGTCGTCGGTGGCGGAATCGGGTAGAATCACGCCGTCGCCGTTGAGCACTGTGTTGGCAAAAATTTTGTTCGCATCCGACGCGTCGGCGAGCGAGATGGCGCTGGCTTCCTTTTTCCCCAGGTTCGCGCAGATCTGCTTTGCCGAGGCCAGCAGTTGCTTACCCTCCGGGCTCGCGTCGTTGATGGCAGTGAAGGCCACCGCATCGCCGCCTTTGACGAGGTCATCCGGGTTTTTGAGCATGGTGCCGGCCCATTTGACGGCGGCGATGAGTTCCAGCGCACGAATGCGACCGTCCTTGTCCGTGTCGATCAGTGCGGCGGTTCTGGGATCAAACTCGAGCCCTGTGGTGGGGCAGGCCAGTGCGACCCAGAGTTTCTGGTCGAGTTGGTTGAGGTTCATCAAGTCCGCCCCGGTTTCGAGTTTGACCTGATCGAAGCCCCCGGCGCGGAAAAACTTCCATGAATGAGTAGAGTTGGATTTCATAGCCCTGATAATTGTCTGAGTGCGCGGACAGTGTAACAAAAGCCAACGGCTTGGGAAGCCGGCAGTTATTCACCGTGCTTTTCCCCGATGTCCCACACGTATTGCGGTCGCCTCGGGTGGTGAAAATCAAAACCGCTCTCGGCAGGGTTCACCCGGCATCACGGGCGGGGCTTCGAAATTTTCGGAGCGCTTGTAGGCTGGTGCGTCGGAATCGCCCTCGATGTATTCGAAAACCTTGCCCTCATAATTCCGCAGGACGACGCGGTCGCGATTGCGACTCAACACGTACTCCGGACTGACCGGCACCTTGCCGCCGCCGCCCGGGGCATCAATCACGTAGGTCGGCACCCCATACCCGGTCGTGTGGCCGCGGAGATGTTCCATGATCTCCAGCCCGGTCTTCACGCCCGCGCGCAAATGCGCTGAGCCGGTGATGAGATCGCATTGGTAGAGGTAGTAGGGCTTCACGCGACACATCAGGAGCTTTTGCACCAGCGCCTGCATGGTCGTCACGTTGTCGTTCACGTGCCGGAGGAGAACAGATTGGTTGCCCAGCGGAATGCCCGCATCCGACAAGCGGCCCAACGCCGCCCGGACTTCGGTCGTGAGTTCGCGCGGATGATTCGTGTGAATGCTCAGAAACAGCGGATGAAACTCTTTCAGCATCGCACACAGCTCCGGGGTGATCCGTTGCGGCAGGAAGATGGGAATGCGCGAGCCGATGCGCAGAAACTCCACGTACGGAATCGCCCGCAGCCGCCCCAGCAGATGCTTCAATTTATCGTCGCTGAACAACAACGGGTCGCCGCCGCTCAACAAAACATCGCGCACCTCGGGATGCTGTTCGATGTAGGCAATTTGCTTTTCGAACTCAGGATGAAAGTCGTAGCCGGTGGCGTTGCTGACCAGGCGGGAACGGGTGCAGTAACGGCAGTAGGATGCGCACCGATCCGTCACCAGGAACAAAACGCGGTCGGGATAGCGATGCACCAGGCCGGGCACGGGCGAATGCGAATCTTCGCCACAGGGATCGCTCATTTCCCAGACGGCGGTGTGGGTTTCCTCCACGCGGGGAATCACCTGCCGGCGGATCGGGCAATTTTCATCCGCGGGATCAATCAGGTTGAAAAAATAGGGCGTGATGGCCAGCGCCAGCTTGTGGTTGGCGAACCGGGCGCCGGCGATTTCTTCCGGAGTCAGCGTGGGCATCAGCCGCTGCAGTTGTTCCAGCGTGGTGATGCGATGCTTCAATTGCCAATGCCAGTCGTTCCAATCGTGATCCGAAACGTCCCGCCAATAACCACGCCCGGCGGAGCGGAATTGCTTGAGCGCATTCAGTGCTGAAGGCGAAACTGGCCCGTCGGCGGACGAGAGGTTTGCTGGCAAATCACGGTTCATTTTGCGTGGCGCACTATAGATTTGAACGCCCACCTGTCAAGTTGGCCACCCCCCACCCCCACGGCCACTCACCGGCTCGCGGCGGAAGGTGCTGGGGGCTTGGCCGCAGCCACCGGGGCGGTGGTTTTCGGCTTCAATTCCTGGCGGTCAACTTCGAGTTCTTCCAGCCGTCTCACCGTCGCGCGCACCAGGAGCCGCACGTTGGTTACTTCGCCCCTTTGAGCGGTAAAAGTATCGCTGCGGTTTTCGCGGCGGCGCAAATAATCGCCGAGAACGTGTCGGTATTCATCCAGCAACGGCAAAAGCTCCGCCGCCATCCGCAGGCGCGCGCTGTCCATGCCTTGCAGCTTTTCCTGTAGCGCCGGCCCATGCCGCGTGTAATCCCATTCTGCAATGACGCTGGTCAGCGATGCCTCCGCGAGAGTTGGCAGGTCTTGTTTCTGACGACGCACCTGGATTGGGACGCGCAGCAATTGATCGAGTTTGTTCCAGCTTTCCGCCAGCGTCCACAAACCGCGTTCATCGCGTCCGGTCAGGAATTCCATTTGCAGCGACCACCATTTCTCGACGTCGAGCTGCCGTGCAAAGTGCGGTTTGAATCCTCGGAGAAAAGCCATCTGCCAGTTCAGGAAATTAGGCAATTCCGCGAGCGTGCGGCGGAAACATTCCCGACCGTCCTCAAAACGCAGCAGTTCACCGACGAAAAGGTGCGCGCTGAGCTGATAGCGCTCGGCCTCCGAACCGGCGAGTTGATCGTCCTTGGGCCAGCTCAATTCCTCCAGCGTCAACGGCTGGCGTTCGCCCAGCGCCAGTCGGGCCAGCGTGAGCACGTTGGTGCGCCGGGAGTCTTGCAGCACCGGATTCATTTTGAGTTGCCGCACGTTCATTTGCGGTGGCGGCAGAATGACTTCCAAACCGCGCGTCGCGAGAACGTGGCGCAGGAAACCTTCCGAAAGCCAAAGCGGAAGCTCGGCGGACCGCGCCCCGGCGGTGCGGTTGGCCTGTTCCAACAAAACCGCCTGCACCACGGCACGGACAAGGCGCGTGCGATCCACGGGATTCGGCAAATCGAGGCGATAAACCCAGCCATCTCTAAAATGTTCGGCCAGGAAGCCGATTTCGTCCTCGGCCGAATGAGCCGCCCGCAGTGTGAGATAGATTTTTCCGCGCCACGGGCCGGAGGGGCCGATTTCTTCAGTCAGCGCCTGCTTCACGCGTTCGCACATCACGCTCAGCAGTGCCGGCTCCAATTTGACCAGACGCTGGTCTCCTGAAAGATCCGGCGCTGGCCGCGTGCCCTGATGATTGAAAATAATGAATTGCCCGGACACGCTCCGGGCCGCAGCCAATTCGCCGGGCCGCGTTTGACTTCCTGCCGGACCGGCGGAGATCGCCAGCGCCAGCAACATCCATAAAACCGCCCGGCCCGGCCGCACGCGTTTGCGTGGTGGTTCGCGTCGCCTTGGGATTTCAAGTTGCGCGCGCGGTTTCATGAAGCGCTCTGGCGATTCAATCCTTTTTTGCCGCCGGCTTGGCGGGCTTGGAATCGGTCTTGGCCGCCGGTTTGGTGTCGCTGCTGGCGGCCGGTTTGCTGGACTCGGAGTCCTTCTTCGCGGCGGATTTGTAGCCCTCGCTGCGGTAATCGGTGATGTAAAACCCGCTACCCTTGAAGAGCAGCCCTGCGCCGCCGCTCATCTTGCGCTTCACCGCGCCGCGGCCCCATTTTTTCTGACCGCAAACATCCTCGGGACACTGCGTGAGCGCTTGCGCAGCGATGGACTGAAATTTTTCAAACTCGTGCCCACACTTGGCACAAACATATTCGTAAGTCGGCATGGTTGAAACGTAGTTCGGTTTAGCGGTTCGGGATTATAGCCGGGACCGCGCGCGGCACAAGGGGCGGCTGCAAAGGCCTGGGTCGATGCGGCGGAGCCGCGGGTGGCCAACGCTCGCACCAGCTGCCGTCGCGGCCGTGGTGCCGCAGCGAATTCCACCAACCGGCTCATCCCGCGCTGGACGACGGTTTGGAACAGAGCCATGGGCAGGGCGACAGGAGCGTCAGTTTTCGGCGTTCAAAGCGCGGCCGGGAAGGCGGAAACTCGACAGCCCGTTGCCGCATTGTTAGCTTCAGCGCGTGAATTTCCTTGTCACTGGCGGCGCGGGTTTCATTGGCTCCCACGTCTGCGAACGGCTGCTCCAAGCCGGCCACGCGGTCTGGGCTTTCGATGACTTGAACCCTTTTTACGATCCACAAATCAAGCGCGCCAACTTGCGCTCGATTCAATCGCTGGCGAAGCCTTTCGAGTTCACGCAGGCCGATCTCACCGACGCGGCCGCGGTGAACGAGCTGTTCGGCGCGGTGAAGTTCGATCAAGTCATCCACCTGGCCGCGCGGGCGGGTGTGCGACCCAGCTTGCAGGAGCCGGCGTTGTACCAACGTGTCAACGTGGAGGGCACGGTGAACATTCTCGAGGCCGCGCGCAAAACGGGGGTGAAGAAAATCACCATTGCGTCCTCATCCTCAGTTTATGGTGTGAACGCCAAAGTGCCTTTCGCGGAAAGCGACCCGATTTTCTCCGCCATCTCGCCGTACGCCGCGAGCAAGCTCGCCTGCGAAGCGCTGGGCCACGTCTATCATCACATCTACGGGCTGGATGTTATCATGCTCCGTTTCTTCACCGCGTATGGTCCGCGGCAGCGCCCGGATTTGGCCATCCACAAATTTGCGCAGCTGATTCAGGCCGGGAAACCCATTCCGGTTTTTGGCGACGGCAGCACGGCGCGCGATTACACCTACATCAGCGACATCGTGGGCGGCATTTTGGCCTGCACGCAGAAACAATTTGGCTACGCCGTCTTCAACCTGGGCGAGTCGCAGACCGTGACGCTGGGCCGGTTGATCGAGTTGCTGGAAACCGCGTTGGGCAAGAAGGCTGTCATTGACCGGCAACCATTGCAACCAGGCGACGTGCCGATCACGTTTGCGGACATCAGCCGGGCGCGGGCTCAACTCGGTTATGCGCCGCAAGTGAAGATCGAGCAGGGTATCCCGCTATTTGTAGATTGGTTTCTGAAGCGCAATTGCTAGAGTCCCGGCATGCGCCCGACCAAACCGCTTGACCGTCCGTCGCTGGACCGCGCCATCGATGCCTGGAAAAAGCTCCTCGCCGAACGCGGTCTTGCCACTGACTTGCTGTGGATTTTTGAGGAAAACCTCTGCTTCGAACGCAAGCCGGATGTTCCCGGCGGCATTCACATCGGTTTTCAAACGCGTTTTTCCCCCGTCCCGCAGGAGGCACTCGATGTGGCTTACGAACATTTTTGCGAAGCCGATGCGCCCATCGTCTTTTATCGCCTGGGCGAAAGCAAAGGCCGCTCCGTCTGCATTCTGCTCGCCGATCCGTGGTTTGGCGAAAAGAAGGAAAGCGACGGCTTCGTGCTGAAATCGGAGTGGGGCATCTGGTTTCACGCCGGGCAAAAGATTGAGATCGAGGAAGTCTCGGACATGCGCCGCTGGATTCGCCGCCTGCGCCGCGAACGCCCGCTGCACGATGTGGATTTCTGCATGACGCTGGTGGCGGTGGATGAACTCCAGATTCACGGCCGCGTGCTCACGCCGGGCGAGCGTTATTCGGAAGCCATGCTCGGCAAGCTGCGCCGGATTTTTTCGCACGCGAATTGATTGGCGCCGCCGCTTGGGCTCGCGGGTTGGGAGACTCGTTTCGCCGTGTCCCCGGCCAACCGGGCCAAAGCGCCAAGCCCAACTGCACTCATGACCGCTGCCGCCAAACTGCTCGCCGATCTGATTGCGCTGCCCAGCGTAAATCCCAGCTTCCTGCCCCCGCGGCATCCGCACGCTGGTGAGCGACGCGTGGCGGAGTTTCTCGCGAGCGTGCTGGCGCAAGCCGGGTTGAGCGTGGAGTTCCAGCCGGTCGCGCCGCAGCGAACGAATCTCGTCGCGCGCCTGCTTCCAGCCGGAAAGATCAAGCAAACCATTCTGCTCGCGCCGCATCTCGACACCGTGAATGTCGTGGACGAACTCCAGTTCAACCCGACGGTGCGGGGTGGAAAAATTTTCGGCCGCGGCGCATGTGACACCAAGGGCAGCGTGGCGGCGTTCGTTTCGGTGCTGCAGGAACTCGCCCGGGCCAAAGATCGTCCGCGGGAAACTGAAATTGCGTTTGTCGGCCTGGCCGACGAGGAACTGGCCCAAGCCGGCTCCCGGGCGTTCGCCCGCAGCGGCTTCAAGGCGGACCTGGCCATTGTTGGAGAACCGACGCGCTGCGAAATCGTCACCGCGCACAAAGGCAGCGTGTTCGTGGAACTGGAGACGCAGGGCAAGGCGGCGCACGGCGCGACGCCCCAATTCGGCCAGAACGCTGTGCTCACGATGGCGCGCGTGGTGGAATTCCTGGAAACCGATTACCGCCGGCAGTTGCAAGGGCGGAAGCATCCGCTGCTCGGCTCGCCCAGTGTGAGTGTGGGGACCATTCGCGGCGGCACGCAGCCGAACATCGTCCCGGATCGCTGTCAACTCGGCGTGGACCGCCGCACTTTGCCGGGCGAAACCGATCGCAGCGTGCAGCGCGAACTCGACGCGCTGCTCCGTGCCCGTGGCGTGAAGGCGAAATTTTCCCACGGTCGCCTGGCGCCCTGTTTGCCGTTGGAAACCGATCACCGGCTGCCGCTGGTCCGCCAGTTTCTCGGCAGCGCGGGCCAACGCCGGCCGCTGGGCGTGCATTATTTTTGCGACGCCGCCGTGCTGGCCGCCGGCGGAATTCCCAGCGTCGTGTTCGGCCCGGGCGACATCGCGCAGGCGCACACCGCGGATGAGTGGCTCGCCCTCGCGCAGCTTGAACTCGCCCGCGGTCGGCTGCTCAAGTTCCTGAAATCGCTTCCTTGAACCCTCCGCTTCACCTATTGTCCAACGCTCATGTCGGCTGAAACTTCGGATTCCAAACCGGCGGCAAACGCATCGCAACACGTCTCTTTCTTTCGCCAGAGCGGATGGTTGATGATCGCTACCACGGTCGGGGGCGGTTTGATGTACGCCGTCCATCCCATCGCCAAAAACATGGGCAAGGCCGAGTACGGCGTCTTCACCGCGTTGCTGCAGGCGGTGAACTTGATGCAGATTCCCGCAGTTGGACTGCAAGGGCTCTTCGCGCAACAAGCCGCCGGGGCCATGACGCCCGAACACGAACGCGAACTCGCCGGCGTGGTACGCGGCGTCATGCGCGGCACGCTGTTCATCTGGCTGGGAATGGTTGTGGCGGCCCTGATGTTTCAGGGCGAAATCCTGGCGCGCATGAAAATCACCAATCCCGCCGCCATGTGGATTACGGTGGTTATTGGGCTGGCGGTGTTGTGGCGGCCGATTGTCCAAGGCATCTTGCAGGGCCGGCAGAATTTTCTCTGGCTCGGCAACGTGATGATTGCCGACGGCATTGGACGCTTGCTTGCCATCGGCATCATAGTGGGTGCGCTGGCCCAACAGGTCGCCGGCGCGATGACAGCTGTGTTGCTGGGCATGACATTCGTCCTCGGCGTCGGCGGCTGGCAGTGCCGCGATTGCCTGCACGGGCCGACCGCACCGGTGAACTGGCGCGCCTGGCTGCGCCGCGCCGTGCCGCTCACGTTCGGACTGGGCGTCTCGCAATTCATGCTCGCGGCGGACATGATTTTTGTGCAGCGGTTTTTTCCCGGCGACCAGACCGGCTATTACGGCGCCGCCGGCATGATCGGGCGGGCGCTGGTTTTTTTCACTGCTCCCATCGCGACGGTGATGTTTCCGAAACTTGCCCGCAGCCGCGCGACGGGTGAGAAGTCAAACGCCCTCGCCCTGGCTTTGGGCATCACCGCCCTCGCCGGCGGCGGTGCGGCGTTGGTTTGCACGATTTTTCCGGAACTTCCTTTGCGCATCGTTTACGACCAGTCTTTCCTCGGCATTTCCGGCCCGCTCGTGCCTTGGTTTGCCTGGTGCATGTTGCCGTTGACGCTGGCGGTGGTGCTGCTGAACAGCCTGATGGCGCGGGCACAATTCGAGGCCGTCCCGTGGCTGGTGGCGGTGGCGGCTGGCTATGGCGTGACGCTTTATTTTCGCCATGAAACCTTCGTGCAGGTGATCCAGACGCTGGGCATTTTCGCGGTGCTCCTGCTGGTCGTGTGTTCCTGGTTCACGTTTCGTCGGTCAAAGAATCCGCTACCAGACGCGGCGGGGAACTGAGGCGTTGCGCCCGCCCGGTTTGCACTCCGCTATTTCGTTACGACCGCGGTACCTGTAGCTTTGCCGTCAGGTTCACGACATGAAGATTCAAATCCCCGAACAGTTGAAGGCCGAGGCCCCGCAGACAACGATGGGTAAACTCCTGCTCGTCACGCCCGTCGTCATGACGGTGATTGCCACGTTGCTGGCGGGATTGGCTTCGAGCGAGATGACGCGCGCACAATACAACCGCGCCTACGCCGCCCAACTTCAGTCGAAGGCCGGTGATCAGTGGAATTATTTTCAAGCCAAGAAACTCCGCAGCGCCATCCAGCGCAACTCCATTGACCTGCTGGGGGCGACGGCTGAAATCCGCCCGCTCGAGGCGGCCGTGATTCTCAAGGTTGATCCCGCCGCCAGCGCCGAAACGGTGGCGGCGCTGACCGCCGCCAAATTGCCCGCAGTTCCCGCCGCAGGCGAAGCCGACCCCACGGTGAAAGCCGCGGCCGAAGCAGTGGAATTGGCGAAGCCGGAGGAGGAAATCGCGGTCGTCATGAATGCCTTGCCGGAATCCACGCTGGCCTCGGCCTTGAAAGCGGCGCGCGATCATGCCGGCGCCTTCGATGCCGCCACCAAGCCGGTCAACGACGCGATCGAGAAGCTGGAAAAGCTCTTCGCCCGGAATTTTGCGGCGAGCGATCGCGCGACGGTTCGGGATTTCACTGCGGCGCGCGTCAGTTTTGCCGCCGCCCGCTACGATGCCGAAGCCAGATTAAACCAGGCCATTGCGAGCCTGCTGGAATTGCAGGTGCGCAAGACCAACCTGGCCGCCGAACGGCATCATCGGCGGAGCGGGCGATTTTTCCTTGGCATGCTCGCGGCGCAGGCGGCGGTGGTGGTTTCCACCTTCTCGCTCGCGGCGCAGAAGCGGAACCTGCTTTGGATCGTGGCCGCAGTCGCCGGGATTGTCGCCATTGCCTTTGCGATCTACGTCTATCTTTACGTCTGAGCCGCAGACGGATCATGCCTGTCTCCGCACTAGCCACGGTGAATATGTGCTGGCGACGGCCCGTCTGCTTTCGGTAACTTCGTTGAAAATCATCATGCAATACCTCCTGCGTCTGTTCCCTGTCCTCCTCGGGTTCATGTTCACTTTGAACGGCTCCGCTGGCAGCCAGCTCGTGGAACTCAAACCCCACGATCAGATCGCCCTCATCGGCAACACGCTTCCCGACCGCATGCAGCTCGACGGCTGGCTGGAGACCTTGATCTATGCGAAGTTTCCGCAACACGACCTCGGCTTTCGCAACCTCGCCGTCGCGGGTGATGAAGTCGCCTTCCGGCATCGCTCGGAGAACTTCGGCACGCCGGACGATTGGCTGACGAAGGTCAAGGCGGACGTCATCTTTGCCTTCTTCGGTTTCAATGAATCTTTCGGCGGCGAGGCCGGTCTGGCGAAATTCAAAACGGACCTCGACAAGTTCCTCAAAGACACGAAGGCCAAGACCTACGGCAACAACGGTTCGGCGCGGCTGGTTTTGTTTTCGCCCATCGCGAACGAGAAGCTGAACGATCCGAACGCACCCGACCCGGCGGCGAACAACGCGCGATTGAAACTTTATACGGCAGCCATGGCCGAGGTTGCGGCGGCGAATGGCGTGCCGTTTGTGGACTTGTATGTGATTTCGGAGCGGCTTTATGCGGAGGCGGCCCGGCGTGCCCAACCGCTTACCTTCAACAGCCTGCACCTGACGGAAGCCGGTAATCGCGCGCTCGCGCCCGAAATCTTTCGGGCCCTGTGTGGCGAAGCGGCGCCCAAAGGCAAACTGGAAAAGCTCCGCGCTGCCGTGCTCGACAAGAACGCCGAGTGGCGTGCGCGTTATCGCACGGTGGACGGCTACAATGTTTACGGCGGTCGCTCGAAACTCGAATTCCCCAAAGCCGGACCGGGCAGTCCCAAGATCACGAATCGTGAGATCATGCAGGAGGAAATGTCGCAGCGCGACGTAAAGACGGCGAATCGCGACCGACGCATCTGGGCGGTGGCCCGGGGCGGCAATTTGAAGGTGGACGATTCCAATCTGCCGCCGGTGCAATCCATTGAGACCAACAAGAAGGATGTGCAGCCGTATCTGGGCGGGGTGGAGGCGATCCAACGCATGACGGTGGCCAAAGGTTGCCGGGTGAACCTCTTCGCGAGCGAAGAGCAGTTTCCCGAACTCGTGAACCCGGTGCAGATGAACTTCGACACGAAGGGCCGTTTGTGGGTTGCCGTATGGCCGAGTTATCCCGAGCGCACGCCGACCAGCAAATCCGGCGACAGCCTGCTCGTCTTCGAGGACAAGAACGGGGACGGCAAAGCCGACAAGGTCACGCATTTCCTCGATGATTTGAACTGCCCGACGGGTTTCCAGTTTTACAAGGACGGCGTGCTGGTGATGCAGGCACCGGATCTGTGGTTTGTTCGCGACACGAATGGGGACGGCAAAGCGGATTGGAAGGAACGCGTGTTAATGGGGATGGATTCGGCGGATTCACATCACACCGCGAACTCGATGGTGCTCGATCCCGGCGGCGCAACCTACCTGAGCGACGGCGTGTTTCATCGCACCCAGGTCGAGACGGCGATCGGTCCGATCCGCAACAACGATGCCTGCATTTATCGCTTCGAGCCGCTCACGCACAAGTTCGAGCGGTACGCGCCCTATGGCTTTGCGAACCCGCACGGCCGGGTGTTTGATTATTGGGGCAACGATCTCATCACGGACGGCACGGGCAACAACACCTACTTCGGGCCCGCCATCAGCGGTCACCTCGATTACCCGGCCAAACATCCCGGCATCAAGGAATTCTGGCAGCGGCCTTCGCGTCCCTGCGCCGGCACCAGCATCCTGACCAGCCGGCATTTCCCGGAAGAATTCCAGGGCAATTTTCTCAACTGCAACGTCATCGGCATGCAAGGCATCTTCCGCGTGAAAGTTGATGCGGACGGCGCGGGGCTGAAAGGTGAGACGCTGGAAAACCTCGTGCAGTCGAGCGATCCGAACTTCCGTCCGGTCGGAGTCGGAGTCGCGCCGGATGGCTCCGTTTACTTTTTGGATTGGGCGAATCAACTCATCGGCCACATGCAGCACCACATCCGTGATCCGCATCGCGATCATGGTCACGGACGCGTATATCGCCTGACCTATGAGGGCCGCGCATTGACCAAGCCGGCGAAGGTGAATGGCCAATCCGTCGAAAAACTCCTCGAGCTGCTCAAGACACCGGAGAACGATGTCCGCACGCGGGTGAAGATTGAATTGAGCAAGCACGACCCCGCGAAGGTAGTGGCGGCGCTCAATAAATGGCTTCCCACGCTCGACCCGAAAGACCAGGACGGCGAACATCATCTGACCGAAGCGCTCTGGGTTCATCAATGGCTGAACGTGGTCAATGAGGATTTGCTCAAGCGAATGCTGCGGTCGCCCGATTACCGCGCCCGGGCCGCCGCCACCCGCGTGCTGGGTTATTGGCGTGACCGCGTGAAGGAGCCGCTGGCGTTGCTGGAGGTGCAGGCGCGCGATGAGCACCCGCGCGTCCGGCTCGAAGCGATCCGCGTGTGCAGTTTTTTCAAGTCGGCCAAGGCGGCGGAAGTTGCGCTGGCGGCGCTCGAGAAAGAGGCCAACCCGGACAAACCGGATTACTACATCAAGTACACGCTCGATGAGACGATGAAGGCGCTCGACAAGTACTTGAAAGGCTCGCCAGAGTAATCGCGTGAAACAACCGGGCTTTCAGTTTGCCAGAGCGCGGAGCGCGCTGGTCTTGATCGTGGTAAGTCTGGCGTGTCGCCTGCCGGCCGCCGAAGACACAGCCAAGAAACCATTCTTCCTCCCAAAGAGTGCGACCGCCGCGGCGTACATGCTCGGTCGCTTGTCCAACCAGGAATTGATCGAAGCCCCGCGCAGCGAATTCGTTTATGTCGCGCTGTTGCAGCGAAAGGGATTGGAACGCAAGTATCGCGTCGAAGCCCTTGAAGGGCTCGCCAAACTGCGCGGGACGGATGCCACGACGGAGTTGCTCACCGCATTGGTCGAACTGGACAAGAAGGGCGAAGCCTCGGAGCCGGTCTTGCGCGACCTTGCCCCGCTCCTCACCCAGACCAAACCTGATGCGCTTAAGGCGAAGCAGGCTGAGCTGGAAAAGCTCGCAACGTCCGCAC
Source organism: uncultured Bifidobacteriaceae bacterium (assembly GCA_964456685.1). Taxonomy (GTDB): domain Bacteria; phylum Verrucomicrobiota; class Verrucomicrobiia; order Limisphaerales; family JADLHS01; genus CAYWCK01. The sequence continues at coordinate 6,841 of CAYWCK010000010.1, read as the reverse complement.
TGCCGACCACGCGTCAGCTCGCCTGGGCCGCACAGGTTGCCGCGGCCGGCAGCGTGGACGTCGTTTGGAGCAAGGCCGAATCCAATCCGGCGCAACTCGCGGATCTGGTTGGCTCGGTCACGTGGCTGCGCGCGACCGAATTGCGCAGTGGTTACTATTCCAAGGTGTCGCCGTTGCTGCAGCGCCCGGACGCCGCGGACTTGCGGCGCGCGGCGATAGTCGCCCTGCCGGCAATTCCCGGTCACGAAGCTGAAGTTTTCCGTACCCTCGCCGGGTGCGCGCAGAACGGAACTGAGAAGGATGCGGCCCTCGCAAGTCTGGCGCGGATACCCAAGAATCTCTGGCCCAAGGAAAGCACCCAACCCTTGCTCGAATTTTTGTTGGGCGATCTTCCCAAAGCCCCCACCGATCAACGATCCAGTCCTGATTTCATCAACGCCGTCCAGTTTGCAAAAGATCTTGCGAGCTTTTTGCCGCCGCCGGAAGCCGCGGCCGCCGCCCGGACCTTGCGCGGACTGGCTTCAAGCGTGTTCATCCTGCGCACGATCCCGGAGCAGATGCTCTACGATCAGAACCTGCTCGTGGTTGAAGCGGGCAAACCGGTGGAGATCATCCTGCAAAATGACGACGCGATGCCGCACAATGTCGTCATCGTGAAACCGGGCGCGGCCGAGGAAGTCGGCACGGCTTCGGAAAAAATGTCCCTGACACCGGACGCGCAGGGCCGGCTGTATGTGCCGGGCCTGCCAAGCGTGTTGCACGCCACGGCGCTCGTGGAATCCGGCCAGCGCGCAAAGCTCGCCTTCATTGCGCCGAGCGAGGTTGGTGATTATCCCTACCTCTGCACCTTCCCCGGCCACTGGCGGCGGATGTTGGGAAACCTGGCCGTCGTGAAGGATGTCGAAGCGTATCTCGCCAGCCATGCCGCGACCGCGCCCAAGATCACGGAATGGAAGGTGGACGATTTCGCGGCCGATTTGGCCGGCGCAGGCCCCGCCCGAAACCTCGCGCGAGGGAAGGAGCTTTTCACCAAACTCACCTGCGCCTCGTGTCACCAACTGGGCGGTGAAGGCGTGAATTTCGGCCCGGACTTGGGCGACGTCTTCAAGCGCTTTGGCAATGATCGCCGCGCCTTGCTCCAACAGATTCTGGAACCCTCACTGGTCATCAGCAATCGCTACCGCAACGTGCTTTTCGTTTTCAAAGACGGCGAAGACGCCACCGGCATGGTGCTAAAAGAGGATGACGCGACCGTCACGATTCAATCCGGTCCGGCGGCTTCGTTGATCCAGACGTTGAAGAAGACCGACATTGCGGTGCGCAAACCGAAGGACCTTTCGCCCATGCCCCTCGGCCTGCTCAACACGCAGTCGAAGGAGGAAATTCTCGATCTGCTGGCGTGGATTGAAACTGGTGGTGCGGCGGGCGGCCACAACCACCAGCATTGATTTCGGCCATCGGATTCCTGATCGGGAACTCTCCCTCGCCCCGGCCCTCCCCGGCTGGGAGCAGGCGGATTAGTCTCTGCCAGTGGTGAAAACCGGGTCGGTGGATGGCTCGGACAAGATTGAGGAAGCTGATTGCGCGCTATTGCCGTTCCCTCTCCCAGCGGGAGAGGGTCAGGGTGAGGGAGGCTGGACGACTACTCCAGCCGCCACTTGGTTTCTACAGCTGGCCAATCCAGCTCAATTCTTCGCCGCCGCGAACGGAAAGTTCGAGATCGCCCGCATGTATTGCGCGCGCTCGTAAGCGCTCGGATCGTGGCAATTTTTCTGGCTCATGCTTCCCCGCAACTGCTGCACGCTTTCGTATTCGTGCTTCTCCAGCCATTCGCTGAGCTCGCGCTCGATGACGCCGAGTTGCTTGATGCCATGCCGCATGAGCACGGAGCAAAGTTCCGTCACGTCCGCGCCCACCATCAGCATCTTCACCACGTCGCTCGCGCGGTGAATGCCGCTGGTCGCCGCCAAGCTTGCTTGGATGCGGCCGTAAAGGATCGCGACCCAACGCAACGGCAGACGCATCGCCATTGGCGTGCTGAACAGCACATTCGGCGTCACTTCCAGCGCTTCCAGGTCAATGTCCGGCTGATAGAAACGGTTGAAGAGCACCAGGCCATCCGCGCCCGCGTCGTCGAGCCGTTTGGCCACGTTGGCGAAGTTGGTGAAGAACGGACTCAGCTTCACCGTCACGGGAATGGTGATCGCTGACTTCACGGCCTTGACGATGTCCACGTAAACATTCTCCACTTCCGCGGCGGTGATCTCCACGTCCGTGGGAATGCTGTAAATGTTCAACTCCAGCGCATCGGCGCCGGCTTGCTGAATTTTCTTCGCGTAATCCGTCCACCCGCCGGGCGTCGAGCCGTTGAGGCTGGCAATGATGGGGATGTTCACCGCGGCCTTGGCCTTGGCGATGTGTTTCAAGTATTGCTCCGGTCCGACGTGAAATTCCGCCGGCTCGGGAAAATACGTGAGCGACTCGGCAAAGCTCTCCGTGCCCTGGGTCAGGTGGTGATGCAATTCCGCGCGCTCCTTGCGCAGCTGCTCCTCGAACAGCGAATACAGCACCACGGCGGCGGCGCCGGAATCCTCCATCAGTTTGATGTTGCCGATGTCTTCCGAGAGCGGCGCCGCGGCGGAAGGCACGAGGGGCGAACGCAGTTTCAGTCCGAGATAATTTGTGCTCAGGTCCATAGCTCAGTTGGGTTGAGGTTCACGGATGTTCCGACACGGTGGACGGCGCGGTCGCTGCCACGGCTTCCTTTAATTTGTAATCCCGCGCGGCCATCGCTTCGTAGAGCCGCCAACGGGCGTCCACGTCCTGTTGCGCCTTCGCGAACAAAACCTTCGCGTCTTCCGGTTTGCTCTTGGTCAGCATCTTGAACCGGTTCTCCATGCCGAGGTATTGCTCGACCTTCAGCTTTGGCGCGCTCGAATCGAGTTGCAACGGATTAAGCCCTTCCTTCACGCGATCCGGATTGTAGCGATACAACACCCATTGGCCGGATTGCACCGCCGCTTTTTGATGCTGCAAGCCCACGGTCATGTTGATGCCATGCGCGATGCAGTGCGAATACGCGATGATCAGCGAGGGTCCTTGATACGCCTCCGCTTCGAGGAAGGCTTTCACGGTCTGTTCGTCTTTCGCGCCCATCGCGATGGTGGCGACATACACATTGCCGTAGCTCATCGCCATCAGGCCGAGATCTTTCTTCGCGGCGGGCTTGCCGCCGGCGGCGAATTTGGCCACCGCCGAGCGCGGCGTGGATTTCGAGCATTGCCCGCCGGTGTTGGAATAAACTTCCGTGTCCAGCACGAGCACCTTCACATTGCGCCCGCTCGCGAGCACGTGATCCAAACCGCCGTAGCCGATGTCGTAAGCCCAACCGTCACCGCCGACGATCCACACGCTCTTGCGCGCCAGTTGATCGGCCAGCGGCAGCAGGCGCTTCGCGGCCGGCAAATCAATGCCCGGTAGTTTCGCCTTTAATTCCTTGATCCATTCCCGCACGTCGAACAAGTCGGCTTCGTCCTTTTGCGGATTGACAAGAATCTTCGCCACCAGTTCATCGCCCACTTGCGGCGCGAGTTGCTTCAGCAATTCGCCCGCGAACTCGCGTTGCTTGTCCACCGAGACGCGGAAGCCGAGGCCGAACTCCGCGTTGTCCTCGAACAGCGAGTTGGCCCACGTCGGGCCACGGCCGTTCGCGTCCTGCGCCCACGGCGTCGTCGGCAAGTTGCCGCCGTAGATCGAAGAGCAACCGGTGGCATTCGCGACCAACAAGCGGTCGCCGAACAATGCGGAGAGCAAACGCAGATAAGGCGTTTCGCCACAGCCCGCGCAGGCGCCGGAGAATTCAAACAACGGCCGCAGCGGCTGGATGGAGCGCACGTTGTCGAGCGAGACGGTGCGACGATCCATTTCCGGCAGGTTGAGGAAGTAATCCCAATTCTTCACCTCGGCGGCCTGGATCGGCTCGATGGGCCGCATATTGATGGCCTTGAGTTTCACTTCGGATTTGTTGCGCGCCGGGCAGACATCCACACACACGCCGCAGCCGGTGCAATCCTCGGTCGAAACCTGGATCGTGAACTTGCGGCCCTTCCACTCGGGCAGGCGCGCGTCAGCGGATTTGAATTCGCCGGGCGCTTTCGCGAGTTCCGCTGATTCATAAATCTTGCTGCGGATCGTCGCGTGCGGGCAGACGAGGACGCACTTGCCGCATTGGATGCACACCTGCGGATCCCACACGGGCACCTCCATCGCGATATTGCGTTTCTCCCAACGCGCCGTGGCCGTCGGATAAGTTCCATCCACCGGCAGTGCGCTCACGGGCAGATCGTCGCCGTCACCGGTCATCATTTTCGCGAGCACGTTCTTCACGAACCCGGGCGATTGTGCGGGCACGGCGGGCCGCGCAACTACGCCCGGCACGATTGCCGCCGGCACTTTGACCTCATGCAGGAATTCGAGCGACGCATCCACGGCCTTGATGTTTTGCGCGACGATTTCCTCGCCCTTTTTGCCGTAGGTCTTCTTGATCGAGTCCTTGATGTGCGCGATGGCTTCCTCGCGCGGCAGCACGCCGGACAACGCGAAGAAACAAACCTGCATGATCGTGTTGATGCGCCCGCCCATGCCGACGTCGCGCGCGACCTTGAAGGCGTTGATCACGTAAAACCGCAGCTTCTTCGTGATGATCTGCTGCTGCATCGTCTCCGGCAGCTTCGAGAAGACAACCTCCGGTGCGTGTGCGGAGTTGAGCAGGAACACGCCGCCGGCGTGCGCGTAGTTCAACATGTCGTAGCGCTCCAGCAACGACGGCTGATGGCACGCGACGAAGTTCGCGTTCGAGATCAGATACGTCGAGCGGATGTAGCGCGGACCGAAGCGCAGATGCGACACCGTGGCGGCGCCGGATTTTTTCGAATCATAGACGAAGTAACCTTGCGCCGAGTTGTTGGTGTATTCGCCGATGATTTTGATCGAGTCCTTGTTCGCGCCGACCGTGCCGTCGGCGCCGAGGCCGAAGAACACCGCGCGCACGACGTCCGCGGGCTCGGTCGAGAACTGAGGATCGTAGGGGAGGCTCAAGCCAAGCACGTCATCCGTGATGCCCACGGTGAAGTGATTCTTGGGGTGAGCCTCCGCCAAATTATCAAACACGCCCTTCGCCATCGCCGGCGTGAATTCCTTCGAGGACAAACCGTAACGTCCGCCCACGACCACGGGCAGCTTGGTGAAGTGGCCGCCGTTCGAGGTTGCGGATTCAAACACCGCCTGCACGACGTCGAGGTAAAGCGGTTCGCCGGCGCTGCCCGGCTCTTTCGTGCGGTCGAGAACCGCAATCGCCTTCACCGTCTTCGGCAAGGCCGCGAGCAACAGCTTGTTTTCAAACGGCCGGAACAGCCGCACCTTGAGCACGCCGACCTTCTCGCCGCGGTTCAACAGAAAATCCACCGTCTCATGAATCGCTTCACAGCCCGAGCCCATCGCGATGACCACGCGTTCCGCGTCCGGCGCGCCGTGATACTCGTAAAGCTTGTAGGCGCGTCCCGTTTGCTTGGCAAAATTGTCCATCGCCTTCTGCACTTCGGCGGCGACGGGCAGATAAAACTTGTTCGCCGCTTCGCGCGCCTGGAAATACACGTCCGGATTCTGCGCCGTGCCGCGGAGCACGGGCCGGTCGGGCGTCATCGCGCGGGCGCGGCCTTCGAGCACGCGATCCTCGTTGATCATCGCGCGCAACACGTCGTTGGAAATCTCGGCGATCTTGCCGACTTCATGCGAAGTGCGGAAGCCGTCGAAGAAATGCAGAAACGGCACGCGCGTTTCGAGCGTCGCCGCGTGGGAAATCACCGCCAGATCCGCGGCTTCTTGCACCGAGTTGGAGCACAGCATCGCCCAACCGGTGGCGCGCGCGGCCATCACGTCCGCGTGATCGCCGAAGATGGAAAGTCCCTGCGCCGCAAGGGATCGCGCCGCGATATGAAACACGGTCGGGGTCAACTCGCCGGCGATCTTGTACATGTTGGGAACCATTAACAACAGTCCCTGCGACGCAGTGAAAGTGGTGCTGAGCGCGCCGGTTTGCAGCGCGCCGTGGATCGTGCCCGCCGCGCCGCCTTCGCTCTGAAGTTCGACGACGCTGGGCACGGTGCCCCAGAGATTGCGCACGCCGCGCGCGGCCCAATCATCCGCCCACTCACCCATGGGCGAGGACGGCGTGATGGGATAAATGGCGATGACCTCGCTCAGGCGATAGGCGACCGAAGCCACGGCTTCGTTGGCGTCCAGTGTTTTGTAGCTGCTCCCGTTGTTTTTGCTCATGCGATAATGGCGGACGAAAAATCCTGCGCCACACTCCGCCGTCCGCAGGGCGAAATGGTCGGGGCTGTATGAAGCCGTAAATGCCGACGGTCCAGCATCGCTCCTGGGGGCCGGGGGAGCTTTCCAAACTTTGCCGTTTGCTTTGCATTTCTTGTTGTGAACAAGCCGGTCCACGATGCGGGGAACTAATCAGAACCATCGCTCGAAGCGCGGGAAACACGGGCGATCACGAAACGCAGGGCGGAAACTCAGCGGACGATCCAGGCACGGTCGAGGGCGATGACTTGCGTCACCGGCAGCCCCCAACGGGAGCGATCCGCGCAATAGTCGAGCAACAAACGATCGCCCACCCACGCGGCGGCGGTGTAGCAATAGCCGCCCTCGGGGTCGCTCTCGAGCTGCTTGGATTGGCTCCAAGTCCGGCCGCCATCGTGCGACAGCGCCAGACTCAACGGCGTACGGTGGGGCGGGCGCGCGGTGCGGAATTCGAGCGGCTGGCCGGCGTGGT
>CAYWCK010000009.1:5525-34891 GCA_964456685.1 uncultured Bifidobacteriaceae bacterium | reverse complement strand
CGACCGTACTGCCGCTTCCTCTGTCCCTACGGCGCGTTGCTCAAACTCGCTTCGCTAACTTCGAAATGGAAAATCCGCGTCACGCCCGACGTCTGCACGAAATGCCAGCTCTGCGCGAACTCCTGTCCGTTCGGCGCGATGCGCGAGCCATCGGCTGACAAAGCCGATCCAAAACTTCTCGCGCCCGACCGACGTCGCCTCGCGTGGTTGCTGGTACTCGTGCCGGTGCTGGTCGCCGGCGGAGCGCTCATCGGCAGCCAGCTCGCACTGCCGGTTTCCAAACTGAATCCGACCGTCGCACTCGCTGAGCGCTACTTGCAGCAACAGAAGAATCCCGTGTACTACGGCGTAATGACGCCGGAAGCGCTGGGTTTGCAGCGCGCCGAACACGATCCCGAAGCGCTGCTGAAATCTGCGACCGATCTCCGCCATCGCTTCTGGCTCGCGTGTCTGATCTTCGGCGGTTGGACCGGGCTCGTGATTGGCGTGAAGCTCGTGAGCCTTTCGTTGCGCACAACGCGGACGGATTGGGAGCCCGATCGCGGCGCGTGTGTCGCCTGCACACGTTGCTTCCGCTCGTGCCCGCAAGAGTTGATTCGAATCGGCCAAGCGCCAGCAAATGCGGAGGCGCAGACAATTCCACAACCATCGGCAACATGAAAAGCCACTTCAGTCAGTTTGCACGCTCACCCTCACCCCGGCCCTCTCCCCCGGGGAGAGGGAGAAGCGTCCGCCGCGTTTGGCGCAAATGGAAAATGATAGATTTTCGGGCGCTGGTTCAATCGAACAATCAGGAAGCGGAGCACAGCAAATCGTCACTCGAATATTCAGCGACGCTCACTCGCTGTCCCCTCTCCCCGGGGGAGAGGGTCAGGGTGAGGGCGGGCGTCATATCATTTTCATGACCGGTTCAAACGCCAAGACGCAAAGTCGCCAAGACGCAAAGGAGAATTCTCCTGACGCCTTTGCGCCTTTGCGCCTTTGCGTTTCATCATTGTCACGTGCTGCAATGATCGCTGCGTTCTTCTGCCTGCTCGTCGGCGGCTACATGCTTTGTCAACACGCGCTCGCGTCCGAGCGCGACCCGTGGAAGTCGCCGCAACTCCTCGCCCTCAAAGAGAAATTGCGCGCGACGCCGACAGATGAATCGGTCAAAACGGAAATCCGCCGGCTCGATCTGGAATTTCGTCAGCGCTACAAACGCCGGCTGGCGCTGGATGCCACCGGCGGCTGGCTCTTGGTCGGCGGCGTGGCGATGCTGCTGCTCGCGGCGCGACCGAGCGTGAAATGGCAAACGCCGCAGTGGCTGCCGAAGTTGCGTCCGAACGCGAGCAACGAAGCGCGATTGCTCTCCACGCAAGCGCGCTGGGCCGTGGCCGCGACGGGAGCAATCTGCGGCGCGGGATTGCTCACGCTCGCGCTCGCGGCAAGTTCACCGCTCCCGAAATCAGCCGCCGAACTCGACAAGCTTCTCGGCAAAGGCGGCGAGAGCGAAGCCGTGGAGAACGTGCCGACGCTCGCTGAGTTCGAACGCTATTGGCCGCAATTCCGCGGCATGAATGGCGGCGCGACCACGAACGAACTCGGCTTTGACGCCAAGTCCGCCAGCGTGATTTGGAAAACGCCCGTGCCGGCGCCGGGCTTTAATTCGCCAATCGTCTGGAGCAACCGGATTTTCCTCTCCGGCGGCGACGCAACGAAGCGGGAAGTGTTTTGCTTCGATGTCGCTGACGGAAAACTGCTCTGGCGGCGCGCGATTGAGAATATTCCTGGCGCGCCCGCCAAGTTGCCGGAGATTCCCGAAGCGACTGGTTGCGCCGCACCGACGATGGCCACGGATGGCCGCCGCGCGTTTGTGATGTTTGTCAGCGGAGAATTGGCGGCGGTGAACTTTGATGGTTCGGTCGCGTGGGCGAAACATCTCGGCGTGCCGAAGAACATGTATGGCCACGCGTCGTCGCTCGCCATCGCGCCCGGGAAATTGATCGTGCAGCTCGATCAAGACGATGGCGCGCCGGGCGGGTCGAAGTTGCTCGCCTTTGATACGGCGACGGGCCGGCAAATTTGGGAGCGCGCCAAGCCCACGCACGAATCGTGGGCTTCGCCGATCATTGCCTACGCCGCCAAGCCGCAGATCATTTCACTCGCGTTGCCGTCCGTAATGAGCCATGCGCTGGCCGACGGCAGCGAGCTGTGGCGCGCGGACTTGATGGGCGGCGAGGTCACGCCATCACCGATCTTCGCCGGCGGTTTGGTTATCGCCGTGAATCCGGCCGGCTCGCTCGCCGCCATCCGCCCGGACGGTGCGGGCGATGTGACCAAGTCGCACGTGGCGTGGACGGTGGAGGAAAGCATTCCGGATGTGACGAGTCCGGTGAGCGATGGCGAATTCGTTTTCGCGGTCACGAGTTCCGGCAACCTCGCAGCCTTCGGCGTGAAAGACGGAAAAATTGTCTGGCAAAAAGGATTGGAGCTGGAAGTGCAGTCGTCGCCGGTGATCGCCGGCAAACAACTTTTTATCCTCGGCAAGAATGGGGATTTGATTTCCGTCGCGGCTGGTCGCGAGTTCAAGGAACTGGGACGCACAAAATTTGAGGACACGTTTCACGCGAGCGCAGCGTTTGCCGATGGCCGCATGATTTTACGCGGCGCGACGAATCTTTGGTGTTTGGGGAGAACGAAATGAGAACCACGTATCGTCCCTCGAAATATTTTTGCTTGGGCATTCTGTTTATTGCCCAAGTTTGGCTGGCGTGCCAACTGGCCTTCACACCATTTAACGCGGTTAAAGTAACTTACAGGCGCGAAGAACGCGCTGCGGCATTAAAAGCTGAAGCTGAGAATCCGTCACCTACAACTCGAGCAGCCTTGCAGGAGGAAATACGACTGGCTGCTCGTCATGTTCATTCGCGCCAGTTTGCCTCGGCCGGAGTGATATTCGTGTCACTCGTGGGATTCGATCTTCTTTGCATTTACGCATGGAGACGCATCCAACAGAAACCCGTTCAGCTCAGGCAATGAGCTTCGCCAGTTTTGAATTTCATGTCCATTGACTTAACATTTGCCGAGCAGACCGTGGCGCGCGTGGGCCGAAAGCCGGACGCGGTGATACCGATTTTGCAGGCGTTGCAGGAACACTACGGCTATCTGCCGGAGGAAGCGTTGCGGCGCGTGTGTGAGCGGAGCGAAATCACGCCAGCGGCCATCGCGGGCGTGGCCTCGTTCTACGACATGTTCCGCTTCTCGCCGACAGGCAAACACGTCGTGCGCATTTGCCGCGGCACGGCGTGTCACGTCGCGGGTGCGGAGCGGGTGGAGGATGCGCTGCGGCGATTACTGAAAATTCCCGCCGGCGCGGACACGGATCGCGACCGGCAATTCACGCTCGAACAAGTCGCGTGTCTCGGCACATGCACGCTCGCGCCAGTAGTGAAAGTTGGCGAGGCGACGCTGGGCCACGTCAACGCCGAGGCGCTGCCCAACACGCTGCAAAATGTCCTGGCCGAACTCGCAGCCGCGTCGGCGAAGACAGATACGGAGGCGATTGAAACGCGCGTGGCTGCCGACGGCGCGATCGAAGTCCACGTCGGCCTCGGCTCGTGCTGCATGGCGAAAGGCAGCGACAAATTGTTTCACGCGTTGAAACACGAAGCCGCCGCGCACGGAAAGAAAGTGGTCGTGAAACGCGTCGGCTGCGTGGGCATGTGTCATCGCACGCCAATGGTGGAGGTATCGTCGCCGGGCGGGAGCGGATTGTTTTATGCCGATCTCGCGGCAACGCAGGCGGGCAATCTTTTGCAGCAGCATCTCAAACCGCGCGGCTGGCAGCGGGTCGGCCACACGTGGAAACGGATGCTGGACGGCTTGTTGCTGGATGATTATCGCGCCCAGCGCGGCGTGCAGCGCTTCTCGATGAGCAAGCGCGACCCGAACGTGCGCGCGTTTCTCGGTCGCCAGATGCACATCGTGACAGAGCATTTCGGGAGGCTCGATCCGCTCGATTTGGATGAGTATCTCGCCCATGGTGGATTTGGTGCGTTGGCGAAATGTTTGGGTGCTGGAGTTGATGGGGCGTTCCCCCTCACCCCGGCCCTCTGCCGTGGGGAGAGGGAGAATCGCTCGCCGGTTTTGGATAAATCGGAGGCCGGGATTCACTCGGTCAGCACACGAGAAAAAGAAAATGCGCAAACGCCGTCCCCTCTCCCCGGGGGAGAGGGTCAGGGTGAGGGCGAGCGTGCCAACAAATCTGAAGTCCGAAATCCGAAATCCGAAATCAGTCAGAGCCTCCTGACGTCGGCTGCTACGAAGGATGAAATCATTTCCGCCATCGAGAAGTCCGGGCTGCGCGGGCGCGGCGGCGCGGGATTCCCAACTGGCCAAAAGTGGCGAGTGGTTTCACAACAGGCGAATCCAACGAAATACGTCATCTGCAACGGCGACGAGGGCGATCCCGGCGCGTTCATGGACCGGATGATTCTAGAGTCGTTCCCGTTCCGCGTGATTGAAGGATTGATGATCGCGGCGGTAGCAGTCGGTGCGAGTGAAGGAATTTTCTACATCCGCCACGAATATCCGCTGGCGGTGAAACGCGTGCGAGCGGCGATCGCGGAGTTGGAGAAGCGTGGGTGGCTCGGCGAGAAACTGCTGGGCGTGGGCGGGTCATTCAAACTCTCGGTGTTTGAAGGCGCGGGAGCGTTTGTTTGCGGCGAGGAGACGGCGCTCATCGCTTCCGTTGAAGGTCAACGTGGGATGCCGAAGCTGCGGCCGCCGTTTCCGGCGCAGGAAGGGCTTTGGGGCAAGCCGACACTCATCAACAACGTCGAGACGCTTGCGATGGTGCCGTGGATTCTGCGCAACGGCGCGGAGAAATTTGCCGCCATCGGCACGGCGAAGAGCAAGGGCACGAAAGTTTTTGCGCTCGCGGGAAAGATCAAGCGCGGCGGGCTCATCGAGATTCCGATGGGCACGACGATTCGCGAGATCGTCGAGGAGATCGGCGGCGGCGTGGGCGACGGACGGAAATTCAAGGCGGTGCAGATCGGCGGGCCAAGCGGCGGATGCGTGCCGGCGCGGCTGGCGGACACGTCGGTGGATTTCGAAAGCCTGCGCGATATCGGCGCGATCATGGGCAGCGGCGGGCTCGTGGTGCTCGATGACACGAGCTGCATGGTGGACATCGCGCGTTACTTCCTGCAGTTCACGCAGGATCAATCGTGCGGCAAGTGCACGTTCTGTCGCATCGGCACGAAGCGGATGCTCGATTTGCTCGATCGCTTCTGCACCGGCAAGGCGAACCGGCAGCATCTGGAGGAACTTGAGCGGCTCGCGCATCAGGTCGGCGCGGGGAGTTTGTGCGGGCTGGGCAAGACCGCGCCGAATCCGGTGCTGACGACGCTGAAATATTTCCGCGATGAATACGAAGCGCATTTGCAGGGGCGCTGTCCGGCGAAGAAGTGCAGCGCGCTAATTCACTACACGATCAACACGGATTGCACGGGCTGCACGATCTGCGCGCAGCATTGCCCCGTGGACGCAATTCCCATGACGCCATACCAGCAGCACGTCATTGACGACGCGAAATGCACGCGGTGCGATACGTGTAAACGGGTGTGTCCGGAAGAAGCGGTGGAGGTAGCGTGAAAATGACGAATGACGAAGCACGAATGACGAAAGAAGCTCGAAATCCGAACTCCGAATCGTTCGGGCGCGATATTTCCTTTCGAGCTTGGGCATTTGGATTTCTTTCGTCATTCGTCATTCGGATTTCGTCATTTCGATCATCAGGCAGACAATGAGTTCCGCATTCACCATTTCAATCGATGGCCGGCCGGTGGAAGTTCAACCCGGCGAGAGCGTACTCGCGGCGGCGCAGAAGCTGGCGATTGATATCCCGACGCTGTGCTATCTGGAAAAATGTGGGCCGTTGAACTCGTGTCAGGTCTGCCTGGTGAAATCGAACGGCAAACTCGTGCCGTCGTGCGGAACAAAAGTCGCGCCGGGCATGGCGATCGAGAGCGAGACGGAGGAAGTTCATGAAGCGCGGCGGACGGCGTTGGAGTTGTTGTTCAGCGATCACGTGGGTGATTGCCTTTCGCCGTGTCATCGATTGTGTCCACTCGGATTGAATATTCCGGTGATGCTGCGACACGTCGCGGCGGAACGTTTGGACGAGGCGGCCATTGTGGTGCGGCAAGCGATGCCGTTGGCGGGAATTCTCGGGCGGCTTTGCCATCATCCGTGCGAGCAGGGTTGCCGGCGCGGAAATTGGGATGACCCGGCGGCGATCCGCGACATGGAGCGCGTGGTGGCGGATCACGATTGCAAATCCGCCACGCCCTGCACGCCGCTCTGCCATCCGGCTTCGGGCAAGAGCGTGGTCATCGTTGGCGCGGGGCCGACGGGGCTGACGGCAGCATTTTATCTCGCGCGCAACGGACATCGCGTCACCGTGTGCGACCGCGCGAGCGAGGCGGGCGGTTCGTTGCGCGAAGTTCCGGAACAGACGCTGCCGGCGAGCCTGCGCGCGGACGAAATTGCGGCGCTCACGCGAATGGGGATTGAGTTCAAGCTCGGCGTGGACCTGGGGCGTGAAGTGACGGCGGAAGGTTTGACGCGCGGATTCGATGCGATCCTGCTGACTGTCGGCGAACTGACGATTCAAGACGTGCCGAAGCTCGGCGTGCCGATGGCGGGCAAGCTGGTGAAGACCGATCCGAACACCAGCCAGACGCACGTGGAGCGGGTTTTCGCGGCGGGCAGTTGCGTGCGACTGCAGAAGCAGCTGGTCAAAGCCATGGCCGAGGGGCGCGCGACAGCCGAGTGTGTGCATCGCTTCCTGATGGGCAAACCGGTGCGGCGACCGGAGAAACCGTTCACGAGTATGATGGGCAAGCTCGCGCCGGCGGAGCTGAAGACGTTCATTCTCGCGAGCAAAGCGGGCGGCAGCGTATCGCCATGTGATCGTTGCGCGGGGCACTCGAAGGCGGAAGCGGCGACAGAATCCTCGCGCTGCCTGCATTGCGATTGCGCGTCGTCGGGCAACTGCGTGCTCCAGCATTACGCGCAGGTTTACAATGCCGACGCGAGCCGCTTCCGCACCGAGCGCCGCCAATACGAGCAGCAGGAGCAGCCGGGCGGAATCATTTTCGAGCCGGGCAAGTGCATCGTGTGCGGCATCTGCGTGAAGCTGGCGGAGTTGGCCGCCGAGCCGCTGGGGCTGACATTCGTCGGCCGCGGGTTCGATGTGCGCGTGTCCGCGCCGTTTGACCGGACGATTGAGGAAGGTTTGCAGAAAGTCGCGGCCGAATGCGTGGAGCAATGTCCGACCGGGGCATTGGTTTTTGCGGAAAAGAAACCCAATTTGCTCGGTGCGCTGGCGCAAACCCCCGCCCCATAATGTGCAAAACTTTCTTGGCAACCCAGCTCGTTCGGCGTAAGACGGTCGCAGTTCTTTCCCATAGCCAGGTGCAATGCCGCATCTGGTTGTGAGTCTTTGCGTTTGCGAGGACTCGAATCCCTTCGGAAAACGACCAAACTTCCAGCTATTGCAGAAAATCCACCTCGACGCGCGCGAGTCGCGCGTCCCGGTGTGCTTTTCTGCAAGGCCGCTTGGTCGTGGCCCCGAAGGGGAGTGCGCTGGGCGCGCATCTCTCTCCTTTTTCCAAGGGCTTCGAGTCCGGGCAAAAGCTCGGACAACACCAATCAGAAGGGTCCACCATGAATGGGCAATGGATTAGAAGCATCCTCACGCTGGGTGCAATCACGGGAGTAAGCGCATTTCTTTACGTTTGCGTTGCAAGGGCGCAGACCTCTCAACCAACACCACCAATCTACAATTATTTCTCTGCCCAAAATCCCGAGTGGCCGCCGCTTCCATGCCCGACGGTTGAAGGGCTGCCGATTTATTACCTGTCGAACAACGCTGCCTTGATGGACGACACCGTCGTTGACTACGTTGCACTCCAAGCCGAGGCGGACATTCTATCAGCGCTGGAATCCGAACTCGGCATGTCTGCGATGATGATGGGTTCAAGCCTCGCGAGTCCGCTTGCCTACGGCAATCCGGTATATCTCACGAACATGGCGGCATTGCTCGCAACAAATTCGCTGGTGACGGCGAGTTTCGATATTCGCGGCGGCACAAATTTTGTGCCTTATGATATTCTGACCACTACGAACATCGCGGCGCCAATTTCGCAATGGAATTGGATCGGCATCGGTTACACGTCGAACCGCTACGCGTTTTCAAATCAGCCGTTTGAGCAGTCCTATTACATTCTCGGCAAGCCCACCAACACCCTGATTATCGGTTGGGGCGATAATGCCTACGAGCAATGCACCGTGCCCTTTGGCATTTCAAACGCCGTCGCTGTGGCAGGTGGACGATACCACAGCTTGGCCTTGCTCAACGACGGAACGGTGCATGGCTGGGGCAATAATTATTTCGGGCAATTCACCATACCCACAAACGTCACCAGCGCCACGATGATAGCAGCGACGACCTACAACAGTCTGGCGCTTCTCACGAACGGAACGGTTGTTGGCTGGGGTCTGCACTGGCCGGAAGTCGGCTACACCCTGAATTCCGTTCCGTCCGATCTAACGAACGCCACCGTTGTGGTCGCGGCTGCTCGTCACGCGCTTGCACTGCGAAGCAATGGAACGGTGGTCGCGTGGGGCTACAACACTTCTGGTGAAACCATCGTGCCAACGAACCTCACTGACGTGGTTGCCATTGCTGCCGGTGGTGCGCATTGTCTAGCGGCCAAATCAAACGGCACGGTCGTCGCATGGGGACAAAATTCATCTGGACAATGCACTGTTCCCACGAACTTGACCGATGTAGTGGACGTGGCGGCAGGCACGACGCACAGCTTGGCGCTTCGCCGCGATGGAACGCTGGTGAGTTGGGGCAGCCAAACGAATGTGCCGTCAGAGGCGACAAACATTGTTGCCATAGCAGCAGGCGGAGATTTACAAAACAGTTCGAGCTATTCGCTGGCACTCCGGCAGGACAACACCGTGATTCAATGGGGCAACAGCGGCGTCGTTCGGACGTTGGCCGGGCTGAGCAACGTGGTGTGTCTGGCTGGCGGTGAAGATCACGCGTTGGCCATCCGCTCGGGCCCACGAACGCCGGTGCTGACGCTGTTGCCGACGGATCAATATCAAATTCCCGGCGGCAGTGTGACCTTCTCGTCGCGCGGCGCCGGGCTTTACGGCGTGGCTTATCAGTGGAAAAGTAACGGCGTGAACATCGCCAGTGCCACCAACACCGCCCTCGCACTGACGAACATTCAAGCCAGCTTCGACGCGGATTACACCATCAGCGTGAGCAACGAAGTCGGAACGATCGCGCACAGCGCGCATCTTTACGTGGTGCTGCCGCCAGTGATTACCTCTGTAACTCCCGCCACGAACGTTGCGTGTCTTTATGGCAATTACCTTTCCTTCGCGGTCACCGCCACGAGCATCGGTGGACCAAACGGTTTTCCGCTGAGTTACCAATGGAAGTTCAATGGAACGAATATCGGAGGGGCAACGACCGCGATGCTGGGTACGACCGCCACCAATGATTCAGGTGCGTATTCCGTGACTGTGGCCAATGCGGCGGGCAGCACGAATGTCTCGTGGTGGGTGGCCCCCACAAACGCCATCAACGTAACCAACGACCTGCTGCTGATTTTCAACACGAACTCTGAGAACAGCCGGGTAGTGAAGGATTACTATCTGGCGCACCGCCCGATGGTGGCGGGTGCGAATGTGCTGGGCATCAATTGTATTACCAACGAAGGTGTCGCGCGGTCAGGTTTTACGAATCAGATTCTTGCACCTTATTTTTCGTGGCTAGCGGCGCATGCCAATAAGCAACCGCAGTACATAATCCTATTTCCTGACATTCCTTCTCGCGTGGAGGAATCCGGTCTGATTTTCGCGAGCGTCCAGTGTTGGTTGTCAGTCGGTTCTTCGCCAATGCAGCCTTTCGTTACCAGCATTAACATGGGGTTAACAAATCCAACTAACGACTGCGTTGCTTACATTAACAAACTGGCAGCGTTCGGAACAAACAACCAGCTCGTCATAAGCGCAAGTTCCATGGGATACTCGAATACCACCTATGTGCTGGATGATGTGCGTGCTTATGAATATCGGCTGTCGCCGGCAGTTTCGTCCGCTACGAACGGTCTTCTGCAGAACGGTGTGCCACTTTCCGCTATCCTATACTCCGGAACCAACCATCCATGCCTCGAGTTTGACACGAACAGGAATTGCACTTCTCAATTGGAATTGCCGGAGTATCAACTTACGAACGCTGTGAACGTGGCGGGTTACATAAGTTGGGGCTTACACTGCTCACTTCACGCTGGCTATGCAGTGGACGGAAAGGTGCGCTGGAATGGGCAAAGCGGATGGTGGATCATCGAAACCATTGAATCTTACAACGGTGCCCGCGATCTCTCGACCGGCTACTTCCTGCAATGGTTTTCCCCAAATGCCTTTGGTGGCACGAACTACTCGAACACTCCGGTTGGCGCAGTGACACACGTGGCTGAACCGGGCTTGGGTGGAGTAAACGACAGCGCCAAGTATTTTGGTGCGTGGGCGAAAGGAAAGAATTTCGCCATTTGTGCGTGGAGATCGACCAACACTATATTGTTCCAAGCAGTCGGAGATCCGTTTGTTTCCAAGTGACTGGGCAAAACAATGAAACTGAATATGAAACGACCACTTCTTGGGTTCATTTTTTCCGTCCTTGCACTTTCGGCAGTCGGCCAAGGAACTTTTCAAAACCTCGACTTCGAATCAGCGGTCTTGGTGCCACTAGCGGGAGACCCGTTGGGGAGAGTGCAGTTTGCGGCTGCTTTTCCCGGTTGGACTGGGTATGTCGGGGCGAATTTGCAAACGCTGGCAGACCATAACAATCGCTCGCTTTCGGCCTCCGGCATCGCCATCGTGGGACCTGATTACCCGTCTCCAAACCATCTTCAAGGTCACTTTTACGCGGAGCTTTACATTGCTTTTCCCGGTCCCGCCACACCAGTTGCGTTGAACCAAATCGGGACCATACCCGTCGGCACGAAGTCCATCCGTTTTTATGGCGGAGCCTTTGATCCGCCGTTTGTGGACTTTGCAGGCAACAGTATTCCGGTCATCGCCTTGCAAAATGCTTCCACTTATACAGTTTATGGTGGCGATATATCAGCGTTTGCCGGAATAACTGGAGAACTGAGCTTTCGGGGTTCACGACTCTTGGACAACATCCAGTTTTCCAATTTACCCATTCCCGAGCCGAGCACGCTTGGATTATTGGGCTTGAGCGGCGTTCTGCTCGGCTGGCGTTTTGGGCGGAAGAGATGAAATCGGGATTGCTCATCGGATTTTTGGCGCTGGCTCTTTCCGGGCTGGCGCAGGGGACATTTCTGAATCTGAATTTTGAAAGTGGCCTTGCCGGTCAGACGGGACAATTGTTATTTACAGGTGGCGGATTATTCGACGCCATCCAATTTTCCAACCAGCCGATTCCTGAACCAAGTGCGCTGGGATTGGTTAGTATAGGCAGCGTTCTTCTCGGCTGGCATTTTTGGCGGAAGAGATGAAATCGAGATTGCTCATCGGGTTTTGTGCATTGGCTCTTTCCGGGCTGGCGCAAGGCTATTTCGTTCCAAGCGGTGTAACGTACGTTGGTTTGAATTTCCTAGGAGGTTATGAAATCCGAGTCCGCCAAGATCCGGCTACGGCGGATTATACAGGTTTCATGTTGAAACCTGAGGGAAAAACACCACCTTCAAGCCCTTTTGTTAACACTTTCTCGTTTGATGGATATGTTGACGAAACGGTTCGCGTGTTTTTAGTTGCCTCCAATCAGCCGGTCAGCTTGCAGCCCATCGCGGCGAACGCCTACTCGGAACTGACGTTCGGAAACAGCTATGTATTTGCCAACAATTCTCCTTTCTACGTTGGCCTTTACACAGGGCCTTGTTGGACTCAACTGCCGCCAACAAATCCGATTACGTATGACGATCCGCTTTTTGGGTGGGCGCGGCTCGTCAATAATCAGGGCGTCATTCAAATGCTTGATAGCGCGCTGGAACATGGCGGTGGCGGCATTTACGCTGGCACGCAAAACATCATCCCTATTCCGGAGCCAACCGCGTTTGCCATTACCGGATTGGGAAGCATATTTCTTATCCTGCGAGTGGTGCGCAGAAAATGAAGGAGAGAGGCAAACGTCAGTCCATAATGGTGCGTAAGCTAATACGTTCGCGCGGATGGTTCCGGATTTATATGGAGTGCCCGCACATGTTTGAAATGCCGCAGCGGCGCAAGCAACTTGCCACAGTCGTTAACCCTGCGTCTTGCTGTTACCCACCGCAGATTAATGCGGCGGGCCCGACCATGACGGACAAATAGAAGCCGTAAACCTACTGCGGCGGTGTAGGTGTCGGGCTTGGTGTCGGCGTCGTTCCACCGCCTTGACCGCTGCCGCTGTCCACGATGATTCGGGCGCGCTTCCACGCTTCGATGAATCGCTTGCCAGGTTCGCTGCCGTCGAATTGCACAACGAGGTCGTCCATGTCGCTGACTTTTTCGAGCAGGGCGGCCACGTCGGTTTCCACTTCTTTCAGGAGCGCGCTGCGGTTCACAATCTGGCCGCGCGGGCTGCTCATCACGTTACTGAACCCAGTGATTGCGGCGGTCAATGCAGCAACGCGAGCGGCGGTGACGCCGCGCCCGGCTGCTCCGGCTTCACTAACAGCGGCGGTGCCGAGGTCGCGAATGGCCGTCGTTTTGTTCACCAATTCTTGCGTGCGCAATTTCATGATCTCGCTTTTTGTCACGTCCACCTTGCCGTGACGATCCAAGTCCCCGGACTTCTTGAAGTGAACTGCCAATGCCCGCGCGAGAACAAACGCAGCATCTTCGAGTGTGGTTTCAGCCACGGCCTTGGCGTCGGCAGCACCACCGGTCGCGCCATCAGCTTGCGCGGCTTTGGCGGTGACTGCGCCGTAGTCGGTCGCAAGTTGCACGATGTCCGTGCTGAAATCGGCGGGCGGTTTGCCATTCCAGACGGGTTTATAGTCGGAGCTTTGGGCGACGGTGATACACGCGCCCACCATGTTAAGTTGGTTCTGAAGGCGCCTGTTCATGGCGGCGAGTGTAGGCTTTGAGTTACATGGTGCAAAGGGCAAAAATGATGATTTCAAGGCGGAAAAGTCGGTGAATGGGCTGCTTCCGGGCATCCCAAAGCTGCGGCTTCGCTGCGGCGGGCGTAGCCCGCGATTTCCTCAATGTTTACGGTCATTTCTCGACTGTCAGCGCCAATTTCTCGGATGTAACTGGCGATTTCTTGGCTGTAAATCCCGGTTTCTCGGCTGCGCGCGGCAGTCGCGGAGGTGTAGATGCGGATTGCGGGAATGTCAGCGGCGATTTCCTGTTTGCGCGTGCCGATTGCCTGGGTGTGAATTCCGGTTTCCTAGTTGCGTGCGGCGTGCGATTCAGAAGTGAACTGACCGGCGCTAATTCTCGTTTCCGATTCCTCTGCTCGGCTCGCGTTCGTTGAAACTGTGACTCAGAAAATACGAGAGACGTACGAACCAGTTTTTAAGCGGGCGTCGTGGAGCGTTCGATTGGAAGTGTTGCGTAAAGCGGAAGCAAATTGCGACCGCCAGCAAATTTTGAATTCCCTCCACGTCGAAAACATCTCACGGAAAAGAAGTTTTGCGCCCCGGATAGCCGCGGTGCAAACTGCGAGCATGGCAATCCTGCAGAACACCGCGAAGCGCGCCAAGCCCAAGGAGCGCTTCAATTGGATTGTCAGCGATTTCTACCGGCGGCTGAAGAGTTGGAAGCTGGAGTGGCAGGCCAAAATCACGGGGCGCGGCTACTACTGCACGGCGCTGCACGGCGAGTCGGAATACAACATCACCATCAATTCGGATCGCACGGTTTCGTGCAATTGCCAGGATTACGACGGCTCGGGGCACATCGGCGATCTGCGGAAGAATTCGTTTGAGGAGATTTTCCACGGATCGGTGGCGCAGAAACTTCGCGATGATCTGGCCAAAGGCGTCATGCCGATTCCGACGTGCGTGCGGTGCGGGGATTTGAAGCGGTTGGCGCGCGGGCAGAAGCCGCCGCCGATCAAGCTGCCGCAACGCGGGATGCTTTTGGAAAACACGGTGCGCTGCAACGTGGACTGCACGGGTTGCGCGCGCGAGACGGCGGCGGGCTTGCGCGTGGACAAGCAGTTGAACATGGCGCTCTCGGACATGGAGCAGATGGGCGATTTGATGTCGAAGCTCGGGATGAAGCAGATTTTTTATCTGAATCTCGGCGAGCCGTTTCTGTCGCCGACGATTTATCAGGAGCTGCCGATGTTGCGGAAGAAGAACCCGGATTGCCGCATCGTGACTTCGACGAACGGAATTTTGCTCAACACGGACGCGAAGCGCGAGGCGGCGCTGAATTTCAGCCACATCTTTTTCTCGGTGCATGGGATCACGGACGAGATGTCGGAGAAATACATGCATCGCGGGAATTTCACGAAGGCCTACGAGGCGATGCAGGCGATGGCGGAGTTCCGCAACGCGCGCGGGCTGACGCA
Source organism: uncultured Bifidobacteriaceae bacterium (assembly GCA_964456685.1). Taxonomy (GTDB): domain Bacteria; phylum Verrucomicrobiota; class Verrucomicrobiia; order Limisphaerales; family JADLHS01; genus CAYWCK01. The sequence goes on along the minus strand of CAYWCK010000009.1, from coordinate 20,286 downwards.
GCCGATTCTCGAATGGAAGTATCTTCTGTTTAACTGGAACGATCATCCGCGGCACATTGAGCGGGCCATCGAACTGGCGCGCGCGGCGAAGCTGGATTTCATTTCGTTCTGGCCGACGAACAATCCGTTCTACGGCATCTCGTGGCGCTGGCGGTTGGGGCAGTTCAAGAACGTCGGCGTGGCGAGCTGGAAGGGACGCGAGGTGGATTTGCGGCCGGAGGGACAGCGCGGGACGCCGACGCATCCGTATCTGGCGGCGGTGGCCACGGCGACTGTTTGAAGATTGGAGGCTCACCCTCACCCTGGTCCTCTCCCTAAGGGAGAGGGAGCGGCGTTTGGGCGTTTGCCGATTTTTCGCGGCCGATTCTGCTCATCCAGTCCTCGATGTGCACGGGTTGGAGCGAACAAAATCCTTTTTCGCACGTGGGGCTTCGTGTTGAATTCCCTTTGCACATGAGCCAAACGCATCCGTTGACGACGACGACTTTTGAACTGCCGGGGTATCGCGTGGTCAAATCGTTCGGCGTGGTGCGCGGGATCGTGGTTCGGTCGCGGTCCATTGTCGGCAACATCGGCGCGGGTATTCAGGCGATCTTCGGTGGGAACATTTCCCTCTACACGGAGTTGTGCGAACGGGCGCGAGAAGACGCGTTCAATCAGATGCTCACGCACGCCGGTCAACTGGGCGCGAATGCGGTAATCGCTGTCCGATATGATGCCACGGAAATCTCCGCGGGCATCACGGAAGTTTTGTGCTACGGAACGGCGGTGTTTGTGGAAAAAAGTTGAGGGATTAGCGCTCGCGCGATCTCAGCTATCAACCATCAACTTTCAACAACCAACGATACGCATGGCAGGTCACAGTAAATGGGCGAAGGTAAAGCATTTCAAAGGTGCGATTGACGCGAAGCGCGGGAAGATTTTTTCGAAGCTCGGGCGGGAAATCACCATCGCGACGAAGCTCGCGGGTGGCGATCCGGACATGAATCCGCGTCTGCGCATGGTGCTGCTGCGTTGTCGCGTGGCGAGCATGCCGAAAGACAACATCGAGCGCGCGATCAAAAAGGGCTTGGGCGATGATGGCGGCGCGAGCTACGAGGATTTGACCTACGAAATTTATGGGCCCGGCGGCGTGGCGATGCTGGTGGAGTTGAGCACGGATAATCGGAATCGAACGGCGGCAGAAATTCGGAGCATCGTGACGAAAGCGGGCGGCAGCATCGCGACGGCGGGCGCGGTGAGCCGGTTGTTTCAACGCAAAGGGCAGATCATCGTCTCGCGCGAGGCGGCGAATGAAGATCAGTTGATGGAGCTGGCGCTTGAGGCAGGTGCGGAGGATTTCAAGGTGGAGGCGGAGGGCTACGAGATTTTGACCGTCCCCGGAGATTTCGACGCGGTTCACAAAAAGGTGGAGGCCGCGGGGATCAAGTGCGAGGCGGCGCAGGTGACATCATTGCCGATGGCAACTGCGCCGGTGGCGGCCGCGGACGTGGCGGCGGTGAACAAACTCGTGGAGGCTTTGGAGGAAAATGATGACGTGAAGGAAGTGTATTCCAACGCGGAGTTTCCGGATTCGTTGTGATGGTGTTTTTCCATAAAGCAGCGGCAGTGCAACGATCGATTGCGCGATCAGAGTTTGTGAAAGAGTGCGCATGAAACCGTTGAGCGCGGATACTCTGTTCGGCCGCTGGCTGGCGAAACTGACCGCCCTGGTCTGTCGGCGGCCGGCGTGGTTTCTTTATCCGCAGTTGATCCTGGCGGTGGGCTGTGTGGTTTACACGGTCCGGTGCCTGGAGTTCAACACGAGCCGCAATGATCTGGTTGGGGCCAACAAGAAATACCACCAGAATTTTCTCCGGTTCAAAAAGGAGTTTCCCACGCAGGACGACCTGGTGGTGGTGGTGGAAAGTGAGAACCCGGAGAAAAACCGGCAGTTTGTTGAGCGGCTGGGGGCAAAGTTGGAGGCGGAGACAAACCTTTTCACGCACCTGTTTTACAAGGGCGATTTGAAGATGCTGGGGTCGAAGGCGCTCTTGTTTGTCCCGGAGGCCGACCTGGTGGAGTTGAAAAGGACGTTGATGGATTATCGTCCCTTCATCGACCGGTTCACACGGACAACGAATCTCGTTTCGTTGTTTGACATGATCAACACGCAGTTTCGGACGGCGAAACAGGAGCGGAATGCCCAGAACGAGTCGCTGGTGCGTGCACTGCCGGCGCTGGAACGGATTGTGAGTCAGGCAACGGCCAGCTTGCAGCGTCCAGGAATACCGCCTTCACCTGGAGTAATGGCCTTGTTCGATGCAGGTGAAGAGGCCGAACGCGAGATCTACATTACTTTCGCACAGGGGCAAATCTATCTCATCACGGCGCAGGCGGTGAACGAGGAGGCAAACGCCAAGGCGGTGGACCGATTGAGGGAATTGATCGCCGAAACGCAGGTCGAGGTGCCGGGCGTCAATGTCGGGGCGACCGGCGAACCCATTTTGGAGATTGATGAAATGGTGCAATCCGAGCACGACACCTTGCTGGCCACCGTGGTTTCCCTGACGCTGATCTTCATCATCATCGTATACGGCTATGGCAAGGTTAGCCGGCGGATCAAGGCGGACTTTTGCCTGCTGGTGGGGATGGCCTATACGATGGCTTTCACGACGCTGGTCATCGGGCACTTGAATATCCTGACGATCACCTTCGCGCCCATTCTGATCGGGCTGGCCATTGATTTTGGCGTGCATCTGATCGCGCGCTACGAAGAGGAGCTTCATCGCGGTCGGACCAAGGAGGAAGCGATGACCAAGGCGATTGTGCTAACGGGGCAGGGAATTTTGACGGGTGCATTCACCACGGCCGGCGCTTTTCTGGCAATGGGTTTCACGGATTTTCGCGGCATCCAGGAGATGGGAATCATCTGCGGCGGGGGATTGTTGATTTGTCTGGTGCCAATGGTGACGCTGCTGCCCGTATTGTTGTTACGGGGAGCACAGGACGCGCCCGGACCCATACCTGGAAAAGTGGACCGGCGCGAATGGGTAGAACATTTATGGCTGGGCCGGCCGCTGACGGTGGTGCTGGTGACGGTGGCGGTGTGTGCGTTTTGTGTGACGCAGTTTGGCAAGGTGCAGTTCGATTACAATCTGCTGAACATGCAGAGCCAAGGCCTGCCGGCTGTGCAGTTTGAGGAAAAATTAATTCAGGCCGTGACCAATACCAGAACCGGAACGAACGCCTCCGGTCGGTCAGTGTTATTTGCGGCAGTGATTGCCGACTCGGTGGAGCAGGCACTGGATTTGGAGGCGAAGATTCGGAAGCTGCCGGTCGTTGCGGAGGTGGATTCCATCGCCCGACTCCTGACGGAGGACGCGACTGAGAAACTGCGGTTGATTGGCGAGATCAAGTCGGGGCTGGCGGGATTGAAGTTTGAAACCTCCGGCGGAGGCCCGCTGGACGTGGCCGAATTGAGCCGCACGCTTTATTCCACCATGGGCTATTTGGGGCTCTCAGCCGAGGCGGCGGAGAAAGATGACGAAGTTGTGGCGAAGCAATTACGATCATTGCGTAATGCGGTCGAGCGGTTGCGGAATATGATGCTGCGCGGATCGGAGCCTGACCAAAGAGTTGCGGCGGCCAAGTTGATGGACTTCCAAGAATCCCTGTTCGCGGATTTGCGTCAGACGTTCGAAGCTTTGGCCAACCAGGACAATCGTGGCCGATTACGCGTGGAGGATTTGCCTCCGTCGCTCCGTGATCGGTTCGTCGGGGTTACGGGCAAGCACCTGATTCAGATCTACCCAAAAGAGAATGTCTGGCAACGGGAGCATCAAGAGGCGTTTGTTCGGGGACTGAGGGAAGTTGACCCCAATGTGACGGGAACGCCCGTTCAGCTTTACGAGTACACCACGCTGCTCAAAGAGAGTTATGAGCAGGCGGCGCTCTATTCTTTGGCGGCCATTTCTTTGCTCGTATTCCTGCATTTTCGAAGCGTAAGCGCGGTCTTTCTTTCCTTGCTGCCCGTCGCCATTGGCGCCATTTGGCTGGGCGGCGTAATGGGCTGGTACGGGATCAAGTTCAATCCCGCCAACATTATGACGTTGCCCTTGGTCATCGGAATTGGCGTGACCAATGGCATTCATATTCTCAATCGATTCGCCGAAGAACAATCGCCCAGCATGCTCGCAAAGAGCACGGGAAAGGCGGTGCTGGTTTCTGGGCTGACGGCCGTGGCAGGATTTGGAAGCTTGGTTTTGGCGAAGCATCGTGGAATTGAGAGCCTCGGTTACGTGATGGCCATCGGTGTCACGACCTGCATGTTGGCTGGACTGACGTTTTTGCCCGCGCTATTGAATCTGCGATTGAAACGCGGCGGCAGAAATAATCAACCCAGTGCCGACAATGCACGATCGACACTGGGTCGGGAGGAACCGAGGTAACAACCTCAAAGGCTGAGGTAAAACCTCAAGTGCAAGCCGAGCTTAAATGAACCTAAAGCAAAGTCAATCTATATGTCGGCAAGACTGGGCCAGTTGGCTTTTCGATAACGATATAGAGAATGCTTTCGTCCCAATGCACCTGAGGATGCCCAAGAAGCCTTCGCCTTGTTGCTAATGAGACTGCTGCGATCCAACCAATCTTCCAAGTGGGTAGCGCTACTCTGCTTCCTCCATCTTTTCTGTGTGCGGTTTGCAGTGGCGGAGACAAATTGGATTGAGGTGGGGCCTCTGCTCAGCCGATTCTCCCTGACTTTGGATGAAGGCGAACGCAAAGAGGCGCTTGGGCCACTCTTTTACCAGGAACGGCGCGACACGCAAATGACCTTGGGATTGCCGCCGCTCTTTACCCATGTGTTGAACGGGGAGGCGGACAGCGAGGAATACGACGTTTTGTACCCATTCTTGAGTTATGACCGATTTGGCCATGAGTACCGCTGGCATTTCTTTCAACTGTTCAGCTTGGCGGGTGGAAAACGACAGGATGAAGTGCCGGCCAAGCGGACCACCATCTTCCCCATCTATTTCCAACAACGCTCGCCAGATACAAATCTGAATTATACAGCCCTGTTTCCCCTCCACGGCCAGCTGAAGAACCGGTTGTTCAAAGATGAAATCCGGTTCACCGCCTTTCCGCTCTACGCTCAGACCCGCAAGCGCGACGTCGTCACCGACAATTATGTTTATCCTTTCTTCCACTTACGCCATGGGAACGCACTGGAAGGCTGGCAACTTTGGCCCATCGTCGGACACGAACAGAAAGGCGTGACCATCAAAACTAATGGCTGGGGCGATCCGGAAGTTATCGCCGGCCATGAGAACTTCTTTGCCCTTTGGCCATTTTACCTCGAGCAAACAACGGGCATCGGCACGGAAAATCCGGCGCATCAACTCGCCGCGATTCCCTTTTTCGCCTCTTTCCGTTCGCCCAAGCGCGATTCTACCTCTGTCCTGTGGCCGTTCTTTACCTGGACGGACGATCGCGAGCGAAAATACCGCGAGTGGGACTTCCCCTGGCCACTCATGGTCATCGCGCGAGGCGAGGGGAAGACCACCACCCGCATTTTTCCTCTGTTCAGCAATGCGCGAACCGAATCCCAGCAAAGCGATTTTTATCTGTGGCCGGTCTATAAATACAACCGCATTCATTCCGGCGCCCTGGATCGGGACCGCACCCGTATCCTCCTGTTTCTCTATTCCGAAGTGCACGAGAAGAACCTTGAAACCGGCAAGGCGTTTGAGCGTCACGATTTCTGGCCGCTGTTTACCCACCGCAAGGAACGGAATGGCAATACCCGGCTGCAAGTCCTGGCGCCGCTTGAACCCTTGCTGCCCAACAGCAAAAGCATAGACCGCAACTGGTCGCCGCTCTGGTCGGTCTGGCGGGCGGAACGAAACGCGGAAACCGGCCACCAGAGTCAGTCGCTATTTTGGAATCTTTATCGTCGGGAATCCACCCCGACGACGAAAAAGAACTCGCTCCTTTTCGGTCTAATCCAGTATGAATCGAATACCGAATCGAATCGCTGGCGCTGGTTTTATCTTCCGCCCGTGAATTCACAGAAAGCATCCGGACATGTTTCAAAACATCGGTGAGATGGTGCTGCTCTTTTGGCGCACCCTGTTGGCGTTGCCGCAAACTTGGCGGCAGCGCCACAAGGTCTTTGACCAGTTCTTCGAAATCGGCAATGCCAGCCTGCTCATGGTTTGCGTGCTCTCCTTCTTCATTGGTGGCGTGCTTGCGCTCCAAACCGGTCCGGTGTTGGTCGAGCGCGGCATGGGCAGCGCCGTGGGCGGGTTGGTTGGTATTTCGATGGCCAAGGAGCTCGCGCCGGTCATGATGGCCATTCTCATCGCGGGTCGATGCGGCTCCGCCATGGCGGCGGAGATCGGCTCCATGCGGGTGTATCAGGAAATTGACGCCCTGCGGACGATGAACATTAATCCCGTCAGCTATCTCGTACTCCCACGCCTCCTCGCCATCGCGATCGCGCTGCCGATGTTGGTGATGTTCGCCATCCTTGTTGGCTGGTTGGGCGGGGCGGTCTTTGCCGCCGTGACGGTGCAGGTGGATATCTCCTACCAGACGTTTTTTGGTACCATGAAGGACATCGTCGGCCCCGGAGAGGTTGTGAACGGTGTGTTCAAGAGCTTCTGTTTTGCCTGGATTGTGGGCGTGGTTTCCTGTCACCAGGGCCTGGTCACGCGTGGCGGCCCGCGCGGAATCGGGCGTTCGGTCACCAAGGCGGTGGTCAACTCGATCGTGTTGATCGTCATTTTCGATACCGTGTTGACCCGTATTCTACTCGACTGATTGATGAGCGCGACGAACAACAGCATCAGCGGGGTCGGAGTGCAGGTGCGCGGATTGCGCCGCAGTTTCGGGCCGCAGGAGGTGCTCAAGGGCCTCGACTTTGAAGTCCGCCCGGGCGAGATCTTTGTGATCATGGGGCCGAGCGGCAGCGGCAAAAGTGTTTTGCTGAAGCACATCATTGGCTTGGAGCCGCCTGACGCCGGTGAAATTCTGATCAACGGCGAATCCATCCAGTCCCAGGCCGTCTTGGACAAATATCGCATGGCGTTGGTTTTTCAGTCGGGCGCGTTGCTCAATTCGCTCACCGTTGGCGAGAATGTCGGGCTCTATCTCAGTGAGCACCGGTTGAAACCCGAGGATGAAATCGCGCGCATTGTGGCCGAAAAACTGGACTCGGTGGGGCTCAAAGGCACCGAGGCAAAAATGCCCAGCGAGCTTTCTGGCGGCATGAAAAAGCGCGTCGCCATCGCCCGCGCGCTGGTGAGCGAGCCACAACTGATTCTTTACGACGAGCCGACCAGCGAGCTGGATCCGCTCTCCGCCGTTGTCATCGGCGAGGAGATTCTCGAATTGAACCGCCGCACCGGCGTCACGTCACTGGTGGTTTCCCACGACCGCGATCTCGCTTTTGGGGTGGCGCATCGGATCGCTGTCATTAATGAGGGCCAGATCATTGCCATCGGCGCGCCCGAGGAAGTAAAGCGCAGCAACAACCCGGTCATCCGGAGATTTCTCCACGCAGACTTCAAACGCGAATCCAGTTTATGAAAAACACTCTCGAAACCCGGCTCGGCCTCTTTGTCGCGCTCATCATGCTCGCGGCCTTCTTCATCCTCGTCATTGTTGGCGGCGTGGAAAAATTTCAGAAAGGCTTGCGCGTTCACGCGCTGTTCAAGAGCGCCCAGGAACTCAAGGTCGGCGACCGCGTGCGCATGGCCGGTGTTGAAGTCGGCAAGGTGGAAGCCATCGAACTCACGGACGACAAGGTGAAAGTCACGATGAAACTCCGCGCCAACACACCCGCCAAGACTGACACCACCGCCGCGATCAAGTTCGCCGGGCTGATGGGCCAGAGCTTTGTCTCGCTGGATTTCGGCACGCCCGCCGGCAAGCTGCTGCAGGAAGGTCAGTACATCACCACGACGGAACAGCCGGACCTCAGTGCCATCATGGTGAAGCTTGATAATGTCGCCAGCGGCATCGAGAACATCACCAAAAGTTTCTCCGGTGACAAGATCGACAACATTCTCGGGCCGTTCACCGATTTCCTGAAGCAGAACAGCGGACCACTCACTGCCACCATCGCCAACCTCCGCGCCATGTCCGGCGAAATCGCCGAAGGCAAGGGCACCATCGGCAAATTGATTTATGACGATTCGCTTTACACCTCGGCCCTCACCACGGTGTCCAACCTCCAAAGCGCCGGCGACGAGATCAAATTGACCCTCGCCGACGCGCGCAAGGTTTTGGAGGACGTCAATTCCGGTCAGGGTACGCTCGGCAAGTTGATGAAGGACGAGAAGCTTTACACGGAAACCACCACCGCGATGACCAACTTGAAGGAAATTCTGCAAAAGATGAACCAAGGTCAGGGCACGGTCGGCAAGCTCATCAATGACCAGGAGTTCTACAAGAACGCCAAACTCACGCTTCAGAAATTGGACAAGGCGACCGAAGGATTGGAGGACCAGGGCCCGCTGAGTGTGGTGGGCATGCTGGCCAACAGTCTGTTCTGAGACTTGAAGCCCGTCGGCGACTTCAGCTGACTCGCAGATAAATTGCCTTCAAGTATTCCGCTTCTTTGAAGGTGGCGTGGTGATCCGGGGCGTGGCGCGTCGTTTGCAACTCCGTGAATTTGCGTCCCGAGTTTCGCGCCGCCATCCGCATGGCGCCGAAAAATTCTTCCGCACTCACATGCGCGGAACAGGAACACGCCACCAACGTTCCGCCTGGCAGGAGGTGGCGCATTCCATCGGTGGCCAGTTTGCCATAGGCGCGAATTGCCCCCGCGCGTTCCACCTCCCGTTTCGCGAGCGAGGGCGGATCGAGCACAATCAGATCGAACTTCCGGCTGACATTCTCCGCCAACCAGGCGAAGGCGTCGGCCTGAATTGACTCGCGTTGGCTGGTGGCCACGCGCGCATCCGCTTGGTTCAACGCAAAGTTTCGTTCCGCCGATGCGAGCGCGTGTTTGCTGATATCCAGGTCCGCGACGGATTTGGCCCCGCCTCGTGCCGCGTAAAGTGAAAAGCCGCCCGAGAAACTGAACGCGTTCAACACCGTGCGGCCGGGCGCCAGCGATTCCACCAACCTTCGGTTCTCCCGTTGATCCAGAAAGAACCCCGTCTTCTGTCCACGCCAGACCTCCGCCTCAAACCGCAGCCCGTTTTCCAGAAAAACCACGGGCGCCTCGGGCGCGGTCGCCGGGCGTTCTCCGAAGAGCAATTCCCCATCTTGAAAACCGTCCGCGGCCGGGCCTAGGATATTGCGGCTCATCCGCAGAATCACCCGCTCGGGCTGAAGCCGATCGCAGATCAGCGACACGATCTCGCGCAACCGCGCCCGCCAGGTCGCCGTGTAAATTTTCAACACCAGCGTCCCGGCGTAGCGATCCAGCACCAACCCCGGCCAGCCGTCGCTTTCGCCGTTGATGAGGCGGTAGCCGTTGGTGTGTTGGTCAAACCATTGCTCACGTTTTCGGACGGCGGCATCAAGGCGCGCCCGCCAGAACGCCGCATCAATGGTGAGCGGCCTGCCCGAGTGGAGAACGCGCACACGGATCGGCGAATCCGGATCGAAAAAGCCGATCGCGAGAAACTTATCCTGCCGATCGAAAATCACGGCCAGTTCACCCGTCGCCCCTGTGCGGTTTTGCTCGCGTATGCTGTCGGCGAACACCCACGGATGCCCCGCGCGCACGTGCGCCTCGGCCGCGGCCGTGACGCGCAATCGCAACGTCGGCCCGCGCGCTGGTGGAGCGGCACTTTTCCTGGTCATGGATGTTGGCGGATTGATGGAGCGGCCATCAGCCCGGCGACAGGCTATAGGAAACTCGCCACAGTTTCGCCTTCGAATGTGAAACTTGACGGTCCGCGCGGCGCGATGGAACCTCAGCGCATGAAACCTCTCGCGTGCGTCGTCCTCAGCCTGACCTTGGCCGTCGTCTTTGCCGCTCCCAGTCCCGCCGCGCAACGCCTCAATGTCCTCCACATCGTGGCGGATGATTTGAATCAAAACCTTGGTTGCTACGGCCATCCGGTGGTGAAAACCCCGAATCTCGACCGCCTCGCCGCGCGCGGCGTGCGCTTCGCGCGGGCCTATTGCAACTATCCCGTGTGCAATCCGTCGCGCACTTCGTTTCTCAGCGGTTGCCGGCCGGACACCACCGGCGTGGTGGATAACGTTACGCCCACACGCGCGCGGTTGAAGGACGCGGTTCTGTTGCCCGAGTTCTTCCGCCAGCAAGGCTACCGCACCATCAAGGTCGGGAAGATTTTTCACACCGGCGATGAATTCGAAGATCCGCGCTCGTGGGACACCGATATTCGGGAAACCAGCCGGGCCAAGAAGCCGCCGGAGACCCAAATTCTGCGCCGCCAAGGCCCATCCGGTCTCGTGCTGCGGGCGGAGGACAAGGACACGTGGGATGGATTCGTGGCGCGGCGGGCCGTGGACTTTCTCGAGGAGTGCGTGCGCGAGAAAAAGTCATTCTTCGTGGCCGCCGGTTTCCGCCGCCCGCATACACCCTACATCGCCCCGGAAAAATATTTTGCGCTGTACGATCCAGATCAACTCCAACCACGCTCCGGCCCGCCGGAACATCTCGCCAAGATTCCCGACCTCGCCCTGACGTACCGGCTGGGCGAACCGAAATTCCCGGCGCAGCGGCCGGGCGACACCATGGCGGCTTATTACGCGAGCATCAGTTTCATGGATGCCCAGGTCGGCGTGCTGCTCGATGCCCTCGACCGGCTCAAACTTTGGGAAAACACCGTCGTCCTTTTTCACAGCGACCACGGCTATCACCTCGGAGAACACGGCGGCCTCTGGCACAAGATGTGTCTCTTCGAAGAAACGACGAGCGTGCCGCTGATCGTAGCGGCGCCCGGCCGGAAGCCGGCGGTGGCGGCGGGCCTCGTGGAATTGGTGGACCTTTATCCCACCCTCGCCGAACTCTGCGGCTTGAAAGCGCCCGCAGGTTTGGAGGGAACGAGCTTCGCGCCCTTGCTCGATCAGCCCAACCGCTCCATCAAGCGCGCGGTGTTCACCGTGGTGAGTCGCGGGCGCGCCATCAAAGGCACGGAGAAACTGGACCCCGAACGGATGGGGCGCACCTTGTTCGATGGCCGGTGGCGTTACACCGAGTGGCCGGAAGGCGGCGCCGAACTTTACGATCACCAAAGCGATCCGTTCGAGTATGACAATCTGGCGAGCAGCGCAAAGCACCGTGACCAGTTGGCCGCGATGAAATCCCAACTGCACGCCGGCTGGTCGGCGGCGGTTGAGCGCACGCGTTGATGGGATGGAATCCCTGCCGGATCAATTCTCCAGCGGCGGCTCGGTGGGTTTTGACCCTGGGGCATCCTCCGAAAGATCGCCCCACTTGCGGCGGATGAAATAATCCACGCCCAGGCAGATGCCATTCCGGTGGGGCGTCGTGGCGAACAGCGTGATGAGGAGGCCCACCGCAAAAATCACGAACCAGATCGAGTGCGGGTTGTAGAGCCGGAAATAAAGCATCGCGATCAACGGCAGAATGAACGCCAGGCGGTCCAGCACGATGATGTAGCCCCAAAGGTCTCCCTGATCGCGGAGGTATTTCAGGTCGCACGCGCTGCAGCGCTCATGCATGGCCAGCCAGTGCTTGAAAACCTTGCCCTGCCCGCATTGCGGACAGCGGCACCGCGCGCCGCGCCAAAGCAAGGTCGTCAGTTTGGGTGCGCCCGGGCTCATGCGATTCGCTGCTTGAACCGCAGCGCGCACAGGCCGAACAGACCCACGCCCATTCCGCCGAGAATGACATAGTGCCGCCAGTATTCTGCGATGCCCGCCCCGCGCAGCATGATGGCGCGCATCAACTCGATGAAATACGTCGCCGGCATCGCGGCGCTGATCCATTGGAAAAACCTTGGCATCGTCTCAATCGGAAAAATGAAGCCGGAAAAAAATACGGCCGGCAGCAGCAGCGCCATCGTCATCTGTAATGCTTGCATGTGATTTTGCGCCCGCGTGGAGATCAACAATCCCAAGCTCAGCAGGGCAAACACATAAAGCAACGCCGCCGCGAAGAGCGCGCCCAAATCGCCGCGGATGGGAATGCCAAACACCCAACGCGCCATGGCGAAGATGCAGGTGGCCATGGTCATGGAAATCAGCAGATACGGCGTCAGCTTGCCCAGCATCAATGCCGGCCGCGACAGCGGCGCGACGAGCAGGTTCTCCAGCGTCCCGCGTTCTTTTTCGCGCACCACGGAAAGCGCCGTCGCAAATACCGTCGCGATTTGCAGCGCGATGCCCATCACGCCCGGCACAAAGAAGTTCGCGCTCTTCATGGTCGGGTTGTAGAGAATTTGCGGCCGGACCTCGATCGGCATTTCCGTCGCGTGCGCTTGTTGCATCAGCGTGAGCATGGACTCGCGCAGCGCCAAGCCCATGGAAGTTTGCAGCGCCTGCAAGGCGATGGTGGAACTCGATCCATCAATCAACACCTGCACTTGCGCGCCGCGGCCTGCGACGTAATTGCGTGTGAAGTCCGGTGGAATTTGCAGCCCGACGTAAGCCTTCCCCTCGCGGATGGCGCGCGATAATTCCTCCACACTCTGCACCTCGCCCACGATGCGAAACGTGCGGGTGTTTACGAACTTATCCACCAGTTGCCGGCTCTCGATGGAGCGATCCTGATTGAGCAGCACCGTGGCCATGTTCTTTACGTCGTTATCCAGCGCGTAGCCGAACGCGATGATTTGCAGCAGCGGCGGAAAAAACATGAAGAACAACGTCGTCGGATCGCGAAACACGACGGTGAATTCCTTCAGCAAGATTGCTTTGAAGCCGCGCAATGGGATTTTCATCGGCCGCCTCCGTTCGATTGTGCCGCCGTGAGCGTCACGAACACATCTTCGAGGGAAGGCGCGATGGGCCGGATGTCGGCGTGCGGAATGCCGACCTTCTTCAGCTCCGCGCCGATGAATTCATCGCCCACGTTCTGGTCCAGCAACAAATGCATTGATTGTCCGAACACCGTCGCCGCGCGCACGCCGGGCAGACGCCGCATGGCTTGCAGGCCGACCGTTACGTGATCGCAGGTCACGTCCACGCGCCGCGCGTCCGGCGGATTGACCACGGGCAATTGCTTGAGTTCATCCGGATCGCCGCACACGACGAGCTTCGAGAGATAGATGTAGCCCACGTGCGAGCAACGCTCCGCCTCGTCCATGTAATGCGTCGTCACGAACAGCGTCATGCCCTGGCTGGAAAACTCGAACAGCAAATCCCACAACTCGCGTCGCGCCACCGGATCAATTCCCGCGGTCGGTTCGTCGAGGAACAGCACGGTTGGTTTGTGCATGAGCGAGCACGCCATGGCGAGTCGTTGCCGCCAGCCACCCGAGAGCAACGCCGAACGCCGCTCCAGATACGGCGCGAGATGCGTGAGGGCGATCAATTCATCCATCCGCTGCCGCAGCCCCGCGCCTTTCAAACCGTAGAGGCGACCGTAGAACAACAAGTTCTCCCGCACCGTCAGCTCGTCGTAGAGCGAAAATTTCTGCGACATGTAACCGATCAGCCCTTTGATGTCCTCCGTCTCCCGCGCCACATCGAAGCCGGCAATGCGCCCGTGACCTTCGCTTGGTTCGAGCAACCCGCACAACATGCGAATGACCGTGGACTTCCCCGAACCATTCGGGCCGAGGAAACCGAAGATCGAACCCTTGGCGACGGAAAATGAAACATGATCCACCGCAGTGAAATGGCCGAAGCGTTTGGTGAGCGCTTCGCATTGGATCATGGGGTCGGCGGGCATTTCAGTCAGTTCCTATTGAACTTTAAGGAATGGCGCATAAAGCGGATCATCTCGAAGTTTTTCTTTCCGTGTTTCGTAATTGATTCCTTCGAGACGCTTTTGATAAGCCGCGTAGCCGTTTGCAAAATGGCCTTTCGGCGTTGCTAAGAATTCGAGGTAAATCGGCGTGTCCTCGGGCAACACGAGGTTCATGCCCAGCATGTCGAGAGCGCCAAGAACTTCGTTCGTAATTGAATTATCACTTTCCCAATCTTCGTATTCGACGTTGTCATTGAGAAAGAGATCATTCGCCCAGTCGTGAATCTCCCGCGAAGATAGTTTGCCCTCTTGCCAATCCTTCAAAACCTTGGCGACCTCGCCACGACTTATAATTTGTTGGCTCATCTACAATTACTTTGCCACATGCGGAAACGTCACATCCGCCGCCATGCCGGCGCGGAGTTGGCCGTCGGCGTTGTCGAGCCGCACCTTGATGCCGAAGACCTGCTTCACGCGCTCGCCGACGGTTTGCACGTTGCGCGGCGTGAACTCGGCGCTGCGGGCGATCTGCTCGACTGTGCCGGGGAACTCCTTGTTCGCAAACGAGTCCACGCGGACCTTCACCGCGTCGCCGAGCTTGATGTGGCCCAGCCACGGCTCGGGCACGAACACGCGCACCCAGATATGATTCGTCAGCAGCAGCGTGGCCACCTGTTGATTGGGCGCAACGACATCGCCCACTTTCACGCTCAGCACTTCGAGCACGCAATTCGTCGGCGAAAAGATTTTCATTTCCCCGAGTTGCGTGTCGAGTTCGGCGAGTTGGGCTTTGATCAGGGCGATGCGCTCGGGCCGCGTGCCGGCGAGCAGCAGATCGTAGCGGCTTTTGGCGGCGGCGACGGTTTTGTCCAACGCCTGTTCCGCCGCAGTGGCCCGATCGCGTTCGGTTTCGGGAAT
>CAYWCK010000009.1:0-5515 GCA_964456685.1 uncultured Bifidobacteriaceae bacterium | reverse complement strand
TGGTTTTGGCGGCGAAAAGTTCGTCGGCGCGCTTGCGCTCGATGCGGGCGAGGTCAAGTTGCGCGAGCTGCGCCTCCCAATCCGATTTGGCCGCGGCGATCTCCTCTTTGCGTGGACCGGCTTCGGCTTCCGCAAGCTGGGCCGCGATTTGTTCCCGCTTTGCGCGCAGCTCCTTCGCTTCCAGCTCCACGATCAATTGCCCTTGCGTCAACGGGCTGCCGTCGATCGCGCCCAGCGCCCACACGCGCCCGCCGTAACGCGAGGCGACGCGGACTTCGTCCGTCTCGATGGTGCCGGAAACCGAGTGGGCATCGGGCTGCTGGTTGCATCCCCCGGCGAAGATTGCGAGTGCGACAATCAGGAATCTCCAAATGAAGGGAGTTCTCACGCGACGCCAGCGTAACAATCATGTGGCGGCGCAGCAACCCGTCTGTCGGTGCCGGTTGTGGGGACTTCGAGGCCGGTTCAGTTTTTGGGCGCGGGTGCGCTCGGGGCTTCGCGTTCGAGCAGGCGGGCGAGGAAGCTCAATTCCCCGGACTCGGCGTCGAACTTGAAGCCCAACGCCAGCAGGTCGCGGCTAAGTTGATATTGCCGGTTCACCAGGCACGCGCGCGCCGCCACCGCCGCGAACTCGGCGGCGGTACGTTCCGGCGTCTGGGCGCCGGTGGCGACAAATTGTTCGGCCAGCCGGCCCCGGATGAGTTGGGCATGCTTGACAACATCGCCCTCGCCGCGTTGCAACTGAACGCGCGCCTCAACCAACGCCGCCAACGCGCTGCCGGCTTCCGCGGGGAGCAGGCTGGCCGAGTCGCCGCTCGCGGGATTGAAAACGCAGGGGGTAACCAGCCCGCTGGATTTATTGCCGGCACCGCCGGCCGCAGCTCGTTTGAGCCGATCGGTAACGGTGTTCCAAAGCTCGCGATTGATGGTGCCGCGTCCAAAGACCTCGCGCAGTTCGCGATCATCCAGCGCCGCGAGCACGGTTCGGCGTTCCGCCGTGGCGAAACCGGCTTGCCAGGTGCGCTCATCGAAGCGCATGACCCGTTGAGCAGTGGCGCCGACGAAAAATGCGACCGGGGCCTGATACTCGAGGATGGGGAGGCCGTCGGTCTGGATGAAACCCGGACCGGCGATCTGCGAGGCGATGCGCTGGGAAGCGAACAAGCGCGTCAGCAACAATTCCGGACGGCCCAGGCCGATGGATTCGAGATCCCGGCGCACGGACTCGCGCTCGTAACCTTTGCGGAGTTCCGCCACCGAAGTTGTCCACGGCCGGTCGGAGCCAAGCAGGATGAGATCGCCTTCGTTGGCATCCCAAATTTCCATTACCGGGAACGACGCGCCGAAAGTGCGCAGGACCATCTCAACGATCTGGTCGTTCATTTCATAGACGTGAAACCACTGCACCATGATGCCGCCGGGTTTGAGACGTTTCCGGGCCAACTCGTAAAACTCATGGCTGAACACGCTCCCGACGCTGGCAAACCAGGGATTGGACGGTTCGCTGACAATGACGTCGTAGTCTTTGTTTTCGAGTTTGAGCACGGTGCGGGCGTCTTCGATGCGCAAACGGGTGACGGGATTGGTTTTGACCCCGCGATTCCAGGGGGCGAAGAAATCGACGGCCCGCGTGACGGGTTCGCAATTGTCGGCGACGGTGAGGTGCTTGATGGGATGCGCGAGAAAGCCGCTGCAACTGATGCCGCTGGCCAGGCCGAGAACAAATACATCTTCGCTGCCCGGCCGGGCGAGCATGGGCAGGTGGGCCAGTAGCAATTGCGTGGTGAGATCGCCGCGGGTGGAAGCTTCGGCTTTGCCGTTGATGCGCAAACCGATGTCCGCCTGCAGACCCTGACCCGGACCGGATTGTTCAACCGTGACCGTGGCGTCGGGGGCGTCCTCGTAAAAGAGTATTTTTACCGAACGCTTGCGCTCGGGGATCAGAGATTCGTCCACCGTGGATTCGCGGATGCGGAAAATGCCGGAACTGAACACATGCCGCCAATCGCGCCCGCCGGCGACGCAGGAAAGCAGCAGGCCAACCGCCAGAGCAGCAGCGGCAGCGGTGGCGAGTCGTTTGCGCGCGGTCCAGGCCAGCAGCAGGGCCGGCACACAAAGCAGGAAGGCGAGCAGGTTGAAGGCATTGCGCAGTCCCGCCTGGGGCATGAGGATGAATCCCGTCAGCAATACGCCGACGACCGCGCCGAGCGTGTTCCAGGTCAACAAGCGGCCGACGCGATTGCCAAAGCCCTCGCCGCCACCAGAAACCCATCGCAAGCACAGCGGTAACACGGCCCCAATCAAAGCGGCCGGCAACCCGAGAATGACCAGGGAGAAACCGGCATTGATGGCCTGATAGAAGCGATAGCCCATGTGAGTCTGGGCCAAACCGGTTTTGATGTGCCGATATAGTTCCACCCATTGCTCGATGCCCAATACCAAGCCTCCGACCAGCCCGGCCGCAACGAGCAACACGCCGATGATGGCGCCTTCACTGCGCCAACGTTTCAATCGCGGCGAAGCCACCGCGGCGCTGCCGGCACCGATGCCGAGAATGAAGCCCATTAAGACCACCGCGAACGCCTGTAACGACGCACCAAAGATCAAAGTGAGCGAACGCGAAGCGAGCACTTCCAAGCCCATGGAAACCGCACCGGTGAGGGCGACCAGCAACGCCGCCCAGCGCATGGTGGAAGACATCGGGGCGACACCGGCGTCGGACGCCGCGGAGGCCGCAGTACTTTCCGTCGGCCCTGGCTGGGTTGTCTCACCGAGTTTCCGGCCCAATCCGATTGCCGCCATGCCGATGAGCACGTTGACCATCGCCGTGGCTTGCAGTGAGGTCACCAGACCCAGGTTGGGAATCAGCAGGAAGCCCGCAACGAAAGCGCCGCACACCGCTCCGAGGCTGTTCGTGGAATAGAACCGTGCCGACCAACGACCCGCATCGTCAGACCGACGTTGCAGCCAGACGGCCAGCAGGGGCAGCGTCCCGCCCATCAACATCGTTGGCAGCAACAGCAAGCCGACGCTTAGCCCGCCTTTGAGGAGGAACATCCCCGTGCTGTTTTCGAAAACTTTTGTGCCAACGGCGATGAACCCTTGGTCCGCCAGACTGTAGATCGCATGGAAGAAAAACGCGTACAGGCCGATGAGCACTTCGAGATAACCGTAAGCGGACAGCGGCTTTTGCAACAGGTCGGCCCGGGCGCCGATGAGCCGGTTGCCCAGCGCCAGTCCGCCCATGAACACGGCCAGCACCACGGTCTGGGCCTGCACGGTGCTGCCCAGCATGAGCGAAAGGTATTTCGACCAGACCACCTCGTAAACCAGGGCGGTCGCGCCGGAACAGAAAAACAGGAACAGGATCATAGTTCTCGCCGCTTGACGGCGCGGCTGCTGGCGGCGGGCCGAATCCGCCGGCGGCGAACGGTTTGAAGCAGCCGGGACGCCAAGGATGACCCGCTCCGCCCCAGCGCTGAAAAGACCCGTGTTTTGCTTCCCCAACCGCGGTGGCCGGGGAATCCGGGCCGGCAGTTCAACTATCTCCGTCCAACAAATTGCCAAGTCCGCCTAGAATTGAGCCTTCCTCCCGCCGGCCGCCGACCCGCGACGCCGCTGTGATGCGATCAGCCATACGGCTGAGCGGCAGCGATTGCAGCCAGATTTTTCCGGGGCCGCGCAACGTGGCGAAGAACAGGCCTTCGCCGCCAAACAGGGCGGACTTGATCTTGCCGACGTATTGAATGTCAAAATCCACCGTGGGCTGAAAGGCAACGATACAGCCGGTGTCCACGCGCAGCACTTCACCCGGCGCGAGCGTGCGCTCGTGGATGTTTCCGCCCGCGTGAAGGAAGGCCCAGCCGTTGCCTTGAAGCCGTTGCATGATGAAACCTTCGCCGCCGAACAGCCCGGCGCCGATCTTGCGGTTGAAAGCGATGCCCACGCTCACGCCCTTGGCGGCGCACAGGAAGGAATCCTTTTGCGAAATCAATTCGCCTCCGACCTCGGTCAGGTGGACGGGAATGATTTTGCCGGGATAAGGCGCGCCGAACGCGACGCGCTTCTTGCCCATACCGCGATTCAAGAAGACCGTCATGAACATCGATTCACCGGTGAGCAAACGTTTGCCTGCGCCCATGAGCGCACCGAGGAAGCCGCTTTGCGCCTGCGAGCCGTCCCCGAAGATGGTTTCCATTTCGATCCCGTCCTGCATGTACATCATGCCGCCGGCCTCGGCGACCGCGGCTTCGTTCGGGTCGAGTTCAATTTCGACGAACTGCATCGCGTCGCCGTGGATGAAATAATCAATCTCGTGCATCTGGTTCATATCATGCCTTTCAATTATTGGACGCGATGATGCCGGGGTGATGGCGGGGGGGCAGCTACAAAATCGGACCAAAAGTTGAAACGCTCCCGCATGACCTTCGGGTCGATACTTCTGGATCGGCGGAGCTGAACGCGCACCCATCGCCTGCCCGAACACGCTTGGCAAGCGCTGCCCCGTTTCTGCAAGCTGGCCCGGCTTATGAAGCGCAAATCACTCAGTTGCTTGATCCTCGTCGCGGTTTTGGCAGTGATGGGGACCGCCGGTTGCCGAAGTGCGAGTTCCAAGCCGGCCAGCGCTGCTGCCGAGGCCAGCGTCAAGCCCGGCATCAACGCCGAGTATCTTAAGCCGGACCTGAAAGTCACCCAATGGATCGAGCGCTTCGAGCGCGAAGGACGGGAGATTTACGATCACCGCGAAGCCATCGTTGCGGCCGCGCACCTCCAGCCGGGCATGGTGGTGGCGGATATCGGCGCGGGCACGGGTTTGTTCACGCCGTACTTTTCGCGCGCCGTCGGCGCCAAAGGGAAAGTGATGGCGGTGGATATCGTTCCCGCGTTCCTCGCGCGGATCCAGCAGCGCGCCGCGGCGGAAGGGCTCGCCAACGTCCAAACAGTGCTCTGCACCGAGCGCTCGGTGGAACTGCCGGCAAACTCGATCGACTTCGCCTTCATCTGCGATGTTTACCATCATTTCGAGTATCCCCAGAGCACGATGGCTTCCCTGCGCAAGGCGCTGCGTCCCGGTGGTGAGATTTTGTTGGTTGAGTTCAAACGCATTCCTGGAACCAGCTCCGACTGGGTGCTCAATCATGTGCGCGCGGGGCAGGAGGTTTTCACGGCGGAGATCAAAGCGGCCGGCTTTGAGCAGATGGAGGAACGCGACATTCTGAAAGACAACTACGTGTTGCGTTTCCGACGAGTTCGGCCTTAGGCATGCGGCGCAATTTAGGTCCGCGTCGCAAGTTCCTATTGGCTGTGCCTGCGACCAAGCTGGTTCAACCACGCGCGGGCTGAGCAAAAATGCATTCCGCTCTGTGTTTGCAACGAGCCAGCCTTCGTACCAGCTACCTGAGCCGGCGTGGCCTGACATTGACCCTCCGCAGTTGTCTGCGACGGCGGACGGTTGCTCAAAGTCTTGGACTGGCAGAGGCACTCTGCCTCCGCTTCGAACTGCTTACGGATAGCG
>CAYWCK010000008.1:0-35035 GCA_964456685.1 uncultured Bifidobacteriaceae bacterium | reverse complement strand
AGTGCGGACGGATAATGAGGCTGTTCGCTGTTTTGAGTGGAATCGACGCGGACGGTTGAAATACCCCCGCAGCGTCCGTGAATGGCTTCCCTCTCCCAGCGGGAGAGGGATTGAGGGTGAGGGAGAGCCAACGCAAAATCGAAGCGCTGGAAATCGCGCGACCGGCTTGAAGTCTCGGCACGTTCTCCCTCACCCCTGCCCTCTCCCGCTGGGAGAGGGAGTCTCGGCACGCACTCTTGGCGAGTTTCACGTCGCAAATAGTCTCCACCGATAACAGCGAAGAACGGAGAACCTGAAGCGAACCAACCGCGCGTCAGCGTCCGAGAGTGCGCCGGTCCTCCGGCGCTTTCGACAACCCACGACATCCCGAGCGCCGGAGGGCCGGCGCACTCCAAGACCATTCCGCTTTGCGCTCGTTTCATAACAGCCTCATTGCGGCGCCACGAGCGGCAGGTCCAGCCAGGCCAAGCCGAGATCGCGTTTCATGTGGCTGGTGCTGTCGCCGCCCGGTGCGTCGTAGAGAATCGCCAGCCGTTTCCCCAGCGGCATGACGCCGGGCAGACCGATGCACTTGCGACTCCACGAGCAATTGCTGCCATCGAGCACCACGGCCTTGTTGCGCGCATCCCAGCGATTCAAATCCTTGCTCCAATAAACCCAAATGGCATCGGTGAACTCCGCGCCGTTCTCGACGCCGATGTGATTCGTGAACAGAAACCACGTGCGATTCGCCCGTTCGAAATAAAGTGAGGTGTTCTCTATCTGTTCTTCCGACGGGACGATGGGCCGCGGATCAATCGTCCACGCGCCGTTCAAGTCTTTCGTGCGTGCGATGCTGATTGTGCGGAGAATGGGTTTGTCCGTGGACGCGCTGAAGAACATCAGGTACTCGCGACCCTGACGGATGATCTGCCCGGGACTCGCGGTGTCGGAGTAATACGAGCTAGGCTTGGGCCGGAACGGAATTACCTCACGCTGCTTGCGCCACGGGCCGGTCGGCGAATCGCCGATGGCCTTCATGGTCAGGTACGGGAACGACGGAATGAAATTGGGCGCGGGCGTGACGTGCGGCGTGCCGAGATAAAACATGTGCCACTGGCGGCCATCGAAGAACGTCGTGCCGTAGGAGGCGGAAGCGGAATCTTCCGAACCGGCCGGGCCGAAATCGAGCACCGGCCCGCGCGGCGTCCAGTCTTTGAGGTTCGTGCTCGTCGCGAGACAGGCGAGCCAGCCGCGCGGCCCAGCGCCGTCGTAGTTCAGGTAGTAAACGCCGCGATGCTGGTAAAGCCACAGATCGCGCGCGCCGAGATAATCACACTGCGCCGGGCCGCTGCCGTGGAGATAAACGCGGCCGCCATCGCGCGCGGCAACCCGCCACGACGCGGCGGGCCGGTGATCGGGATACTTGAATGGTTCAACCGCGGTGAATGGTGAACCGGCGGAGGCGCTTTGCGCAGAAGCCCGCGGTGATGAAAGTAGTTCTGCCCCCTGCCCTGACCCGGCCACCACTATCAAACTGAAAAGCCCCACGACTGGAATTCTTGTGATCATATCATGCCCCAATTTTCCCTGCTGCCGATTCCTTCCCAACACGGCGACCTTGCCAGCACCGCGCCGAATCACGCGCCCGTTGATTAAACAACAGCGCCGCGATCACTTCAATAGCTCTCCTCTGTGCGCAACGAATAATGCTCAAACCGCATTACCTTGTGCAACTTGCCCGAGAGCGTGACGGGACGTTTTGGGCTTGCGGCGTGGGAGAGCTTTGAAGAGATTCGCTCATGGCCGCGCTGATTGAAAACCGATTGTGCCACTTTCCGGCAACTTGATTTTCCTTCGCAACTGTGAACGATTGTCTCCTATCAGAAATAGGTAACAGGACTGCGGCTCAATACTGATGTTACGCGATTCTTCGCGTCATGGCTGAAATCGAAACCATCATTAAGGAGTTGAGGTCGCACTCACAATGCACCGTTTTCCCGCCATCGGGTGTTCCGGAAGCGCCGGCTGCATATTCGCTTCCATCAGACTTGCGGAGGTTCTACGAGTTGGCGGGTGGAGCAGTCATCCACAGTGACCACAAGTGCGCGATGCCGACTCGCATTTTGCCTCCCTCCCAGATTCAGCGTATCGACGCCGCGATCACAGGAGACCGTTTTGCGTCAGGGCCGTTTGAGCATTGGCTCGCCGTAGCTGATGTTGGCGACGGAAACTATCTCTCGATTGATCTGCATCCCGCACATGCTGGACTGTGTTATGACAGCTTTCACGAAACATTCGCCATGCCTGGATACGTCTCCATCGTCGCAACCTCGTTCACTGATTTACTCTCCCGGCTCTTGCGCCACTCGGAAGACTCCTCGTATTGGCTACAGGAGGACTTCCCCAGATTAGGAGAGGCGTTCGCTCTCTACGGATATGCTCCTATTTCGCCAGATGCGAATGAAGCCGAAAACGCCTAATAACGAGATAGACCGCATGTGACTTTGTTGACTCGTCCGAGTGGCGCACGACTCACGCCCCGACCTTCTTCTTAACCTCCTTCAACTCCTGAAACTCGGGCTTGGCGGAATAATATTTATCTAGTGGGTAACAGCCGGAAATCATTCCGTTGCGCGGCGCGGTGGTGCAATCGCTGAACGTGCGGCAAATATTTTTCGTCGCCAGCGCGCCCTTCTCCACCGCATCGGCAAGGATTCCGGGATACGACAACACCATTCGCCCCAACCCCACCATGTCCGTCCAGCCGTTCCGCACGACGTATTGCGCGACTTGCGGGAGATATTCCTGGAGGTAGCTGTAGGCGGTGCCGACCAGAACTGGCGTCGAAGGTCGAAGGTCGAAGGTCGAAGGCAACGCGGTGTTTCGACTTTCGTCCTTCGACTTTCGACTCAAATGCTCCTTTACCTGCCGCACGACATTGATCTGCCGGGCCACATCAATGAGCGGGTCGTGCGCGGGTTGGTAGCCATCGCTGGGCGGATAGGCGGCGGGGCGTTGGATATGTGGATTGTAATACGGTGAGCCAGCGCTGAGGTTGAGAATCTTCACGCCGAGTTCGCCGCAGAGTTCGGCAAACTTGAACGTCTCGCTCAGTTCAGGCTCGACGGGATGGTCCTGATTCACGCCGAAGCCGTAGCGATACGGCAGGCAGTGCGAGAAATCTTCCGGAATGCCCGGGCCGAGCTTGCCCGGCTGCGAAAGCGCGGGATCGGGTTTGAATGGAACGAAATCAAACGCACTCAGCCGCACGCCGATCTCTATCTTGTTTCCGGTCGCGCGAATGCCGGCAATGATTTCGCGGAGAATGCGCGTGCGGTTTTCGAAGCTGCCGCCGAACTTGCCGGGCCGCGTGTGCGCGCCGAGGAATTCGTGCAGCAAATAACCGTGGCAATGCTTGATATCCACGAAGTCCGCGCCCACGTCCCACGCAATCTTCGCCGCGCGGATATAGCATTGGATCAGCTCCTCGATCTCGCCGTCGGTGAAAACCTGCGCATCGCTGGTGACGTTGAACTTGCGGTCAAGGATGGGATGCCGGAACGCCACGCGCGGCTCCATTTTCTTTTTGTCGTTCGGCTTGCAGAACCGGCCCGAGTGCGTGAGTTGAAAGCCGATGACGAGGTCGTCCGCTTTGCCGAAGCGCTCCGCATGGGCCTGCACCAAGGTTTCACGAATCCCGGCCAGGTCCTTCTTGTTTTCCTCAACGATGATCAACTGATTCGGATTCGCACGGCCATCCGGACGAATCGCCATCGCTTCGCCGCCGTAAATCAACTTCGCGCCGCTCTCGCCAAATCGTTGCCAGCGCCGCCGCACTTCCTCGGTCGCGCCGCCAGTGGTCGTCGCGTCCCATCCCTCCATCGGATGAATCGCCCAGCGATTGCCGATACGCTTGCCGTTGATGACAACGCGCTCGATTGGCTGCGCGAGCGGCGAGTCGTTGCCCGCGACAATTTGGTCTTCGCACAGCAGTTCAACATTGAGCGTCGCAACGTGTTTCCGAAAGTCCTCGACAGTCTTGAGCGAGGGAATGCGAGTGAGTTTGAATGGTTCAGGCATGATTAACTCAGAAAGAACGTGGGATACTTCTCTTTGCGGGCTTCGCGCTGGAGCAACAGGGCGAGTTCAAGCGCATGATAATCTCCCCACATCGAACTCTCACCGTTCGGCACGTCCTGGCCAGGGGCGATGAAATCCCAGCCATTCGGACGATGATAAACCGAATGCAGGATCAAACCTTGATGCGTGGCTTTGGTGGAGAGATACGGCTCCGCGAACAAAGTTTTGGCAATGGTGAACCCTGCCTGCCGGTAACGGTTCCCGTCCCGGTGCTGGCGTCGACCCTTTAAATAATTCCCCAAACGAACCAACCCTTGCGCAGCGATACTGGCGGCGGAGCTGTCCACAGGTTCCCAGCGGTTATATGGATCCGAGCTTTTGTCCGCGAATGATCCAAGGCGGAAAAGGTTCGGCGCGCCGGTATCCCACATGGGGATGCCATCCGCACAACAGTTGGCAAGGTAATGATCAGCGGTCGCTCGCGCCGCCTTCTCGAAGATACCAATCGTTTCCGCCAGTCTGGTTCGGCCGAGATCGACAGCGCCGCACGTAAGAAATTCCAATTCTTCCGCAAATCCGCAAATCGCCCACGCCTGCCCACGGGTCCAAGTGGTGAACGGCGAATAGCCTTGCTGCGAACTTGGGCATCGAAACGTGCCGCTATTGACGTTGAACACAGCTTCGTGCGCGGCACGACCGCGCTCATCATAAGAATCCCGGCCCTCGCCGTAATAGATGCTGTAACGCGCCGTGTTGGTCGCATGCTGAATCATCCGGTCCAGCAGCGAAATTCTTGCGTCTTGTTCCCCCATCAAGACATGGCCGAGCTGATGCGCCACCGAAAGCGTGCGGATCGTGCGCATGGTGTCCACAAACAACGAATGCGGTCCGTTAAAGCTATGGACGAAGCCGGTGCCATCCGCGATTTTCGTCCAGCGCGCCGCTTGCACCGCGCCACTGACCTTAAGCGCCAATTCGTAGAAGTCTCGCTCGGCCTGGTTGTGCGGAATTTTCCCTTCCCGCATCAGCCGCAAAAGGTTGCCGTAGGTGGAGACATTGTTGAAGCCATGGTCATGCACCCCGGTATGCGACACATGCGAAGCCATGCGCTCGACGGTGCCGCGGCGACCAATTTCCAGAAACCGCTTCTCACCAGTGGCATCAAACTGCAGCAAGGCCGAGCCGTATTGAAACCCTTGCGTCCATTCCGTCCAGCCTCGCGAAGTGTAATTCCCCTTTACGGTGAAGACCGGCGTCCCCTGCTCTGGTTTCCAAGTCTTGGCGATGCTCAAAATTTTCTGCGCCGACAATTTGAACAGCCCCTCGATTTGCGGGAGCAGACTTCTCGCAGTCAATGTGGGATCGAGTCGGATGGCCATGTTGGTTTGCGGTATGGTTTAATGCTGGTTTATCAGGCGGAGTAAATCATGTGCTGTTAGAGGCCAACCCAATCAGAGATGTCGCAAATGGAATCCACCGTCCACATTGATCACTTCGCCGGTGCTGAATGGAAAAGCGTCACGAGCGATGGCCGCAACAGCCAAGCCTATATCCTCGGGTGTTCCCCAGCGTGGAATAGGCGTAAGGCCGTCAGCGATGAGCTTGTCATACTTCGCCTTCACGGGACCAGTCATGTCCGTAGCGATTATGCCCGGCCGAACCTCGTAAACATTTATCCCAAACTCTGCGAGGCGCGTGGCAAACAGCGGCGTGAGCATGGCCAGCGCCGCCTTGCTGATGCAATAGTCGCCGCGGTTGGTTGAGGCGGTGTAAGCCGAAATGGACGATACAGTCACAATTTTTGGCCGAGAATCTTTGCCGGATGCAGAAGCGTGCGCCTTGACTTGTTCGATCATCCACTTGGCCGCAAGTTGCGTGAGGAAATAGGGTCCTTTTACATTGATCCCAATCAAGCGGTCAAAGCTGTCTTCGTCGGCCTCCAACAAGTCGGCACGAACATTCGGCGCGACGCCTGCGTTATTCACCAGCAGATCCAATCGCCCGAACTTCTCGCGTGTGAAATCAATCAATTGCCGTCGAGCCAAATCGCGGCTGATGTCAGCCTGGCAGACTTCGGCGCGGATGGATTGGCTTTGGGCCTTTGCTTCCAATACACACTCCTGGGCGGTCTGCTGTGCGGCCGCATGATTGCCCGCGTAATTGACGACGATATCGTAGCCCAAGCGAGCCAACTCGATGGCGATACCCCGCCCAATCCCCCGCGATGCGCCAGTAATTAGTGCCACGCGATTCATGGCGGGAAAGCATAGTTCCCAGGGCGTTCAGAAAAAGCCTTTTCTGCCAGTCGCCGCCCCGTATGCTGGACGCGTGCGCAATGTCAATGTTCCGCTAGGTGACCGCAGTTATCGGATTCGAATCGGCTCCGGATGGCTTCAACATCTTGGCCGTGAATGCGCACGACTAAAGCTGGGTGCGCGTTGCGCCATCATCACGGATACCAACGTCGGCAAGCGCTTTGCCAAGCCGGCTTACAATTCCCTCGTCCGTGCCGGCTTCGATCCGTCATTGATCATCGTGCCGGCGGGTGAGACCGCGAAAAGCCTTCGCTCGGTCCACACGTGCTATGACCGGCTGGCATCTCATCAGCTCGAACGAAAATCCTTCATCGTCGCCCTGGGCGGTGGCGTGGTCGGAGATCTCGCTGGCTTCGTCGCGGCGACCTATCTTCGCGGTTTGTCCTTTGTGCAAGTGCCCACCACGCTGCTCGCCCAAGTGGACAGTTCGGTCGGCGGCAAAGTGGGCGTGAACTTGAGTGCAGGCAAGAATCTCGTCGGCGCCTTTTATCAACCGAAACTGGTGCTGTGTGACTTGGAGACGCTGCGCGCTTTGCCGGAGCGCGAATATCGCGCCGGCCTCGCGGAGGTCATCAAGTATGGGATCATTTACGACGCCCACTTGTTTGCCCGACTTGAGCGGGATTTGCCCAAGTTGCTGCGGCGAGATCGGGACACGCTTAGCAGTGTGATTGCGCGTTGTTGTGAAATCAAAGCCGAGGTTGTGAGTCAGGACGAAACGGAGAGCGGGTTGCGGGCGATTTTGAATTTTGGGCACACCATAGGTCATGCTCTGGAGGCAATCTCCAGCTATGACCGTTTCCTGCACGGCGAGGCAATTTCCATAGGCCAGGTTGCGGCTGCGCACATCTCCGCGCAGGTGCTTAGCTTTCCAGCCGATGATGTAGCTCGCGTCACCGAATTGTTTCGACGAGTCGGGTTGCCCACTACGATCAAGCTGACGCCTTATCAACGGGTGCGGCTTTTTGCCGCCATGAAGCTCGACAAAAAGGTCAGTGGTGGTGAAATCAAGTTTGTGCTGGCCAAGCGCGTCGGAAAAGTCGTCTGGGGATTGCGAGTGGCGCCAACCTTGATTGCACAATCACTCCAGGCAGCAGCGGCTCCTGCAAGCAAATGGTAAGCGTCACGCGGAGCCTTTCAATTACCCACATCTCGCGCATGCGTTCCCGTTCAAAATTCTCAAATTTTTGTATGTACATTGTAAACAATTTGTGGTGCAACACTCGGGATGCGAACTACAAATCGTCGTGCGAATGGTCACAGGGCCACCGCTCTGTAAGCGTCACGCGGAGCGCCACTGGTTAAGTTCTGACAACTATCATAACTCTGAGAGTTATGATAAGTGCGAAGCCCTCTGATTGCCCGCCCACTGTCGCGGTCATTTCCAAGTTGCCGGCCACCCTGGACAGCAAAGGACGCGTGCGTATTTCCAAGGAACAGCGCCGTGTGATCCTGGCGGAGTTTGAGCGCAGCGGGTTGTCGGCGGCCCGGTTTGCGCGCCAGACCGGCCTGAAGTATCCGACCTTCGCCGCTTGGGTGCAGCACTCTCGCCGCCCCAAACGACCGCCAACGAAACCGCTGCGGCTGTTGGAAGCCGTGGCGGTACCAGCAGCAGTGGCGACACCTTTACTGGTGCAGTTGCCGGGTGGGGCGCGCGTGGAGTTGCGTGAGGAAAATCAAATTGCGTTGCTGGTTGCCGTGGTGCGCGCATTGGAGAAGTCATGCTGAGTTTTGCCGGCAGTCTCAAAGTCTTTGTGGCGGTGGAACCCTGCGACATGCGCAAGGGGTTTAACGGCCTCTATGCCGCGGTGACCGAACGCCTGGGCGAAGATCCCAGGAGCGGCGCGTTGTTTGTGTTCTGCAATCGGCGGCGCACGCGGCTCAAGATTTTGTATTGGGATCGCACCGGGCTGTGGGTGCTCACCAAGCGTCTGGAGGAAGGCACGTTTGCCTGGCCCAAGGTGATCGAACCCCACGGCACGAAGCTGGCGCTGACGCCCGAAGCGTTGGCCTTGCTCACCGATGGCGTGGATTTGCGCGGCGCGAAACTGCGACCGTGGTATGAGCGGGAGAGTTGACCACAGCGCGCGGAAAAAATCTTCCCTGCGGTTGAACATTTTTGCGGGCTGCGAGTCTGTGTGTGCAACTCACGATGGCTGCCACGCTGCCCAACGAACTCAGCACCCTGCGGGAGTTGGTGTCTGCGTTGCAAACCTCGCTGGCGGCGGTGCAGGCCGAGAACCAATTGCTGCGGCAAAAACTCGATGCCCTGGCACGGGGACTCTTCGGCGTCAGCAGTGAAGCGCTCAACCCGGCGCAACTGCAACTGTTGCTGGCGATGCCGGAAGTTTCGACTCCGCCGGTGGAAAAGCCGCCCGTCCCTTCCGCTCCCGTGGCACGAGCCCAACCGGCCCGCAAGGACCGCGCGCCGCGTTTGCCGGAGCAGTTGCCTGTGGTCGAAGAAGTCATCGATCCTGAACCGGTGAAAGCGCAGCCGGAGCAATGGCGTTGCATCGGCCAGGAAGTCAGTGAGCAACTCGATTACGAGCCGGGCCGTTTTCTGCGTCGCCGCACCATTCGCCGCAAATACGTTCACCGCACCGAGCTTGATGCCACGCCGGTGATTGCACCGTTGCCGCGGTGTTTGCAGGAACGCGGGCTCGCCGCGCCGGGATTGCTGGCGCACGTGTTGATCAGCAAATACTGCGATCATCTGCCGCTCTACCGGCAGGAACAGATTTTTGCGCAGCGCCACCAAATCAATTTGCCACGGCAGACACTCGCACGTTGGGTGGAGTTGGCGGCGGATTGGCTCAAACCCATTTACGAACACATTCGCACCGGCGTGCTCGCCGGTGGCTATGTGCAAGTGGATGAAACGCCGATTAACTACTTGGAGCCAGGGAACGGCAAAACCAAACAGGGTTATCTGTGGACCGGCAGCCGGCCTGGAGGCGAAGTCTTTTATCACTGGGCCACCAGCCGGGCGGCCGCGTGCTTGGAGCAGATCCTGCCACTGAACTTTCGCGGCACCATCCAGTGCGATGGCTACTCCGCCTATCGCGCCTTTGCCAACGGCAGAAACGGCCGCGTGACCCTGGCCGGTTGTTGGGCTCATGTGCGCCGGAAATTTTACGAAGCGCGCGAAACCGCGCCGCGCATGGCTGGTTGGCTCCTGCGCCAACTCCAACACCTCTACGCCATCGAAGCTCGGCTCCGTGAACACAACGCTGGTCCGCCACTACGCCAAGCCGTGCGCGCCAGCCAAAGCCGTCTGATCGTCGTCCGGTTGGAGCGCGTGTTCTTGCGCCTCAGAGCCAGTGGCAAATACCTGCCGCAAAGTCCGCTGGGGATCGCGATCGATTACGCCCTCGGCCAATGGCCGACGCTGCAAGTGTTCCTGACTGATGGCCGCATTGAACTCGACAACAACCTCGTCGAAAACGCCATCCGCCCCACCGCGCTCGGAAAAAAGAACTGGCTCTTCATTGGCGAAGCCAACGCCGGTGAACGCAGCGCGATTATTTACACCCTCATCGAAAGCTGCCGGCGCCGTGGCGTTGAACCCTACACCTACCTGCGCGCCGTGCTCACCCGCCTGCCGCACCTGACCAACAAACAAGTGCCGCAAATCATCCCGCTGGCTTGGGCCAAACATCAGCAGCAGAAATCGGCCTTGGCAGCCGCTTGAACGGCTCCGTTCACACCTCCGCACCGCCTGTCAATCGGCGCTCCACGTGACGCTTACACCGCTCTGGGCTGGGAGGACAAAGGTTGGGTCGACCGCGAATTGGAAGGAGCCTATTTTCAAGACGTGCGATTGGGAAAACGCCTTCGGACCTTGCTCGGGTTAATGGCCAATGGAATTGGCCAGACCATTCCGCTGGCGTGCCAGGACTGGGCCAATACCAAAGCCGCCTATCGATTCTTTTCCAACCCGCGGATCAGCGAAGAAGAAATACTCAGTGGTCATATCGCATGCACGCAAGCCCGCGTTGGTGTGCTCAAGCAGCCACTGCTCGTGCTGCATGATACCACCGAGTTCTGTTATTACGCGTCCGGCAAATCGATCGGTTTGATCACGGCGCTTCCTTTTCCGTCGAAGCGCGCATACCGGATTCGGGGTTTGCTGATGCACTCCAGTCTTGCGCTGACCACGGAGGGCATTCCCTTGGGACTGCTGGCCATCAAATTTTGGACGCGCAAAAACTTCAAAGGCACCAACGCGTTGAAGCGAAAGATAAACCCCACCCGCATTCCGATCGAAGAGAAGGAGAGCTTTCGGTGGTTGGAAAATCTTCGCCAAGCCACGTCGTTAATGGAACGGCCGGCGGACTGCATCCATGTCGCCGATCGAGAGGGCGACATCTACGAGCTATTCAGCCTGGCTCAGGAATTGGGCAGCAAATTTCTGGTGCGCACGTGCGTTGATCGTCTCGCTCAAGATGGGAGCACAACCATGGCAAAAGAGATGAGACGGGGCGAGGTGAAAGGGCTCCACCAAATAGAGATTCCGGATCAGGACGGGAATAAAGACCAAGCCACCTTGGAAATTAAATACGCGCAGTTGCGCGTCCGGCCACCAATCGGAAAACAGGATGCCTACCCAGATTTGGTCTTGACCGTCATCCATGCCCGGGAAAAATCGAAGCCCCGTCGCCGCCAGAGAATCGAATGGAAATTGCTGACCAACCTTCCGGTCAATTCGATGGAGGATGCCTTGGAGAAAATTAGATGGTACTCCCTGCGTTGGAAGATCGAAGCTTTTCACAAGATTTTGAAGTCCGGTTGCCGCGCCGAGCAATCCAAGCTGCGAACGACGGAGCGGCTCAGCAAGCTGATCGCCGTCTTGTGCATTTTGAGCTGGAGGATTTTTTGGATGACGATGGTGGGGCGAATTAATCCAGAGCAAAGACCGGACGTTGTGTTGACCAAAACTGAAATGCTGCTGCTCGATAGATTGATTCCTCAGTCGAATGTCACAAGTGTCGGGGACTACCTGACGAAAATCGCCAGGCTTGGCGGTTACCTGGCGCGCGCCGCCGATCCTCCACCCGGCAACACGGTCATGTGGCGCGGCGTCTCCCGTCTCACGGACATCCACCTCGGATTTTTATTGGCAAAAGGAGATGTGGGTAATTGAAAGACTCGGCGTGACGCTTACAGCAAATGAGCTCCGTCAGCGAAACCATTGCCCGAGAATATTTCGAGCGGCACGAATTTCTCGTCCGCCAGCATCGAAAATGCCCCGGTCTGTTCCTGGCATTGCTGAAACCGGAATGAACTAGCGGTGAAGTGAGCAGATGTTCTAGACTGCTCTTAGCACCCGTTGCCGGTGTGGCGAAATGGCAGACGCACAGGACTTAAAATCCTGGGACCTTAAAACGTCGTGTGGGTTCAAGTCCCACCACCGGCACCAGTGCAAGTATTCCCCGATTATGGTTCTTTGTACGCAGTTGCGTACTACAGCCATACGCCAGCTGGAAAGAACTTGAACCAAGCACACGCAATTACCCTTCCGCTTAACAAACACGACGGAATAAGAACTGGGACAGAGAAGCGGGAGTTAAACTAGAAGCAAATCAAGCCCTTTGGACAAAGCGCCGCCGCAAGAAGAGCAAGCCGGCACAGATCCCGCCAAGGGCAAAAGCAGTAGGCTCGGGGACGGGTTTGGTGTCAATAATGACTTGATCAATGACTGACCCGAAAGTCGCGTTACCTAACAATGTTATGGCCTGACTGGCAGGACCGGGAGTGACCTCCCAAACAATGAGGTCGGAGTACCAAGCCCCAGATCCGGCTGGATCATCGACGAGGGTTGTAATGGTTGGCCCGATTTGCACCGCGCCTGGAAGGAGTGAGAATGATGGCGACTGATTGATATCCAACCAGTATGTAACTTGCAGTTGAATCTGGAGATAAAAAGCTGGCACCGCAACACTCGGAATGCCAAAACTCATTGAGCCATTGGCGATGTCCCAAATACCCGTGTGCACCCCCATGTTAGGTGCAGGCGAACTGCCATAATAGCCTTCGCCAAACGGCGGATTGTAATCAACCAGGAGCGTCGGCGTGCCGTACGGGTTCGTGAGAACCTCAGGGCTTGGAGTAGTTGAATTGCCGGTGAAATCCCATCGCTGGAGGGTGGATCCGGGATCGCCACGCCAAGAAGGTGCTACATCAGCCAGCGTCAGACTGGCAGTGCTGATTGCTATAAAAAATCCGCTGAATGCTGATTTAATAAACGTCATTGGTAGCGACGACAGTTTTCTACATGCTGGCTGGGTCCGTGTAAAGGGGATTTTACACATTTAAACAAATTACTGCGGATCTCCCAATTCCAGCCAGTTTATCTGAATCAGATTGTATTCGGCCAGATTCGCCACACCGCTGCCGTTAATATCAGCCGGGGCATACGGCAAGAGGAAATTGCTCAACAGCAAATTATAATCACCCAAATTTACGATGTTATTCCCCGTGATATCACCGCCTCGGAGGTAGTGGTCGGTAGCTGCAGACCAACCCGGAACACCGTCGCTCACGAAATTCGCGGCAGCCTGCCCATTTACGTCAAGCGAGACGGCTAGTTTCTCTCGCAGATTCCAAGCGGTCTTGGCGCTAATGCCATTCAGATTTAGCGGCACGTCGGTCAGTAGATAGCTGAAGACAGGCCCGGAGACATTAGTAAGCGTGAGTGTCCAAGTTTTCAGCACTGTCGTATTGGTTGTAGCGACAAAGGTTACCACCCGACTGTGATTAACCCCCGGTCCGGTGCCAACGAATTGCTCCAATTCGACGCTGCCGGTAATTTGAGCTTTGTTCACGCAAAGCGTGAAACCAGCCGTGGCAAGATTGCCACTTGGATCGCTGGCGGTGGCTGTGACCGTCCAAGTTCCGTTACTCGTGCCAGCTGTGACCAACCAACTATAGTTGTAGGTTCCCAGCGGGCTCTGATTAACAAACGTGGCCGTTGCGCTGGCGGCGCCGTTTGTAAGCGTTACCAGAGGAGGCAGCGAACCACACTCATCGTTTACCGTTATGGAAATGTTGACCGCACCTTGCATGGTCACATTAGCGCAATCCTTGACGTTTACATTACCCAATGATGGCTGGGCTTCCGATGCGGTCGTCGCCGTGATCACAGGGACGGTCACATCCAGAACCGTGACAGTTAGATTGCAGACTTTTGTGCCACCCTCGCCATCCATAATGGTGCAGGTGACAAGGTTGGTGCCCACCGGGAAGGTTGAACCATTCGTTGGGGAGCAAACAATATTAGTCACGACACAACCATCCACGGCTGGTAAGGCCCAAGTAATATTGCTCTTGCTGCAAGATCCAGGATCCGCACTCGTCAGAATATCGGTTGGACAAACCAAATCAATGCACAGTGTCTCCACCAATACCTGGTCCACCAATGTGCCATTTGTACCTGCGGTTATCTCTATGCTTTCGGATGCGGGACAGGGTGAGCCCAAACGCCAGAGCGTCTTGGCTGCAATCCACTCTCCGCCAGAATTGTTTGTGCCAACCACCTGCTGCACCTGACCAACCTGGATGCCACCCGCGATTCCCACGGTGGCGTTTTCATTGTAAAGAGTGTCGCGGAACTGAGTCACGACAACCTGAACGTATTTGTATGAACCACCCGATCCGCCGGAAGTGTTGGTAATGCTCAAAGTCATCATCCCGGTATGACCGAGGTCCCAAATACCCTGCCGGCAACCGAGGAACGGATCTGACTCTATGTAACCATCACTGAAAGTTCCGAAGTTAATACCCGCCGCGACACTCCCGTAGGCATTCGTTGCCAGCGTTGGAGGCAAGGCAACAGGGTTGTTCGATTCTGCGAAGGTCCAACTTTGGAAAGTGCTGCCAGCTTGACCGCGCCAACAAGGTTGGAAGGCGGCTACATCGCCCGTGAAGTCATCAACACGCACGGTGAATGTGCACGGCAGGGACACGTTGCCAACTGCGTCCGTCGCCGTGCAGGTAACGGTGGTGAGGCCGAGCGGGAAAACCGAGCCGCTGGCGGGCACAGAACCAACCGTGACGCCAGGACAATTGTCTGTAGCCATCGCCGAGAATGTCACAACCGCACCGCACACAGCCGGATTTCTTACCGCAACTATATTGGCCGGGCAGGATACGACGGGCAACTCATTGTCCAAGATCACAACATTGAAGTTGCAATTCTTCGTGCCGCCTTCCCCGTCGGTGACAACCACCGTCACCAAATTAGTTCCTTTCGCGAAAGTGGAGCCGCTGGGCGGCACACAGGACACATTAGTCACAAGGCATCCATCCACCAAAGGCAGACTCCAAACCACATTGGTCTTGTCACAAGAACCAGGATCAGTGGTGGCGAGGATGTCGAGCGGGCAGGTCACATCCATGCACATTGTCTCCACTAGCACTTGATCCAGCAATGTGCCATTGGTGCCGGCAGTGATCACAATGCTCTCCGAGGCAGGACAAGGCGATGCCAACCGCCAAAGGGCCTTGACCGCAACCCACTCCCCGCCAAAGCTGTTTGTGCCAACCACTTCTTGCGACTGGTTTACTTGGACGCCGCCCGCGATGCTGACCGTGGCATTCTCGTTGTAGAGCGAATCCCGGAATTGAGTCGCCACGACCTGGACGTACTTATATGACCCACCGCTGCCTGAGCTTGTGTTGGTGATGCTGAGGGTCAGCACACCAGTACCGCCCAAATCCCAAATACCCTGCCGGCAGCCGAGGAAGATATCTGAATCAATATATCCGTCACTAAATGTTCCAAAACTAAGAGTTGCCGACACGCTTCCATAGACATTCGTTTGCAGATTCGGGAACAAAATTGCTGGATTGTTGGAAGTCGCGAAGGTCCATGATTGATAGGTGCTCCCGACCACGCCGCGCCAGCAGGGTTGGAAGGAGGTAACATCACCCGTGTAGTCATCCACCCGCACAGTGAAGGTGCATGGAGCAGATACATTTCCCACTGCATCCGTTGCGGTGCACGTGACGGTGGTCAAACCCAGCGGGAAGAACGAACCGCTTGGAGGCACACATGCAGCCGTTGCGCCTGGACAATTATCCAAGGCCGTCGGGGCAAAGTTTACAACGGCACCACACTGTCCCGGCAGGCGCGCCGCAACGATATCCGCAGGGCAACCCACGGTCGGTGGCTCGTCGTCGGTAACAACGACGTTGAAGTTGCAGGATTGAGTCGCACCCTCCTTGTCCGTGACCTCCATCGTCACGGAATTCGTTCCCTTGGTGAAGGTAGAGCCCAGCGGCGGAGTGAAGACGATGTTCGTAATGAGGCAACCATCAATAGAGGGGGCCGTCCAAGTCATATTGCTTTTGCTGCACATGCCGGGGTCTGCGCTGACAAAAACATCTGGGAGGCACGTCAAATCAACGCACATCGTCTCAACCACCACCTCATCCAGCAAAGTGCCATTGGTGCCGCTCGTGATAACCACACTTTCGTAACCGGGGCAAGGAGACCCCAAGCGCCAAATCGTTCGTGATGAAATCCATTGCCCGCCGAAGCTATTCGTGGTCGTTGACTGCTGGACTTGGTGCAAAAGGGTTCCGCCCGGCACGTTGACGTCCGCGCGCTGATTGTAAATCCCATCGCGGAATTCCGTCACAACCACGTTGACGTACTTGTACGATGCACCACTGCCGGAAGTCGTGTTGGTGATGTCCAAAGTCAAGCTGCCGGACCGACCCATATCCCAAAGACCTTGTTGGCCACCGAGGAATGGGTCTGAGTCAACATACCCATCACTGAACGCGCCGAAATTGAATGCGCCCACTGCCCCACCGAAAGAGTTCGTGCTCAGATCTGGCGGAAGGGCGGTAGGACTGTTGGACGAGGCAAAAGTCCATGCTTGGAAAGTGCTGCCCCCTTGACCACGCCAACAGGCCTGCAATCCAGGCTCGCAGGTAGTGATACTAACCAGCATCTGGGCGGCGGCGGGACCACATGGCGAGTCTTGGCCAGTGGTAGTGAGTGTTAGCGTAACGCTTCCATTGGCGACATCCAGCGGCGATGGAGTGTAAATCGCATTGAGGGCATTCGTATCCGGACTAAAAGTGCCGGTGCCTGACGACGTCCAGTACCCGCCGGTGGCTGTACCCCCAACGATTCCTCCCAAACCAACAGTGCTGCTCCCGGCACAAATAGTCTGATTGCCACCTGTTGCTACCGTGGGATTCAGGGTAACTGTGACCGAGGAAGTAGCAGTACAGCCATTCGCATCAGTAACCGTAACGGTGTATGTCGTGTTGCTGCTGGGAGAAGCAACCGGGTTTGGCAGGGCCGGGTTGTCCAAGCTGTCGGCATTGCTCCAGAGATAACTGTAACCTGGCGTCCCCCCGCTGGCGGTTGAAAAACCACCGATCGTTGTCGAACTCGCCACGCAAATAGTTCGATTCGTTCCAGCGGAAGCGACCAATACCGCAGGTTGAGTGATGTCGAAGGGCGCAGTCGTAAAGGTGCAACCATTGACATCTTTGACAGTAATGGTGTGCGAACCGAGTGTGAGCCCCGTAAACTGGTGGGGTGAACTTTGTGCGCTAAAGCTCCCCGCGTCCAAACGAACCTCGTACGGTCCACCACCACCACCGGAGAAACTGACCGTCGCCTTGCCGTCTGAGTTTCCGTTGCAGGTCGCGTTCTGATCAACTACTACGCTCGCCGTAAGCGAAGCGTCACATACAACCGAAAGCGTGCCGTCCTGCCCTGTGGCCAACTTGGACGTATCCCAAGCCAACCCGGCGGACAAAGTTGGGAGATTGAACGCGTCGAAAGTTCCCGAAATGTTTCCGTCAATAAGGTCGAAGGTGTCACCAAGCGCAAGTGGAAGGCCCGTCGCAGTCACAACAAGCGTCCCACCGAGCGTAACCGTCCCGCTCGTCATGACGATTTTGTCGGAAGTCAGCAGGGGGCCAGCGGCTTTGTTGATCTCATTGCTGGTGTTGCCGGAGAGAGTGAGGCTGCTGCTAAACGTCAATGTCCCGATGGAAGTGCCGGGAGAGAGTGTGCCGCCAGACTGAATTGTGGTCGGGCCACCGATCTCACCCGTGCCACCCAAAACAGCTCCGCTGGAGACTGTAACGGTGCTGCCGGCTGCAAGGGAGCCCGGGCTGTTGACATTGAGACGGCCCGCGCTGATTAACGTTGGCCCGGTATAGGTGTTAGCTCCAGAGAGGTTCCACGTGCCACCTTGAGTTTTAGTTACCCCGCCCGTTCCTAACGTAATGCCTCCAGTGATCAATTTAGTGCCCGTGGGATTGTTACCACCCGCAAGAGTTAGAGTTTGGGTCGTACCCGAGAAAGCCGGCGAGCCAGTAAATGTGCCTGAGGCACTTGAGGATACTGTAACTGTTGCGTCGCTGCTAAGAGTTATCGTTCCACTCAAGGTAGGAGCTGCACTTGCGATTATTGCGATTGCCCCTCCATCACTAGCACCAACACCGGCAATGTTGAAGGGTTCAGCGCACGTAAACGTGGTCGTGGCCCCAGTGAAAAGAATTTCGCCCGGTCCTGTACCCTCTACGACCGTGTTGCCCACAGTAGTTCCAAGTGCAGTGGCTGAACCCACGGAAATAATTCCTTTGGTCACGGTCGTAACACCGTCGTAGCTATTGGCTCCATTAAGAGTAAGTGTCCGAGTGGTCGCATTTGCGTTTAACTTCGTTAACCCACCAGCGCCGGCGATTGCGGACGAACATGTGGTGCTAGCGATTGGATCCGAAATCAAAGCAAGGCCAGCAGTTAAGTTTATCGTGCCGCCAGTGCCGGAAAGATTCTCAATGGTTTGGGCCGTGTTGTTAAAGTTTAGCACCCCACCGTTTACGAAGAGGTCGCAGACAGGACCGCACAACGCTTTGCCAGAATTAACAGTCACGGTGCCATCCGTCAGAGTGAATCGGCCCGAAGCGGTATTGACTCCGTCGATGGTCAAAGTTCCGGTGCCACCCAATTTGCTCACGTTAATCCTGCCGGAGCCAGACCAGACACCACTGAAAACCGTGGAGGCGGTGCCAGCGATGGTGAGCGTACCAGATCCCGATGTAGGCAAATTCCCGGTTCCTGATAGGGACTGAATCGTTTGGTTAAAGGCAGCGCAATCGAAACCTCCCGGGCTGGTAACAATTAAATCGGTGTTAGGAATCTGGGGCGTGCCGGTTCTAAGCCGAAGAACCCCATTATTTACACGCGTGTTGCCAGAATAGGTGCAAGTCGTGGTAATGGACAATACTCCAGGCCCGGTCTTTACTAGATCACCAGTGCCTGAAATAACCCCGGAATAGATGTTAGGGTTGCCAAGTTGGTCGGAAAGCGTGCCGCCACCATTAAGAACAATCCCCATATTGGAAGTAAGAAATGTCCCTCCAACGCCACCAGCGGTGTATCCAAAGGTAGCACCGGTTCCGTTCAGAGTTAAAGTTGCACCGGCGCTGGCGACAAGTCCCCCAGAACTGTTATACAAAAGGGTTGCTCCGCTATTGATGGTGATATTCTGAACTGTAAGCGCAGAGCCGGATTTAGTCACCGTCCCTTCCTCTACGAGCAAGGATGTAGCGGTTTGAACTGAGCCAAGGGTGACCGTGAATGATCCAGTGGCGTCACTTCCGGCAGAAAAGACGGCTGCATCCGTTCCGGAGGTAAAAGTTGTCGTCGCAGAGGCGCCGGTGGAATCAGTGGTCCAAAAAGAAGTGCCGGTCCAGTTTCCGGTTGGAGTGGTGCCGCCCGCACCAGCAGTGACGCCATTGATATCCCAATACTTCGTCGCCCCGTGTAACGGTTGTGCCAGCAAGGCAATCGCGGCACAAATAAATCCGATCCAGCCGCCTCCGTTAATGATCCGTTTTCGTGTCTGCATAAGCGAGCTGCCTGTTCTATTAAAATGTGCTTCCGTTCAAATTCATCTTACCCAGTTCAAGAAACGCGCCCCGGAAGCATCGCGCGGCTTTCGGACTGTATTGAACTCAAGTCGCTGCATCTCAAACGACGCGAGAAGCAGCGACTGGCATCGGATATGGCCACCGGTTCAAGGCTGCATTAACCGATAAAACTTCGCACCGCTGGCTTCCACGGTAACTGAATACCGGCCACCAGAGAGCTGCGGCGTTTGCTGCACTTTGCTCCAACCGTTGGCATTACCAGGGTTGGATGAGGCTTGAAGTTCCATACCAGCGAAATCCGACGGCCAGGAGATTTGTACCTGCCCGCCCTCACCGCCAACCTTTTGGATGGTAAGCTGCGCCAAAGGTGCGGCGACCTGCGCCAGCACGGAGACTTGATCAATCACGGAGCCTTTCTTGGTCGCCGTGGCGCCCTGAACAAGGATCGTATTAACGGCAGTGTTCGCAGTTGCCTTCCAACGAGATTCTTGGACAACCCAATCCCCGAAGTTGCCGGCCGAGGCGAGGGTGGAAGTAGTCGTGCTCTCGAGACTGGCGCCGGGCACAGAGACAACCGTGGCCTGATCATACATGCCACCGCTGTCGTGATACTGCACGACGCGAACGGTAATGTTGCGGGCATGATCGATTGCGCCAGTCAGACCCGCTGAGTTGTTTAACGCAATGCTTCCATTGTTACCCAGATCCCAAACGCCGTTGGCCCCGGGCAAGCCAGTCAACTGATTCAACCAGCCTTCAGCGAACAGTCCAGGAGTGACGGTTGCAAGCGAGTCTCCAGTCACACCCGCCGCAGAATCCGGAACGGCAGGATTCGCCGCGGTACTGAAGTTCCACACCAGTGACACGTCGGAACTGGGTGCGGTAGCGCTCAAATTATGCACGCCCGCCAGCAACAGGAGCGTCAGCGCGGCCGCTACCGCAGTGAGGTTATTTCGATTCTTCATAATTAATTGCCTTTCTCAGGATAGAGCAGGTTTGCCAAATATCATTGTGGATCGCCGGCACTGAACCAGTTTGCCGAGAGAATATTGTAATCTCCCAGGTTCACGATGCCGTTGCCGGTAATGTCGGCGGTGGTGGTGAAGGTGAAGTAATTGTTGCCCAGGATGGAGTAATCGTTGAAAGAGACTTGATTGTTTCCATTGAGATCGCCTCCGCGGAGATAGTGGTCGGAGGCGTCACTCCACCCATCCAGCGGATTGCCGGTGAAGTTGGCGACGGCTTGATTGTTCACATCAAAGACCACGGCGAGTTTTTCGCGCAAGTTCCACGCCGTCTTCGCGCTCACGCCGGTTGTGCCAGCGGGCACGCTGACCAATGTATAGCTGAAAGTATCACCCGAGACATTGGTAAGACTAAGCGTGTTGGTGACGGTTGTGCCGCCCGTCAACACGAAGGTGACCACGCGAGAATGATTCACATTTGTGCCCGTGCCGACAAAGCCTTCCAATTGCAACAAACCGGTGATTTGCGATTGGTTGACGCACACCGTGAAATTCGCCGTCGT
Source organism: uncultured Bifidobacteriaceae bacterium (assembly GCA_964456685.1). GTDB lineage: Bacteria > Verrucomicrobiota > Verrucomicrobiia > Limisphaerales > JADLHS01 > CAYWCK01. Next base: position 14,224 of record CAYWCK010000008.1, on the reverse strand, counting down.
GGAGTTACAAAGATCGGAAGCCCCAACCGTGGCGTACCAAACGCCGCCGGCAGTAGTATTGTTTACCGTCCATTCGAACGTAAACGTATTGATGTTGGTCGCCACACATGTGGCAACGGCGACGTTAACTCCGTTCGTCAGTGTCACTACAGGCTTGCCGTTCACCAGACTGCAATCGTCCGAAGCATCCACGGTGATAACGACAACGCCCTGAAGCACCGGCGCAACAGCGCAAGTCTGATCCTTGACGTTCACAGGTCCACCACCCTGGGTTTGGGTAACGGTGATTGCACCAATGACCGGGGCGGTGTTATCAATACGAGTGGAGTAATTGACCGAATCGCTAAGCCCAGATGCATCGGTAATGGTTACCGTAACAGTTGCGCTACACGTTCCCACAGTGACCGCGGAAATATTCGTTACGGAACAGTTCTCAGCGTAAGAGGTGGCCGCGATGGCTGCGGCCTCCGCCAAGGTCGCACTTGTGTAGCACGGATCAATTGATCCAGCGGTGAGAATTGGCGGTTGAGTGTCTTCCACGATGACGGTTTGAAGGCAACTGTTACTGTTGCCGCATTCATCGGTCGCCGTCCAGACGACCACGTTTGATCCGACCGGGAAGGTTAACGGCGCGTTGTTCACCAAAGTAACAATGCCGCACGTATCGGCGGCAACCGGCGTGCCCAAGCTAACATTGGTTGCGTAACAGAGTCCCAAAGCAGCAGGCACTGTTACCGTGGTCGGACATGAAATCGTCGGCGCGGTGGTATCAACCACGGAAACGATCTGCGTGCAGGTGCTGGTGTTGCCGCACGCATCGGTTGCCAACCACGCCCGAGCAGCCGTAAAGGCATTGCCACATGTTAAATTGGTGACCGTGCTTAAAACGGCGATGGTCACCGCGTTGGTTCCGGCGTTTGCCAGCGCGGCATAGTCATACTCCACCGAGATGTTGTCCCGTAGCTCCCACGTTCCGTTGGTCTTGATCCAGTAATCCCCAAAGGCCTGACCCACGACCGGCGGCTCAAACAGGTCCACGCCCACCTGATCGTCCGGCCCCAAGCCGCTGAACTGCACTGTCCATGTGAAATTCGTCGGCACCGCCCCACTGAGCGGAACCAACCCGTTCACCCACAGGTCAAACTCATCGTAGGTAACCACCGAGCGAGGAGTTACGGAAACTGGCGAGTTACCACTGTCATAGAGCAATGTTCCCGGCGAGGGATAACCGCTGAATGGAACTCCGTCATTCGCATACAAGCGCAACCGCACCTGCACCGATCCCCCGAACGGCGGATTCCCACCCGCACTCGCGTTCGTACCCCAATACTCGAAGCTGAAGGAGGTCAGATAGCGCGCACTTTCCCCGATAATGATCTCGTTGCCGACCTCGTTCGTCCCTGCAACGAAGCGGGTCAGGGTGTCGTTCACACTGTTGTCGTACACCACTGATGTCCATAAGCCGCCATCGGCTGCGTGTGGCACGTCAAACGTCCATGCGCTCGTGCACTCCACCGACTTGTCCGGCGCACATACAATCACCGGAGCTGTGGTATCCACCACAGTCACCACCTGACTGCAAGTGTTTGAGTTGCCCGAAGTATCAACAGCCACCCAAGTGCGGGTTGCGGAGTAGGTCTTTCCACAGAGGCCGTTGGTTACCGTACTCAAGACGGAGATCACCGGAACGTCGCAATTGTCGCTGGCGCTCGGCCCGTCAAAGGTCCAACTGTCGGTATACTCTGCCGTCTTGTTGGGAACACAAGTGATCAAGGGAGCTTGATGATCCTGCACCGTCACGCTCTGGTTGCAGACATTTACGTTGCCGCTGGTGTCCACCACGGTCCATTGAACAACTGTCGTACCGTGTGGGAATACAGCCGGCGCATTGTTGGTTACAATCAGGATGCCGCAGTTGTCATTCGTAGCGACAGGTGCTCCCAATATTACACCACTCGCCGAACATAGGTTCAAATCAGTCGGCACGTCGGTGAGCGCCGGCGGGCAAGTAATCGTTGGCAATTCCAGGTCCAGCACGACTACAGTCTGGGTGCAGGTAGTCGAATTCCCACAGGCATCAAATGCCGTCCAAACGACGCTATTGGTCCCCTTGGGCATAAGCAGTGGAGCATCATTTGTCGCCGTCACCGTGCCACAGGTATCCGAGGTCACGGGTGTCCCCAATACCACACCACTAGCGTAACAGACCCCCGGATCAGCATTGGTGATCACGGTAATGGGGCAGGAAATTGTCGGCGGGGTGGTGTCCTGCACCGTAACCGTCTGGCTGCATGTATTTGTATTCCCACAGGCATCAGTTGCCACCCAAGTCCGCGTAGCGGTAAAGGCGTTGCCACAAGTAGAATTGGTCACAGTGTCCAATACTGCGATTGCCACTACGTTCGTCCCAGCATTCGCCAACGCGGCAAAGTCATACTCGACGACGTTGCTGTCCTGGAGTTCCCAATTCCCAAGGTTGTTCTTGATCCAGTAATCGCCATAAGCCTGACCTACCACGGGCGGCTCAAATAGATCCACCCCCACTTGGTCGTCCGGGCCTAGGCCAGTAAACTGAACCGTCCACGTAAAATTCGTGGGAACTGGACCGGTAAGCGGTACCAAGCCATTTACCCACAGATCAAGCTCATCATAGGTGATTATCGAGCGATCGGTCACGGTGACCGGAAAGTTCCCGCTGTCGTACAACAATGTTCCAGGTGACGGATAACCGCTGTAGAGAGTTCCGTCATTCGCATACATCCGCAGGCGCACCTGCACTGATCCCGCAAACGGAGGATTGCCGCCCGCACTTGCGTTCGTACCCCAATACTCGAAGCTGAATGACGTCAGATAGCGCGCGCTTTCACCGATGATGATTTCATTGCCAACTTCGTTCGTTCCGGCCACAAACCGCGCCAACATGTCGTTTACGCTGTTGTTGTAAACCACCGACGCCCACAGCCCACCATCTGCCGCATGCGGTGCGTCAAATGTCCAGGCGCTTGTGCACTCCACCGTTTTGTTTGGGGCACACACAATAGTCGGCGCCGTGGTGTCCTCGACGGTGACCACCTGACTGCAATTCGTGCTTTCGTTCCCACAAGCATCCGTCGCCTTCCAAGTGCGGGTGGCTACAAAAGTTTTTCCGCATGTCCCGTTGGTTATGGTGCTGACAACCGAGAGCGTCGCAGCCCCGCATTCGTCACTAACCGCCGGCAGATCAAACGTCCAACTGGCTCCGGTCTCGACGGACTTGTTGGGAACACAAACAATCACCGGTGGGTTCGTGTCCACCACGGTGACCGTCTGGCTGCAAGTTGGGCTCAGATTGCCGCAAGCATCGGTGGCCTGCCACGTGCGGATTGCAGTAAAGGTGTTTCCGCAGGGCGGAGCATTTGTGATCGTGGTTAGCACCAGATTGGTCGTAAATCCACAACCGTCGCTGGAGGAAGGTTCGTCAAAGGTCCACGAGTCGCCGCACTGCACCGTCTTATTGGCGACGCAGGTAATGCTCGGGTTGGTAGTGTCCTGAACTGTGATGGTCTGAACACAGGTCGCTTCATTGTTCGCGGCGTCCTTGGCTTTCCATGTGCGTGTGATGGTAAAATTGCCGACGCAACTTCCCGGAGTTATCACATCTTCGTAACTAATCACCGGCGATGGATCGCAACCATCCGTCGCCGTCGCGCTACCGCCCGTGTTCGCGGGCAGCAAGGAGTCGCAAAATTCCTTGTTCGTGTTCGCCGGACAGAAGGTTATCGTCGGCACGATGGTGTCAATTACCGTCAACTGCGCTACGGCCGAGTTGGTTGAGCCGAAATCACCAGTGATCGCGCAACTATAATTACCGGGCGCGTCAGCAGGTACGGGCGTGGTGATAGTCAAAGTGGGCGTACTTACTCCGGAGAAATGCGCGTCGTCCACAAGCGGGATACCATTGCTCAACCACTGATAAGACAAAATCCCAGTTCCGGCAGCGCCAACAGAAAAGCTCGCGGTGCCCGAAGAGCACTGGCCGCTTGTGTTTGTCGGCTGCAGGGTGATGTAGGGCGGATGAACGAATCGAACCACCAAATCATTTCCACTGTTGGCTGTATCAACCATGAAAAAGCCAAAGCCCTTCTCGTTGGAAAAATTACTGTCATCTACGACAAAGCCGCTCAGATCGACATCGACGCCACCGGTTGTCGCAGCAATCGGCCAAGCGTAATCCAGAGCATTGTTGAAATTGGCAGCATCACCAGGAGTCTCAAAACTTGGTTCGAGCGAGCGAATGTGAATTGTGAACGGATCGCTTGCGGTGGCCAATGACTCCAATCCGCCGTTGATATTCAACAAATCCCAACCCGGAGGCATTCCAGCAAAGCCGGACGCGTCACTGATATCCCAATTGTATTGAGCGTTTTCCTGCCACGTCTGATCACCGGTATCTAAGATATCCACGCCGACTCCGGGCTCAATGGTGCCGGAGAGATCAACTCCTCCGGGAACGAAGCCGTTGCCGGCAAGCTTGGCACCTGCATCAACCGTCACGAGCCCGGTCCCCGCACCAGATGGATACCATACACCAAAAGTGCCCGTCGAAACGTGCGTGTCGAGGTAGGTATTGTTCAGCGCGAAGAGATCCACCTGACCACCACCCACTTTAGTCACATTGAAACTGCCGGTGATGGGTCCGTTAAAGGCCAAGCTGCCACTGCTAGCACCGATTGAACTGTTGGCCGCCAAAGCGACCGTGCCGTCGAATGCGTTGTCATCGCTTAAATTGTTCAACGCAGCGCCACCGGAAACGCCCGTGCCGTTCAAAGTGATCACCTCATTGGCGGTGTACTCAAAGCCACCGCTGAAAGCCAACGTGGCATTGTTGCTGACGACCGTGCCATTGATGATCGAACCAAGCGCGACATCCTTGGCTACAATCACTGTCCCTTGGGCAATCGCGAGTGCGCCGACATACGTGTTGGCGCTGACGCCGCCGAGCTTGATCGTTCCCAAACCAATCGCACTCCAAGGATGGGAGCCACTAATTACACCGGTTAGCTCGAAAGTAGTGCCTGAATCCACAGCTACATCCACCGTCGACCCTGAGGCGCGCAGCAATATATTATTGGTGAGTGTGGTGAGTGGCTGGGAGTTGTGCAACACGACTGGCGCGGTGTTATCCACCACGATTATTCCGGTGCTAGCCGATTGGTTGTGACTGAATGTAACGACGCCGGCTCGATTGGTGAGATTGCCGGTGAAAGTATTTGCGCCGCTGAGGATGAGTTCTCCTGCGCCTGTCTTCAACACGCCAGAGGAACCAGCGATGACGGAGCCAATGGCTGCTACCCGACCGGCATTGACTGCCACACCAGCTCCCGCACCCGACAACGTGATTGTTCCGCCTGACAACGATACTGTCCCCTCCTCGAAGGTCAAAGAGCTGGCGGTTTGAGTGCTATCGACCGCTATGCTGAATGTGCCAGTGGCGTCGGTTCCCGCTGAGAATATCGCGGCGTTGCCACTCCCCCAACCACCAGTGGCTGCAGTGCCCGCTGAAGATGTGCTCCAGTAATTGTCGATACCCCACGTGCCAGTCGGCGTTGAGCCGCCGGCGCCGGCAGTTGGGCCGTTTGTATCCCAATATTGCGTAGCGGCAGAGGCGGTCCCTGCCAGGCACGCGACAGACAAGCCTAGCGCAACAAGGCGATTTAAGATGAAGCCACGAGTTGCATCGGGCCAAGAACGGATGGGGTTTCGTTTCGTTGTCATGGTTGCCTCTCCCTTAAAAGAAAACTTGAACATCAATGATGTTGATTACATCCACGAATTGAGCTTTTTGAAAGCATCTGGATTCTTCACTGGCACCGAGCCGAACGGACACTCCTAGTAATCGGTCCATTGTCGTGAGTGGTTTAATCTGGTTTTGCTGATTTTTCTGAGACCAACAAACCGGCACACACAACCCAACATATTTCTGTGCAGGCTGTGGGACTATATGGGGTTGCCGAGAATTCTGTCCAGAAGAATCTCCGTAGCGTAGGCTACGGACACCATCAAGCTGGCAAACGCTTTGAACGAAGAATCTGTTTGACGCACGCTCGCGCCTCTGTTAGGAAACGGCAATTAGATGTGGCAAGGGACTAGAGTTCGACACCATTCGATACCGTTTATGAAAATCATCAGCTCCAAATTCGTTTTGGCATTCGTTACCGCGATTGCTGTATTGCCAGTCTCGGCCAAGGAAGAGACCGCATCGCCAGCCTCCAAAGCACTAAGCACTGTGGCCTCTCCAGAATTGCCAGCCAAGGCCATTGAAATGGTAGCCAGCGCGAAGGCGGAGGAGCAATCCGCAGTGACTGTTGACGTCGTGAAGACCGCTGTCCGCTTGCGTCCGACCATGGCGACCGCCGTCGTCAGCGCTTTGGCCAGCAAGTCCCCCGCGAATGCGGCCATCGCCGCGGCCACGGCTATCACAGCGCAGCCGAAGCAGGCGCGCCTCATCACGCGCTCCGCAGTTTCCGCCGCTCCTTCAAAAGTGAAGGAGATCGTCCGCGTCTCCAGCAAAGCCAATCCGACCGTCTATGATGAAATCGTTATGGGCGCCTCAGCCGCCGCACCGACATCAAGCTCGGAAATCTTGGAAGGTTTGACCGAAGCACTGCCAAACCTTAAGCCAGGCATTGATCGCGTGATCGCGGGCTACAATGGCATCGTCCCCTCGGTCGCGGCGGTGATGGATCAAGTTAAGAACTCCCCCACAACGGTGGCTACCTCATCTTCACCGACGCCTGCTCGCGGTCCATCAATCGGCGCTCCTTACATCCCCCTCTCGGGCACGCCGACGAACGCTCCCGGTGGTACGACCGTTAATCCTGGATCTCGCGATTACGCCAGGCCGTAATCTAGAAACTTTCTTTCACAACCCGCGCCGTTCGCGACGCGGGTTGTTTTGTTTTATGGTAGCGCACTCAGGGTTGCGTAACCACGCGGTACGAGCGTAACGGCAAACCGCCCGTCTGGTTGGTAAAGTCGAACACCCCGTTAACAAGGGCGTTTGTACTCAACGCAGTCCACGTCTGCAGGTTGCTCGAACCCTGCACGACAAAACCCTGCGGGGCGATCCCGCTAACCTGAAAAGCGAACTTACCTCCCCCCAGCCAGCGTGGTGACTTCAATTGCAGCTGCGGCAGGCTCACCGTCACAGTCCAACTTTCTATTTGGACCAGAGCATTCGTTGGATCGGTGCGCACCCACGATGTCGGGTCGTTAACACGACCGGCGATGACATTAGCCCCATTTCCGAGCACCGATGGCGACAGGGAAAAGCTCACATTGGTTGCACCGCCGACAGCAATTCCATTGGTGAACCACTGAATAGAAAGCGGGTGCGTCATTGGCTGAAGCTGGGTTACCGAAAAGTTCAGAACGGCATTTGATGTGGTGGCGAAAGTCTTTGCGGTGGGAAGACTGCTCTGAATTGGGCGACAGCGCCGGTAGAAGGATAGTATCAGCGCCTCGCGGCAAATTTCGCAAAAAGGAACGCCAGCCGTCCCGTTCATGAGGCAGTTGAGTTTTGGCCGAAACCATCCGGTCGTATGGTAATGCGCCCCTTCAAATAGTCCGACCGTCTCACTATAGAAAACCGGTGTTGGCACCGGCGTCTCCGGAGCAATCCAGGCATTCCATTTGATTTGGGTGCGATTTGTCTCCCGCGTGGTGTTTGGCTCCTCGATGTCAGGGAAGCCGGGGTACGCGTCCGGGTATTCGTCACCGAGTTGGCCCAGCACATGGCCTGCTTCATGAACTGGCACATACGATAAACTGTTCACCGACTTGGACGTAATGGCTGTCCTGCCGCCGTTATCCGAGCCACCAATTGCATTATCGTTCACCACCAGAATCGGAAGATGCAGTAGCGGCATGTAGGTCGCCGCCAAGGCATCCACCTTCCCCTGACCGGATGCGTTGGTTGGAATGGTAATCAGGTAATCCGAAAGATCGTAGGTGCTGTTGAAGTAAGTGTTGCGGAAAGAATTGATGTTCGGATGATCCGATCCTGATTCCACCGACGGCACAGCGATGGCAAAGAAATTCAAGTAAGGCTTGTACTCGCTGAACGGCTCCGTCGCCAACATGGCATTGACCACATTGGTTGCCGACGCAAGAAACTGTGCATACTCCACAGCACGGTAGCCTTCAGCAAAAATCACCACGTTGACACGATTGGAAGCGGGGCCGTTGGTAAAAATCGTGGTAAAGCTTGTCTGCGCACCCAGAGGCGATCCACCAGCGAGACTCGCAAGCAAAAGCAGGAGCGCCATGCTGCCCGCTTTTTCGCGGCTCCAGCTCACCTTGTCCTTGATGGCAAAGCGTAGGTTCAACCTCTTCCTCCGGCTATTCAAAGTTCAAACGGAAATAGCGCTGTCCGTTCTGTCGGCCAAGCGTCACCGCGAATTGCCCTCCGCTATTGACTGGCACGTTAGTGACGGTGCTCCAGACGACCGGTGGTGAAAGATTCGTGGTTTCTTTTAGCACGAAGCCGGGCGCGATGTTCGTCCAAGCAAGAGTAATTTGGCCACTGCCAGCCAAAGCCAGATCGAGCTTAGGCGGCGCCGATACCGTGAAGCAGGCCGAGAATTCCGATGTGTTATTTGCCGGATCAGTGGCAGTGGCCGTCACGACGTAACCCGGAGTGACCGGCGTGGGCAAGACCGCCGCAAATGCATTGCTACAGCTGCCACCAGCCACGATCAGTTTTTCTCCGAGATAGAGCTGTCCCTCGCCGTTACCGAGTGAATCACACTGGGGGCTCGCAAAAAACTGCAGGCGATAGGTCTTGCTGGGGGCGCTGTTTAAATAACCGCGAATCGCCGTACTGCTGCTGCTGTATGCCTGCGACAGTACGGGAAAATTCTGGAGTTGGTTTGCTCCGGAGTCGGTGTCGCAATTGTCGTTGGCGTTCACACCAAAGTTTCCGATGTCAATGGCCAGGTCGGCGTTTGAAAAGAAGCTGTTGCCGAGAATCGCATTATTCGTGCAAAAGTCCCGCATCCGGATTCCGGAACGCGCCCCATCGCTCGTACCGCTGAAAGCGATGCGATTGCCGGCGGTCAGCGTAAGCCCACCAATGGAATTGCTGATCGAATTCTCTTCCAGCTCGATGTTAAACTGACCATTGGCCAGGCTGCTGACTCCGTTTGAGGCGGTGCCAAAACTGTTGCCCAAAATCAAATTGGCCCAGGCATTGGTAGCGCGCAGACCGCGCGTAGTGTTGCCGGAAATCAAATTTCCTTCACCGGCCAAGTCGCCACCGATGAAATTACCGCGCGCTCGATCCAGATAAATGCCCTCCGTTCGGTTCGCAAGCGCACTCGTACCATTTAGATCAGTACCGATGCGATTGCCTCGAACTGTATTCCCGGTTGCCACGGTCCCCTCAATCAAAACACCGGCACCCACAGCTGCCACGAAGCCGTTTCCGGACAGCAAATTCATCGAACTGGTCGCAGCGCCTCCGATCAAATTGTACGCCCCATCCGTGATCCGGACGCCATCCTTCACATTGCCCAGCGCACTGTTTCCGTTGATCGAGGTTCCGACGAAGACGCCCGCCACCGTGTTGCTCTTCGCGCTGCTGCCCTTGATCCAGACGCCAATATCACCGTTTGCCGAGATAACAGAGCGGGCGCCGGCTGGATCACCACCCACCAAATTGAAGCTCGAACTGTCCAAGGTGACGCCGGTAAAAGAGTTGGAGAGTGCGGCGGTGCCGTTGATGTTCACGCCGATGAGGTTTCCCAAAATGCTGTTACCCACGCTGCCAGCTGAGGCAAACAGACCATCCTGACGATTGCCGGAAATGATATTCCGCGCACCAGCGACGCTACCGCCGATGGAATTGCTAACGGCCGCACTTAGAGTAATACCCGCGAAGCCGTTACCCAGAGCTGTCAATCCACCCGCCGCCGTTCCAATCAAGTTACCTTCGACACGGTTGGCAGCTGCGCCGGAAGTATTCAGGTAAATGCCAGCTTTCGCGTTTCCCGAAATCAGGTTGCCTTCGCCGGCGTTGCTTCCGCCAATCCGATTTCCGGGCGCGCCATTCACGCTGATGCCGTCCCCGGCATTCGCCAACGCCGCTGTGCCCGCCGCATTCACACCGATGTAATTTCCTTGAATCACATTCCCACGCGAGCTGCTGCCGTTGAGATTGATTCCGCTCCCGCCGTTCCCCGCGATCACATTGCGCGCACCGGCCGCCAAGCCGCCAATCGTGTTCGTCGGCGCATTGAACAAGGCGATGCCATTGTTGCCGTTCGCCAACGCCGCCGTGCCCGCCGCATTAATTCCGATGTAATTTCCCAAAATTGTATTTCCGGTGGCGGTGCTGTTGAGCAGATAGATGCCGGTCTCGTTGCCACCAGAGATGACATTGCGATCCGCGGCATTGGTGCCGCCGATGGTGTTCGCGCCAGTGCCAAACACGAACACGCCGTATTGGGTGTTGCCGCGGGCCAAAGATCCGGTCACGTCCGTACCAATGCGATTGCCGGCCACAAGATTCCCCGAACTATCCAGCCGAATGCCGTCGGCATTAAAGCGATTGATCGCCAGACCGCGAATCGTGCTGTTGCCCCCCACGACGCGCAGACCCACCGTGCCGCTGCCGGCCGAGGAGCCATTCAATTCGATCACCGGTTGATTGACGTATCCCGGCTGCGTCGTTGCATCCAGGATCACGGGTTCATTCATCGGCGGCAAAGCACTCAGCAAGTTGATGGTGAAAGGCGTAGGCCCAGGGATGTTGAAATTAATGTTATGCGGGCCGGTGCTGGCGTTGGCATCGGTGATGGCTTGCCGAAGCGTGCCCAAACCGCTGTCGCTGGCGTTGGTGACGACAAACGTCGCCGCTGATAACGATCCAACGGTGAGGGAGAGAATCAGAAAAACAATCGCCAGCCTGTGGCGTCTGCCCCAGCGCGGCGCAAGTCGAGACATTGAGGGCATCCGCATAGAATCTGATTGGCGGAGCATACCACAAGACATGCCGGGTGCAAGAAACTCATCCACCCGACAAGCCCCCGTGATTCCCGCAACCAATGGAAATCCCCCCTGCCCGATCACAACCGGCAACCCGATTTACATATTGCGACAATACCAGTCCAGCGCCAGCGCCAGCCCGTCGGCGAGGTGATGGGATGGTTCATATCCCAGCAACCGTCGCGCTTTGTCGATGTCGGCGAGTGAATGCCGCACATCACCTTCGCGGAAGTCGCGGTAAACCGGCGACTGCATCGGATACGAATGATCGCGGCTTCGCAAGCCCGCCTGTAAGGTTGCGAACAATTCGTTCAGCGTGGTCCGTTCGCCGACCGCGATGTTGTACGCTTGATTGCTGGCGGCTCCATTCGCACTGGTGGCAGCGAGCAAATTCGCCTGCACGACGTTCGCGATATAACAAAAGTCCCGGCTGGTTTCGCCGTCGCCATTGATGTGTACCGGTTCTCGTCGCAGCAACGCCGCCAGCCACTTCGGAATCACCGCGGCATACGCGCCCTCCGGATCCTGGCGCGGGCCAAAGACATTGAAGTAGCGCAGGCCAATGCACTCCAAGCCATAGCAGCGAGCGAATGTATCCGCGTAAATCTCATTCATCCATTTCGTGGCGGCATACGGCGAAAGCGGGCTTCCAATCTTGGCCTCGACTTTGGGCAACTCCGGCGCGTCGCCGTAAACGGCGCTGCTCGATGCATAAACAAACCGTTTCACTTTGGCCGCCCGTGCGGCTTCAAGCATGTTTACAAATCCGGTGACATTTGCGGCGTGCGTGGCGAGAGGTTCGGCCAGCGAACGCGGCACCGACCCCAACGCGGCATGATGCAGCACAAAATCAACCCGCTCACAAACCCGTTGACAGGTTGCTGCATCGCAGATGTCGCCCGACACCAGCTCAAAGCGGGCCCATTGCGCAGGGGCAACCAGTGCTTTGACTTCGTCGAGGTTTCGCTGATGACCGGCCTCAAAGTTGTCCAAGCCGATGACGGATTGATCCAGCTGCAGCAATTGCTCCAGCAAGTTCGAACCAATAAATCCCGCGACACCCGTGATGAGCCAGCGACGCGGCTCGCGGCGCAATTGCTTTTGCAGTTCCGTGTAATTTGACATGCCTTCCCTTCTACTAAGCCTTCCAAACCTGGCCTGACGCAACGACCAGACCGGCCATGGCATTCCGGGTGTCCACAATGCAAGGACTCCATTCCGCAAGCTGCTGATAGTTGACGGCTTTGTGCGCGGTGGAAATCAGGGCCAGGTCGAAACTGCTGATGGTTTCGCGATTCCACGCCACGGATTTCGTCCCGGCCCAGTGTGGGTGCTCGCGAGTCATTCGAATGACCGGCACGTGGGGATCGTAATACGCCACTTCAGCGCCTTGCTGCTTGAGCATGTCGAGGAGATGGTAACTCGGCGATTCGCGATCGTCGTCCACGTTGGCCTTGTAAGCCAGTCCCAGCACCAGGATTCGCGAGCCGTTAACGGATTTGCGGCGGGCATTCAAAGCTTCGGCCACGCGGCTCACCACATAATGAGGCATGGCGGTATTGATTTCTCCGGCTAACTCGATGAACCGGGTATTCTGCCCGTACTCGCGCGCCTTCCAAGTGAGGTAAAAGGGATCAATCGGAATGCAATGCCCGCCCAGCCCCGGGCCGGGATAGAACGGCATGTAGCCGAATGGCTTGGTCTTCGCCGCGTTGATGACCTCCCAGACATCAATGCCCATTGCGGCGTAAACCACCTTGAGTTCGTTGACCAAGGCGATGTTCACGCCGCGGAAAATGTTCTCGAGCAACTTCGCCGCCTCCGCCACGCGGCACGACGACACGGGCACGACAGTCTGAATGGCGCGCTCGTAGAGTGACTTTGCTTTTTCCAAACAAGCCGGCGTCAAACCGCCGACAACCTTCGGAATCTGCGCCACCTTGCTCGCCGGATTACCGGGATCCTCGCGCTCCGGCGAGAAGGCCAGGTGAAAATCCACGCCGGCCTTCATCTTCGAACCCGCTTCCAGCACGGCGCGCAAATCCTCGTCGGTGGTGCCCGGGTAAGTCGTGGATTCCAACACCACCAAAGCGCCACGCGACAAATGCGGTGCAATCGCCTCGCCCGTTTTCAGAATGTAGGAAATATCCGGTTCGCGATTCTTGTTCAGCGGCGTGGGCACGCAGATGATGACTGCCTCCACTTCGCGTACGCGGGAAAAATCGGTCGAGGCGGAAAATCGCTTTTCTCCCACCAACGATTGAATGGCGTCGGCGGCGATGTGGGCGATGTAGCTCCGCCCGGCGTTGATGGCCTCCACTTTCGCCGCGTCAATATCCAGTCCCAAGACCTGGACCCCACTGCGCCCAAACTGCAGGCACAGGGGCAATCCGACATAACCTAAACCGACGACAGCGATTTTCATGGTTCAACTTGCGCGGGCGGCGGGAGCATGTCCGAAGCTGCGGTTAACCAAAAGATTTTTCTCCGCTACCCAGCGGTCGTACGACCGCCAGCAGGTTCTGCCCGATCGGCGGCCGGGCGATGTGACTTTCGCACCAATGCACGCCGGGGAAAATCGCTCGATCAAACAGCCAAACGGATGACGGATTGAACTGCCGGCGGCGCAGGACACAGAAGTTCAACCACCAAGCGGCGTAACCAATCAGGTTGAAGTAATCCAGCCGGATCACCGCAAACCCTGCCTGTTCCAGTTTCTGCCGCAAGCCATCGCGTGTGTAGCGCCGGCAATGCCCGAAATCGCGATCTATGGGAGCGTAGATTTCGGGACGGGCCGGAACATACAAACAAAGTCGCCCCGTGTCGGAACGGAGGCGCCGCGCGTATTCCGTCAACTCTCGGCGGTCATCGGGAATGTGTTCCAGGACATTCACGCAAACCAACGCATCCCACGGAGGCGACTCCGGCACTGCCGTCACCGTGCCTTCGATCACTTTCACGTTGGGCATGGCGCGGCGCAGTTCGCCGGTGAAGGCTCGGTCCGGCTCAACGGCCGTCAATTGCGCGACGGAAGGGAGTGAAGCAAGGAGTGAAGTGAACTGCCCAGTGCCAGCGCCGACATCCAGCACCAGCCCCTTGAGGTGGGGTTCGAATTCCCGCAGCAGCGCGCGCCGATAGTTGCGCGCCGCCCGCAGGGCGTCGAACCCGTAATCAGTCACCATCGTAGTCTGGGGGTCTG